>OZ271836.1:3003776-3304153 GCA_965601745.1 Alkalispirochaeta sp.
AGGAAACGAAATTGCCCCACGCACTTGAAGACTTCAAAGCGGACCACGAATTATTTGTCGGTATTGACTCAGACGGATGCGTATTTGATTCGATGGAGATCAAACAGAAAGAGTGCTTCTGCCCGCGATTTATACAGCATTTTGCGCTTCAAGCGATCAGCAAGTACGCCCGAGAGACCTGGGAGTTTGTCAATCTCTACTCAACGACTCGCGGAATCAACCGTTTTAAGGCGGTGATTCGAGCGTTGGAGTTACTGTCCGAACGTCCGGAGGTTCGGGCGCGCGACTTCGAGGTCACGCAGCTACCGGCGCTCCGTACCTGGACCGCAGGAAGCAGCGCCCTGGGAAACGCGACCTTGCAAGAGGAGATCGATTCGCTCCCGACCGATTCAGCGGAGCGTCAAGAGCTCGAAAAGGTGATGGCGTGGTCGCTTGCCGTCAATCAAAACGTTGCCGAGATCGTCACGGGTGTTCCGCCGTTTCCCGGAGTTCGCGAGTCTTTGGAAGCGCTATCCAAAAAGGCGGATCTGGTCGTCGTCAGTCAGACGCCGCTCGAGGCCCTCGTACGGGAGTGGCGCGAAAACGACATCGACAGTTACGCCGCAACGATCGCCGGCCAGGAACAGGGTAGTAAACGCGAGCACCTCCTGACCTGTACGGGCAGCGAGCGCTACGCTCGGGACGCGACACTGATGATCGGCGACGCTCCCGGCGACTACGAAGCGGCGCAAGCGGTCGGCGCTTTTTTCTATCCGATTCTCCCCGGGATCGAAGAGGATAGCTGGAAGGATTTTCACGACACCGCGATTCCGCGCTTTGTCGATCGCTCGTGGGACGCCCGGTACCAGGCCGAGCTTCTCGAATCGTTCCAAGCGGCTCTGCCGGAGAACCCGCCGTGGACACAGTCCTGAGTTGGGGCGGGCCGAGCGCCTCGCTCTCCAAAGACGATATCCGAGCTGCTCTTTCAACGACGTTGGAGCATTTCGGCGCAGGATCGCGCGTACTCGCGATTCCGCCCGATTTCTCCCGGTATCACTCTTATGCCGGCGAGATAACCTCGCTTGTCTATGAACTGGTCGGCGATCGCCTCACGGACGTTCTCCCGGCACTTGGTACCCATCGACCGCTCACCCCGAGTGAACGTGAGACGATGTTTACCGGCGTTCCCGATTCGTTGTTCCGCGTCCACGATTGGCGTAGAGACCTCGTGAAGCTTGGCGAGATTCCGCGCGAATTTGTCCGCGAGGTGAGCGAAGGGCGTCTTGACTGGGCGTGGCCCGCGCAGCTCAACCGCCTTGTCGCCGAGGGCGGCCACGACCTCGTTCTTTCGATTGGACAGGTTGTCCCCCACGAGGTTATCGGAATGGCAAATCACGCCAAGAACCTCTTTATCGGGACCGGCGGACGTGAGGGTATAAATCGGAGTCACTACCTTGGCGCTGTGTATGGAATGGAACGCATCATGGGTCGGGCCGATTCGCCGGTCCGGGCGGTGATCAACCGTGCAGCGGCTGAGTTTCTGTCCTCCGTTCCCGTCCTGTACGTGCTCACGGTGGTCGGTACGGACGAAAACGACCAACTGGCGGTGCGTGGCCTTTTTGCCGGTCGCGGCGTTGAGTGCTTTTATCGTGCGGCCGAACTCGCGCTCGAAGTGAACTTCACGATGGTCGAGGAGGCACCGACCCACGTGGTCGCTTGGCTCGATCCCGATGAGTTTCACAGCACCTGGCTCGGCAACAAGGCAGTGTACCGGACGCGTATGATGATTGCCGACGGCGGTCGGCTGACAGTGCTTGCCCCGGGGGTCGAGACGTTTGGCGAGGACGAAAAGATCGATCGCCTGATTCGACGTTACGGCTATCGAGGTACGCCGGCGACGCTCGAGGCTGTCGAGCGCGACCCCGAGATGTCCAATGACTTGAGCGCCGCGGCGCATCTCATTCACGGATCGAGCGAAGGTCGCTTTGAGATCGAGTATGCGACGGAGAAGCTCTCTCGAGACGAAATTACGAGCGTAGGATTTAAACATGTCGGCTTATCAGATATGTTGGACACCTACAATCCTGACGAGATGAAAGACGGCTGGAACACGATGGCTTCCGGTGAACGAATTTACTACGTCTCTCGTCCAGCGCTTGGTCTGTGGGCGCACGCGGATCGGTTTAGTAAAGAAGGAGCGAAGTAGTGGCTGACATCGGTTTAATTGGCCTGGCGGTTATGGGTCAAAACCTGGTTCTCAACATCAACGACAAAGGATACTCGGTCGCGGTCTACAACCGTACCGAGCAACGAACTCGCGATTTTATCGGCGGCGTCGCCGCCGGCCGTTCGACGATTGTTCCGACCTACTCGATACCCGAGTTTGTTCAGTCACTCGATCGTCCGCGCAAAGTAATTCTCCTCGTCAAAGCGGGAGAGGTTGTCGACCACTTTATCGATATGCTTGTTCCGCACCTCGACCCGGGCGACATCATCATCGATGGCGGAAACTCTCATTACCCGGATTCAACGCGGCGAACCAACTCGCTCGCCGAGAAAGGTATCCTCTTTGTCGGTAGCGGCATCTCGGGCGGCGAAGAAGGCGCCCGCCACGGACCGAGCATGATGCCCGGCGGCAATTCCGAAGCGTGGCCCCATATAAAGGAGATACTCCAGGCCGCGGCCGCAAAAACAAGCGACGGCGAGCCCTGCGCCGATTGGGTCGGACCGGAAGGTTCCGGTCATTTTGTAAAAATGGTGCACAACGGAATCGAATACGGCGATATGCAGCTTATCGCCGAGGCGTACCAGATCATGAAATACGGTCTTGGTATGTCGAACGAGGAGATGAGCGCAACGCTTGACGAGTGGAACCGGACTGAGCTCGACAGCTACCTCATCGAGATCTCGCGCGATATTCTCAAAACGCGTGACGAATCGGGTGCCTACGTATTGGACACGATTCTCGATGCGGCGGGCCAAAAAGGAACGGGGAAATGGACCGGTATCAATGCGCTCGACGAGGGCATCCCCGTGACGCTGATCGTCGAGGCGGTATTTGCGCGTTCCCTTTCCGCGCTGAAAGAGGAACGGATTGCAGCTGCTTCACTCCTCGCCGGTCCCGGAGGGGCATCCGATGGAGCAAACATCGGTATCGTGCCGATCAAGAACGAACGAGCTACGTATCTCGCCGACTTACGTCTCGCGCTCCTCGCGTCCAAGCTGGTGTCGTATGCCCAAGGCTTTATGCTCATTAGCGCGGCAAGCGACAAAAACAATTGGAACATCAACTACGGCAACGTCGCCCTGCTTTGGCGAGAAGGGTGCATCATTCGGAGCGCATTTCTCGGTCGGATCAAGGACGCCTATGCGGCTAATCCTTCGTTGCGCAATCTACTTCTGGATCCGTGGTTTAGCGGAATCATCGCCGAGGCCCAAAGCGCCTGGCGAAGGGTTATTGCGAGCGCGATCGAGTCAGGCATTCCGGTGCCGGCGTTCGCCACCGCGTTGAGTTTCTACGACGGATATCGCAGTCCGCGTTTACCCGCCAACATGATTCAGGCTCAGCGTGATTTTTTCGGCGCCCACACCTTTGAGCGAGTCGATCGTCCGCGCGGTGAGTTTATGCATTACGATTGGATCGGTACCGGAGGATCGGCGACCGCGGGAACCTACAACGCGTAACGCGCGGCTATCGGTTCTTCATGGTGAGCATGCGCAGCGTCCCCTGAAGTTCGTTTATCTGTTTTCGCTGCTCACTTAGCACCGCGATAAACTCCTCGGCATCGGTCGCTTCGTTCGCCCGTTGCTGTTGTTGCGTCTGGGCGTATTCGGCGGCGTCGTATTCGAGTTCGATGCGGGCAAGCTGAAACGAATCTTCGTACATCTCGGTCTCAAGCGCGAGATCCGGAAACTGTGGAGACTGAACGATCTTCTGGGTCAGACGATCGATTTGCTGTCCGATCAAATCGTCGGCGCGATCGATCATGAGCGGCTGTTTTCCGCGGAACGTGCCAAACAAGGCGTCGTCGTAGATCACGGCGCCGAGCAACTGCGGATCGACGTCAAGGTTCTTTTTTACCAGCTCGCGTAAACTCTCGGCGATATTGAGATCGTCGGTCTCCTGCACCATGTTGAGTACAAGACTCGGTTGAATCATGCGAACGTATTGGCGCGCTTTTTTGGCTTGTTTGGCGTCGATATCGATCATCTCGTTGATCACCGCGCTGACCTGGACGGGATGACCCGGCCGCCGCTCACGGATAGCGGCACGGAGGAACCGGTCGACTTTACTCTCGCTCGAAAACGCCCGCATGAGAAATCGAAACACGGCGTTTTTCAGGAAACTATAGGCGTTGAGAACGGAGTTTACGTTGGGCGAGGTAACGACGAGTCCGGAGTTGGAAACCAAGAAAAAATCGACCACGTTGTTTGCAGCGCCTGATCCGAGATCGAGGAGAACGTAGTCAGCGTCGATCTCTTCTATATGTTTGACGATGCTGTTCTTCTGGCCGTAGCTGAGATTGGGCACGCCGGCTACCAGAACGTCCCCCGGTATAAATCGGAGATTGTCATACGGTGTCGGCGCCAGAAGCGATTCAAACTTGAGTCGTTTATCCGAGAGAAAGTTTCCGAGACCCGTATTTTTATTCTTAATACCCAACGACGAATGAAGGTTGGATCCACCGAGATCGAGATCGATCGCCACCGTTCGATATCCGAGCTGCGCGAGCCGGACAGCGATGTTCGCGGTTAGCTCCGTTTTACCGACGCCGCCCTTACCGCTCGCTATCGGAATGATCTTTGCCGTGCGCTTTTGCGTGATGACCATCGTGTATCGGCGACTATAGCCGTTTTTTTTGGAATTGAAAACAAGGAAAGTGACACTTTCGCGTTTCGGAGGTATAGTACGAACGGTGGCGGATCAAGATCGGACCCAAACCCATAGCCGCGTGTATCACGTTGATCGCGAGTGCTATATCGTTTATGTCGGCTCGCAGAGTCACCGCTATCGTCCATTCCTGAGAATCGGTACATCCGCCCGACTACCAGCACAAATTAAACGACACATCGGTTCGGTCGTGATCAGCGATCGCCTCACCGGCGATCCCAGTGAAGAACACGACTGTCTCGAGAAACCGGTATCGCACAACATGCACTACGTCGGTACCCGCGATCTTGTCGCCGCCGTCAAACAGTATTTACACGAGAAGTCGATTCAGGCGATCAGCCTCGACGAATCAAAAAAAGCTATCGAACACGCCGGGACCTATGTCGTCTTTTACGACGATGGCAACTTCCGCCTTTTTATGGATGGCCATCGCCTCTTTGATCTCGAGGAACGGGAACAGGCCGATCAGCACGGGGTAACGATCCTCCGCCGTCTCGAGCAGATTATCGGCGGGTCGGCGGGCGCTTACGCCGCTGAGGACTTTGGTGCTTCCGGTTTTATCCCCCTCGCCGACGGATCAATTCTCGGTTTTTCCGACGGCGAACTCGAAGCTCGCCAGCTCTCTCACGAGGCCCACGCAGCGATGGCGCGGCGCTTGATTCCGATTTCACTCCTGCGGAATTACTCCGGACCGACCGACCGCAATCTTATGGTGACCTTGGCCAAGAGTCACATCGTACGTGGGACAACCGCGTCGGTGGCGACGGCGTCCAAGTCAGATCGTCAGACTCGCGATTTTATCGCTCTGTTCAAGCAAGCGGGGCTTCAGGTTTCTGAGGCAAAAGTCGAGGGCGAGACAGCGGACCGTCCGGATCTACGCCCGAGCCCGCGACGCGGATTCTGCCCGTGTGAGGTCAAGATCGTTCAGCCGGAATCGATTGCGTCGCCGGAAAATGCCCCGTGGATTGGCGCAACGCCCCCGCTTGTTTCGGGAATTCCGTATCGTTATACCGACTCGTTCGATCGCGTTACGCTTGACGATACATACCTCGCGCCGCTGCGACGAATCGTGAGTGACCGGACGCGTCGCCGAATCGACGGGAACGATCCGGTTACCGTGTCGTTGCTCAGCTCCATCGCCAAAGACTCGTCCCTCCCGCCGTCAGATCGTCTAGCCGTGACGCTGCTGGCCTGGAACCTCGCGATGACAGAAGCGATCGAAACCGGCGAGCTCAAGAATCCCCCGCAACCGGACGAAGAACAGCTTGTGTCTCTCATCGCGATGGCTCCAACGGCGATCATCGCCGACATCGTGCCGACGAACGACGGGTGGGTGCTTTTCTATACGATACCCGCCCGATTTACGCTCGGGCGAATCAACGACAATCGCCGCGCGATTGAGAAGATCGACGCGTATCTCGCTCGCCAGTCGAACGATGAGCACTTTGCCGAGGAACGGAGACTTGTTCTCGAACTACTTGAGCGCTTGATTCAAGAGGATACGATCGAAAAAGTTCAACCTCCGCCGCCGCCAAAAGACGCTCAAACGGCCGAGCCGGCTAAAGACTCGTCTCCAGATCTCCCCGGGCGAGACGGTGATACTTCGCGAGGATCTGGCGAGAGCGGTTCGACGGCGGCACGGAGCGACGGATCCCCCGGACGATCACCGGAGTCGCGTCGATCGCGTCGTCGCGGTCTTATCGCCGCTGCCGCGGTCTTACTTGCTCTTGGTCTCGCGGCCTTTATCTTTAGAGACCAGCTTGGCTCCATGATCGCCGATCCGGCTCCAACCGTCATCGCCGAGAATCAAGAGACCGCGGACGATCAAATCGACGGCGGATCGGAAACCTCTGAACCGCTGGTTATCGACCAGCCAACCGACGAGGAACTCGCCCGCCTCGTACCCGGTGGCGCCGGTCTCGACACCGTCTTTGTCACCGGCGCGGGCGGGTTTTCGATAACGATTCGCGATATCTTGACGATGGTGAACAGAATCGCCGTGACCAACGGGTACGATATGATCGGCGAGGCGTCGCCCGGCGGATTCGATCCCGATTGGATCTTTCCCGACAGCCTGATTCTGATGCCGAATGTAGAAATCTTGATGATCGAGAGAGGGGATACGCTCTGGTGGATCTCCCACGACTTTCTACTCGATTCGCTCATCGATCATAACCGGGAGTTCACAATTCTCCGTCAACGTGTGGAGGACGGCGAACGACCGGTCGATGATATACGAGACCTTGAACGCCGCGTCTATGTCACCAGTATCAGAAATGAACTTGCGACGATGCGGAACCAAATGTAAGCTCAATAATGACGGCACTGCGATGGCGCAGGTCCGACATAGTTGTGTATGTTGAGAGGTAAAGTCAGAGTCTTTACCCGAATAACAAGGGGGAGGAGAGAAGATGTCCGATTTTCGCAGCCCAAATGTGTTTCACCCGACGCGCCCGTCGGCAGTAGGTTCACGGAACAGTCTTGCTCAAGACGGTCGTGACCAAAAAGCAGAGTACGACCAACTCATCTCTGAAGAGGCAGACAAGGTATTAAATGTAATCCATACCAAATTGCCCTCTGAGGTTCTCGAGCGACTCGACGTGATGGGTGGTATCAAGGAGAAGTTGTACAACTACTTCAACCAGAACTACCAGAACATGTTCAACCGCTTCCTGACCACGACCGAAGACGAGATGGTCAAGAAGGTTCGCAACTTTATTGACAAGGAAGAGAACAAGTCTCTCGCGCGCTATACGCCGAAAGAGATCGCCGAGATGCTCGACCAGATCGCCGGCGCGGACAAGTTCAACACCGGTGAGATTGAAAAGTCGATCGTCAATATGTACGGTCACCTCCAAGGTCATATCCAGCGCGGCCTCAACGACCTCGAAAACGAGACCAACTCGCTCCTCCGCCAGAAAACCGATGTCGGTGCGTTTATTCGCGGTGAAAATGCCTATTCCGTCGTCAAATGTGCGTTCAAGGACGACCCGGCCAAAGCCAAGACCGTCACCAACGTCAAGCTCTCCGTCAACATCCTTGACAGCGAGCTCATCAGCCCGATCTTTCAGTATCAGGCCACGGTCGAGTACCTGATCAAGGATCAGATCGCCAGCACGATTAGCAACCTGATCGACCAGGAAATCGAACGATATCAGGACGAGCTGATTGACGAGGGCAAAGAGGAGCTCACGGATTCCGAAATCATCTTTGAGAAGATGAAACGAGTCCCCGAGTATACCGACGACGATACCGAGGACGAAACCTCCAAGCGCTACACCTTCCTCGCCAAGGATCTCATGCAGAAGATCGAAGGTCTTCGTGCGGAGATCGATCCGCAGGAGTTTGATCCGCTCAACGTTCGCGAGAACCTCAAGAAGATCGTCGACATGGAGAACATCCGAAACCGCGGATTCAACACGGCGATCAACTCGCTCACCTCTATCCTCGATACCAGCAAGATGGGGTACCAGTACATTGAGAACCTCAAGAACGCTCGCGAACTCATTATTCGGGAGTACGAGGACACGGACGTGGGCGAACTTCCGGACGAGCGGTATTCGATCCGCCTCAAGTACTACGACCCGTCGCAGCTCCAGAAGGAGCAGCTCGCCTACGACCAGCAGATGGAAGCGTTCCGCCAGCAGATTCAGCGACTCTGGGACGCGGTAATCGCGGTCTACGAGGGCGGAAAGTCAAACTTCCGAGTGAACGATTTTGACGACCTGTACAAAAAGGTCTCGGGTCGCATCGCCAAGAAACGACAGGTTGAAGTCGACGAAGAAGCCGGCGACGCGCTGGTTGAAGAGTTCAAACGCAACTGGAACGAGATTGTCCACATCAAGAACGATCCGACCGACGTCGAAAAGCTCAACCAGACCTACCTGTACGAGAAGAACCTCTACAAGCGGATGCTCTCGCGCTGCGCGGATACTGTTCAGACGATTTACGGATTCCAGAATCCCAAAGAACGCGTCATTCTCGACCAACGAATCGGCTTTCTCCGTCGGGAGTTCGAGAAGTTTGACTACATGATCAATCCCTACCACATTCAGTCAGGACTTCTCCTCGACGTCGATATCTCGAGTATCAAGCGCAAGAAGTTCACTTTGAACGGTATGGCCAACGTGCTCAACGAGTTCCTCCACGGTGTTTCCAAAGGCTTCCAGGACGCCGCGTTTGCCGCGTTTAAACGACGCCGGTCTACCGTTCGTGAGGATATCGGCATGACGTTTGCCACCGAGCTTGACGATGGCCAGGTTGTCGGTTCCGGCGACGTTCCGCTCGCCAACCAAGCCGGCGGATACAGCGGATCTGAGGGCGGCGGCGCCTCGGTCAAAGGCCAGGCAAATGTAACTCCTCAGGACGGCAACATCTCTGGTGACGATCTGCAGGAACTGTAAAAATGATCGGTAATCTCGATCTGTTTTCGCGCAAGGCCGGCTTCAACGCCGGCTTGCGCCATTTTCGGGCCACAACGTCGTTTATCGGCCCGATCAACCAGGGCGCCAATCTTGCCGATCTTCTCGACAACGCGCTCAATTCAGGGGCTATCGAACGCCATCAGCTGTCGCCAATCGTGAGTTCGCTACTCGTCGATAAGTTCGAGTACGTTCACCGCTCGGACAATCTCCATATGACAATTGAGGAGATCGATTCTATCGCCGATACGATCGCCGAATGGACCGCCGTACAGGTCGTGCTCAGCTACGAGCATCCGCACACGGGACTTTTTGTCATTAATCCCAAGGTCAAGGAATCCTGGATGGAGGCCTTACCGCTGATCAAGGACGAACTGGTGGTTGTGTACGTCGGCGGCGTCGGGGCCGAGCTAAAGGCGTCGGTCCAGAACGATGCGATCGAGGACGTCCTCAAGCTGCTCGCCGGCAAAACGGTGAAAACCAAAAAGGCATACGTCGCTACCGGTGCTCCCAAGACTCCCCCGCCCATGGCTCCACCTCGACCGGCGGCTCCGGCGCCGCGAGCCTCGGCAACGTCGTCAACACCACCGCCGTCCACCGGAGGTGGTAAAAAGAGGATGACCCCGCGCTACGGAGTACTCGTAACCAACGAGCTGTTTCACAACGGAAACGTTGAGGCGTGGAAGCGCATCATTCAAAGTTATCGTCTCAAGCACGAAGGGCTCGACGTATTAATCTGGTACGAAAACGAGCGGATCAACGATATTAACGCCCTATTTAAATGGGGCAAGGTCAAACATGGCACGCCGATTATGATCAGCGTCGCCGGCGATGACATAAAAGAAGTATCCAAGCTTCAGCGCTACCTCTATGAGGGGGCAAGTCCGCGGTTCGAGATGTTTCTCCGCGGGAGCATCGACCAACCGCTTGACCTATTTTAGGCTACAGGAGCAGAGCGTATGAGCGCGATCATTCTATTTGACACCGCCAAGACGGTACCGCACCTCGAAAACGCGGAAGCCCTCGGCAGTCGTGGTAATCGAGCGGTATCGCTGGCCGGTTTGGGTGTCCCGGTCTGCCCCGGAATTGTCATTCCTTCGGATGCACTCGGCGAGTTTCCGGACGACACGTCGGCAGATTGGGACCAGCTGAAACCGGGTGTAGACAACATTGAAGCCGTCACAAAGAAGAAGTACGCCGACGAGAAGAACCCCCTTCTCTTAAAGGTCGTAGAAAGCCCGATTCTCAACGTTCGCAGCTCCTTGCCGTCGGTTCATCACGTAGGTCTGTGCGACTCGACGGTTCAAGGATTTGGGGCACAAGCGGGCGAAACGTTCGCGTGGCAGGAATACGCGTTTCTCGTCTCGACGCTGCTCAAAATGAAGATCGAAGTCGACGCGGACGATTCCGCGTGGTGTAAAAAAGCGGAAGCGTTCCGGGGAAAGCTTAAAAACGCAACAAAAAAGGCCGCCATCCAGAAACTGCTCGCCGAGCAAGACGGCTTACTTCCTGCGGACGTGTTCACCGATCCCTACTTTCAGATCTCCTGGGTGATCAAGTTGTTCCGCGAGGCGTACAAGTTGAGCCCGACGCGAAGTGACTCTGCCGTCATGATACAGAGCATGGTGTATGGCAATTTGGACGACAAAAGTGCGTCGGGGTACTTCTACTCGCACAACATCATTACCGGCGAAGATTCTCTCCAGGGCGAGTTCTTTCCGCGGGCGTTTGACGAAACGGCTAACAACGGCAAGATCCTGACCGGTCTCGAGAAGAAATACTACAAAGAACTCGAACGTATCGGTCGGATCCTCGAGGATCACTATCGTGATCTACGCTGGGTTCGGTTTGCGATCGAAAGCGGCACCCTCTGGCTTGTCGATCAATCCGCGACACCTAATAAATCCACCCAGGCAGAGATCAAGACGCTGCTCGATCTTCATAAACGGAAGATCGTTGAGGCGGATTTTGTTATCGATGCCATTAAACCGGGGCGATTGTCGGAGATCCTACACCCGACGCTCGACCGCGGCTCGGTGAAGGGAATGCCCAAGCTGAGCGGGGGAATCGCCGGCTCCGTCGGAGCTGCGATCGGGCGGGTCTACTTTAACGCCGAGCGCCTTGTGACCGCGTTCCGTGAGGCGCAGCAGGCGGGCGAGGATACCAATATGATTCTCGCGATGCCCGCAACCTTTGCTGGTGACGTAAAGGGTATCGAAATCGCCCAGGGAGTTCTCTCGTCGGAGGGTGGATACGCGTCCCACGCCCCCGTCGTCGCGCGAAGTCTCGGCAAGGTCGCGCTCGTCCGACCGGACGTACAGTTTAAAGCCAAATCGATGAAAATCGACAATCAAGAAGTCAAAGAGGGTGATTACATCACCCTCCAGGTCCCCTACTACGAGGATCCGGAGATTTTTATCGGTAAAGGATCGCTGACCAAGCCGACACCTGAAGGAAGCGGACTGCTCGAGCTTCTTGAGATCATTCAAAGCCGAATCGGTATCTTCGACGTCCATGCAAATGCCGATCAGCCGCGTGACGCCGCACTTGCGCTCAAGTTTGGCGCCCACGGAATCGGATTGTGTCGAACTGAGCACATGTTCTTCGACGAAAACCGAATTGACCGTTTCCGCTACATGATCCTTGCGGATTCGATCGAGATGCGGCAAAAAGCGCTCGATGACCTCCAAGTCGATCAGACCAAGGATTTTTACGAGCTTCTCAAGATTATGGACGGGTACCCCGTAACGATCCGTCTTCTTGATGCTCCGCTCCACGAGTTCTTACCGTCGACGCGCGAGCAGATGGACGTGTTCGTCAAAAAAGCGCAAACCGATAAGACCGGGCTGACGCGATCGACGATTCTTTCCCAGGCGCAACTGTTGCGAGAGTTTAACCCGATGTTGGGTCACCGCGGGATCAGGGTCGCGATATCGTACCCTGAGATCTATCGGATGCAGATTCATGCGATTTTCGAGGCGTCGTACAAACTAAAGAAGGAAGGCAAGGATCCCCGTCCCGAGATCATGATTCCGCTGGTTATGACGCCGAACGAACTCAAGATCATCCGCAACGGTAAGCGGATCGAGGGCAAACAGATCCTCGGTATTCGCGACATGGAAGCGGAAGTTCGGGCAAAGTTTAAACTTGAGCCTCTGGACTACAAAGTCGGAACGATGATCGAACTCCCCGCGGCGGCGCTCGACGCCGGTGAGATTGCCCGGTACGCCGACTTCTTCTCGTTTGGCACAAACGACCTCACGCAGACGACGTACGGCATCTCGCGGGACGATTTCAACACGTTCTACTCCGACTACAGCGAGCTCGATATTCTGCCGAGCAATCCGTTCAAGGTTTTGCAACCGCAAGTTCGGGAGTTGGTGCAAATTGCGACGCTTCGCGGTCGCATGGTTCGCCCGGACCTCACCGCCGGTCTCTGTGGTGAGCACGGTGCCGAGCCGGCGAACATCGATTTTCTGGAGGAGAGCGGTCTCAACTACGTGTCCGTCTCGCCATACGGCATCCCAATCGCCAAGTTGGCGATTGCGCAGATGAACATCAAGCGAGGTTCGTAGCGCGAAAACCGGCCGACGGTTCGTCAAGACCGGACATCCCCCTTACGGTATTTGTGCCGTGAGGGGGTTTTTTTACGTCAGGACGTGCTTACTGAGTGCGTCGTAGCCACGAAGCAGGTACATTTTGATCAGTGCCTCGGCGACGAAGATCGATTTGGAATAATGGGCCATTAAGTTCAGGAAACTCCGCTCGCAGATGTTGCGCGGCGACGAATGGCCGACGCCATGGCCGTTGAATTGCGGACCAAACAGGGCGCTTTTGATCGCTTGATCGAGCGAGTCCGCGCCCGTTCGGTACAAGGCATACGCCTTTCGTTCGTGCTCCGAAAGCACCGCCGTAGGCGGCGTCTTAATCAGGATGTTCTCGTAGAATCCGGCCCCGAATAAGGCGACAGCGTCGACCTGCGCCCGTTGGCGCCGACTCGCCGGCCACTCCCTGCAGCCGCGTACCTCGGTTAGAACCTCTTTGAGGCGGCGTTGGATCGTCCGATATCGATAACGGAGCGTACCCTCGGTCCTGAGGTAGGCGTTGTTTAAGCCGTAGGTATAGAACGCAAACACCTGATCGACGAGCAGGTCGAACAAAGTTGCCATGCGTGTCTGAAGCCCAACGCTAAATCCATACTCGACGTCGGCGTCCTGCCAGGGATCGAACTCCGGTTCTTCCGGAGTGGCAGTCGCGACTCGCTGGCTGACGGGTTCCTCGTTCTGGAGGTGTGTGACGGCGACCTCGTAGGCCTCGTTCAGCTGGACCGTCATTTGATGAGACCACTCGCTGCGATCTATGTTTCGGTCGGGATGGTATTCCTTGAGAAGACGGCGAAACGACTCACTCACATCCTCAATTGTCGCCGGACCGGTAAGCTCCAGGATGTCGTAGGCCGCAGCCAAATTCATCACTTTTTCATAATACGTTATGCGAAAAGGGTGTACAACACTTTGCGTTTTTCATCGATTTGGCGTTACTCTTAAGAAACGGAGGAAATGCATGGCACAAGTGAGCGAGCTTTTTACAGCCTATAAAGATGGGAAGCTACCCGCAGACGGCGGATACATCGTCAGCGTGTTTTTCCACGCCAGTACCAGTTACACACGCTATGAAGTTATCTCGTTTAGCAACGTAAAGGACATCTACCAGACTGAAGAAGGGCTTACCTTTCAGGCGGAAGGGCGTAAAATCTACGTCTTGATCGAGCCCGCGAGCTACCCGAATCGTCATACCGAGCCCGCCTATCGCAATGATGCCGAACGTATTCCCTACCGTCTCAAGGAACTGGATACCCATACGACGCGGCGGCAGGATACGATCTATATCGGTCGTGAACCCGTCGTGACCTACACCAACTTTACGGTGCTCAAACCTGTCGGGCACGACATATCGTACGTCATGCACCCGACCGCTGATGTTCGCGACACTATCGTCGAGTTCTTCCGCAAGTCACTGTGGAAACAAGCGAACGTTCCGCAGGGCGACGCCCGTACCGTCTCGCAGATGGTCGGTGAAGCCTGGGACAAGATCGCCGTACAAACCGAGTTTCACTAGAGTTGCTCGCACCGTCGCATCACCGGTGCGCCGTTTTCCTATCTCTCAGCGACGCCGATCGGAGAAATATGTCGGTCAAAGTGAATACGTAGCGCTTCGGCGTACTCCTCCTCGAGGTCAAACAGCGAATCGTACAGCGCTCTGGCAAGTGTGTGGTTCTGCAGTATGCCGCCGTAGGATATATGCAGCATTTGGCGCGCGTTCGGATCTTGAAGCAAGTTGGGAAGTCCGTCGTCCGCTATTTCTTCAAGCGCCGCGATCGCCGCGAAATCCGCAGTAATGTGATAGTAGGTGAGGGCCGTGGGATAGTATTCGACGGCAAACTCGTGGATACGGCGGTAAAGCGCCGGATCGTGTCGAGCGACGGTAGCGAGCGCCTCAAGCCAACTCGTCCCCGAAGTCTTGAGGTGGAGCCGCTGGTTCGTTTCCCGGCCAACGATCGGATAAACCGAAAACTTGTCGCTCCCGGAATGGACCGAAATCTTGTATTCGCCGTACGCGCGGGCGATCGCACAGTGAGTCCGAAACTGCCGCTCAAACTCGTCGATATCGCCGATGTAATCGACAGCTTTCTGAAAGTCGCCGATAAAACGCGGCGCGAGACTGTTGACCGTCACGCCGCGGTGCTGGAGCTCACGGGCGATAAACAGGTGATGCTCGGGTAAAGTCGGCGTACTGGTCTCGTCAATCGAAATCTCGAGATCATAGGCGCCGGCCGTCGCGGCCCGAAGATGTGCGTCTACCCGGGCGGAGAAATCCAACGCCGGGCCGTACATAACCGCGCAGCGCTGCGCCTCGATCGAGTCCAAGCGAAGCGCGATACTGCCCTCGTCGGTTGACACGTCTATCGTCTGGTCCATGTAATCGGTAGCGACTCTATCGCGAAACTCCGCCGTCAGCTCGGCAAATCCATTGGCGATCGCGTCGTTGTCCCAATCGGCCACCTCGGGGCGCATCACCTCGGTGAGGTCAAGCGTAACCATCGGCATCGCGGCGCCGAGCGCGATGTCGATCGACTCGATGTTTTTAAGGTGATCGCCATCCGCCCCATATCCGTCACGGAATCCCTCCTGGAAGACGCCCCAGGTCGCGTTGGCGACGACATCGCCAAAAGTTCGACCAATAAAGTCGTTCTCGCGCACGCTCTGCTGGGCGAGAACGGGTGACACCGTGTAACGCCGTGCCGCACGGATATGACCCGCCGTGGCTATCCCGAGGCGATCGCCCATTCCGATTGTCGTTTGTCGCGTTCGGAGTGACATCGGCTTGGTCCAGGGAAATAGCTCGTGAAGGGCTCGGGCGTTTTTGCTGGTCTGTTCCGCTATTGCAATATACACCCCGTCGGTGGCGGAAATCGTTACCGATAACGACGCGAGGCCGCGTATCAGTCGAGCCTCGTCTGATGACGCAAAAAAGAGTATCCGCCGTCGCTCGGCGACGATACGACCAATCCCCGCCACCGTTCCGTCGGTCCAGACGAGCGACCGAAGGTACACTTCTACATCGTCGTTCCCGACGCGAGGACTCTCCCCCGAACTCAACGCGCGGATCGTCGTGCCGTGGCGTTTTTCGGCGTCCGCGGAAAGAAATCCGTGATCCAGCAAAACCGCATGTAGTTGTTGTGTCATTTACTTACCTCCCGCTCGACCTCGTCAATTTCAAAGTAGTCACAGGCGTTAAACCAGCAGATATCGCGGATCATCGCGCCCAAAAGAGCGTAGTCGGCCGGCGCCTCGCCCCGTTCGATCCAGCCGCCAACGAGATTTGCGAGGACACGCCGAAAATACTCGTGGCGAGGAAACGAAAGAAAACTGCGCGAGTCGGTGAGCATACCGACAAAGCGCCTCAGGAGCCCCAGATTTGCCAGGCTTGTCATTTGTCTGACCATCCCGTCGATTTGATCGTTGAACCACCACCCCGAACCGTGTTGAATCTTGCCGGGGACCGATCCGTCCTGAAAGTTACCGATCAAAGAACTGAGCAGTTCGTTGTCTCGGGGATTGAGTCCGTACAAGATCGTTTTGGGCAGCATCCCGATGCGGTCAAGACGATCGAGAAAACCGGCCAATGGCGCAGCGATCGGTCCGTCGACGATCGAGTCAAATCCCGAGTCCGGTCCGAGCTCGCGATACATTCGCGAGTTGTTGTTTCGCAAGGCCCCGATGTGAAGTTGAAAAACCCATCCTCGTTTGGCGTACTCACGCCCAAGAAACTCGAGAACCGCCGTGGCAAATGCGGACGCGTTGTCGCGGTTCTGCGGTAATCCTCGCAACGCCCCCGCCAGCACTCCGTTGAGGAGCCCCTCGGTGTACGGCGTATGTACGGGGAGGACAAGGGCGTGATCGCTTACGCGGCACCCCATTGCGGCAAAGAAATCCAATCGTTGCGTTAGGGCATCGGTGAGATCGCGAAATGTTTCGATCGATCCGACGTCGGTAACCTCACCGAGGCGGCCTATCCAGGGGATAAATACCTCGGGATCGTGTACGGCCCACGCCTTGTCGGGTCGGAAACTCGGTCGGACGACTACGCCAAATCCCGATTTGGACAAAAGAGCATGAGACGCAAGGTCGTCTATCGGATCGTCGGTCGTACCAACGTAGCGGACGTTCATCTGCGTAAGAATGTTTCGAACTGAAAAATCGGCTTCGCCGAGGCGCGCGTTGGCGCGGGTCCAGATCTCTTCGGCGCTTGTCGGAGATAAAAGCGTCTCGATGTTGAAGTACCGCTTTAATTCCAGATGCGTCCAATGGTAGAGCGGATTTCCGATTGTCGCCGGTACCGTAGCCGCCCAGGCGTCAAATTTCTCCCGCCATGACCCGGCCCCGGTGATGTTCCGTTCGGCAATACCGTTTGTGCGCATCGCCCGCCATTTATAGTGATCGCCTCCCAGCCAGACCTGGGCGATGTTTTCAAATCGAGCGTCGCTCGCGATTTCGTGGGGAGGCAAATGACAGTGATAGTCGTAAATTGGCATTGTTGCCGCGTATTCATGGTAGAGAATACGGGCGGCGTCGGTCGTCAAAAGGAAATCGTCGTCGAGAAACTGCTTCATACGCTTTATCCGTTAAATGTTGTCGACCAGGTAACCGCCGTCGACCGGTACGGTTACACCCGTCACAAATCCGCTCGCCCGCTGACTGGCGAGAAACAGGGTTGCGCCCTCAATATCCTCGATCGTGCCGAACCTTCCAAACGGCGTCCGGTCGATAATCGATTGTCCGCGCGCGGTGAGTTCACCGCTCGAGTCGTCGGCAACGAGAAGCGAACGGTTTTGATAGCCGAGGAAGAAACCCGGTGCGATTGCGTTTACGCGAATCCCATGCGGCGCAAACTCACGCGCGGCGCCCTCGGTGAGGTTGAGAACGGCGGACTTTGCCGCGTTGTACGCCCAGACCCCTGACAACGCCTTATAGCTCGTCATCGACGCCAGATTGATTACCGTTCCGGATCTCTGTTTTTCGATCCACCGGCGTGCAAAAACCTTGAGCGGCGCGACAAGACCGGCGATCAAGTTGAGCGAAAGAACGTCCTCAAAGAGTTCGAGATCGATGTCGACAAAGTCGCTCTTACCTCTGTTTCCACCGACTCCGTTCACGAGAATTGTCGGTACCCCGAGCTTTACTACCGTCTCGTCAAACGCGCTCTCGACGGCGGCCTCATCCGCCGTATCAACGGTAACGGCCGCTACGCGTTCCGGCGCGATCTTGTGCTCCGTTGTGAGACGGGTCGCCGCATCCGCGACAGGATGGTTTGTACCGCGCCCCCAAATCGCCACGGATGCGCCGGCGCGGGCGAGGACGCCCGCCATCGCAAAGGGGAGAACTCCGGCCCCGCCGGTGACGACGACAACCTCGTCCTCCAAAGAGAACAGATCGTCGATAATCTCGGTCGGTTTTTTCATCGTTTATCCTTTTGTCTGTATTACGTGGATTCCGAGCGCCTCAAACTGAGCGCTCTCATCGGCAGAAGCATCGGTTATAAGTACGCCGACATCCTCCGGACCGGCGAACACGCTAAACGCGTGAACACCGAGTTTTTGCCTATCGGCAAGAACGACGGCCGTTCGCGCTGCCGCTATCGCGCTCCGCTTGACTTCCGATTCGATGCTGTTCTGGGAGGAAAATCGACCATCCGACGACACACCCGTCGCCCCGAGAAACGCATGATCGATCTGAACAGTCGCTAAAAGTCGTGTCGTCCACGGCCCGATAAAGCTCCCGGCGTCGTGCCGGTATGATCCACCGAGCACCATGAGCGAGATATTTGGCCGATCGGCGAGAAGATTGAGGACATCAAGCGAATTGGTGAGGATCCGCAACTCCATGTCGGCCAGCGCTTCGGCGAGTGCCGCGCAGGTGCTTCCGGAATCGATATAAATCGTTTCGCCATGCTGAATAAGCCCGACGGCCGCGGAAGCGATCGCCTGTTTAGCCGCCGGAAACGTACTCCGCCGGGCGACAAGCGCGTGGCTTGGTTCAAACCGCTCCGCCGGGACAACTCCACCGTGGGTTCGGCGCAGGTATCCCTGTTCCTCAAGGATTACTAGATCTTTCCGAATCGTAACTTCGCTGACGTGGAGTCGTTCACTTAACTCGGCGACACGAACCGAGTCACGCACGTTCAAAATAGCCTGAATTGCGCGTCGTCGTTCGGGAGCGGTCACTTTTGTTTCCTTTCGAAACACACACTATATCAAAAGCAACCGCCCTGTCAAAGGGTGTGATACAATCGCCGCAATGTTAGGCAGGATCGCCGGCGCTCTGCGAAGGACATCTCTCAAGCGACAGCAACTCGTCGTTTTTGGCGGGGTGACCTTTGTTGTGCTCGTACTTACATTCCTCACGCTTGACTATACGGCGCGGTACTCCGGCGTGTTTGGATCCAATCTCAATCAATACTTCTATATTCACGAACTTCGGGGTGGCTTGTCCGAGATCCACGCCAACCTAGACCGATATCTTCGGACCGGAGAAGCACAAGCTCTAAGCGAAGCCGAGGCGGCGGTTCCGGAGATCTGGGAACGTTTTGTGCGGATTTCGCGCATGCGGCCGCTCGATCGGGATAGCCTTTTTGAGATCCGGGCGACCTACTTCGGTTTGCGGCACTACGATGTCATCGCGCGTTCCGCGATCGCGGAGTATCAAAGCGGCGTCGACAGCTATTACTCCACGTTCGACGACGCAAATCGTATCCGGGGGTACATCGATGTGTACCTTGAGCGTCTGTTTGAAATCCAGCTGGAGTTTGGCCAAATAGGATACGCCGAGGCGCTTCAGCAGCAACGTCGAATTCGCTGGTCGGCGATTATCGGGATTGGGGCCGTCGCCGGCGGATTGGTCCTATTCGCCCTGTTTTTCTCCCGCTCGGTGGCAACACCGCTTGAGCGACTCGCCACGGCCGCTCACGCCCTATCCGACGGACGCTTCGACGGTCCGGCCGTTGCCTTACCCGACGGTCCCGAACTCCGCGAGGTTGCCGTAGCGTTCAACTCCATGAGCGCAAACATCCGCCGCCTCGTACACGACCTTACCGACAAGCACGATATCGAACGGCGCCTTCATCAGCAGGAACTGACAAATAGCAGAATGGAACGCCTCCTCCGGGAGTCACAACTTGTCGCACTACAGAGCCAGATGAATCCCCATTTCCTGTTCAACGCGCTCAACAGCATATCGCGTACGGCTCGCATTGAAGACGCGGAAGGAAGCCGTCGCTTGATTCTCGGACTAGCGGCTGTTCTGCGTTACATCCTCCGCAACCCGCGCAAAAGCGTGCCCCTCGGTGAAGAGATCAAAATCGTACGTGAGTACCTCGCGCTCCAAGCGGTTAGATTTGGGACGCGATTGACGAGCGACGTCGCGATCGATTCTGACCTCGAACAGGCGCAGATACCGCCGCTCACCCTGCAGCCGCTTGTTGAAAACGCGGTGATCTACGGTATTGAACCGATCGAAAGCGGCGGACACGTTGCGGTCGCGGTTCGCTCATTTGATTCACCGTCACAAGATCGGCTCCTCGAAATCTCTATCCGAGACGACGGCGCCGGGATGGATTCCGATACCGTCGAGCGCCTTCTTGAGGACCGACCGGACACCGCGGGGCGATCTACTGAGGGTCTTGGCGTCCTAAACGTTCGTGCCCGACTAGACCTGTTTTTTGGCGACGCACACAGCTTCACCATCGACAGCGCCCCGGGGCGGGGGACGGAGGTTTCCCTTTCGATCCCGCTGACCCGACAAACCGAAACGTATGGCTTACACGCTACTCATAGCGGATGACGAACCCCTTGAGCGCAATGCGCTCGCTTCGCTCGCCGAGCGCGTCGCCCCTGGCTCACCGGAGATCGTCCTCGCCGCGTCGGGGACGGAGGTCGTGCGCATCGCGCACCAACGTCGAATCGACGCCGCGATCCTCGATATAAAAATGCCGGGAGTGAGCGGCTTAGACGCCGCGGCGGAACTCCGTTCGGTCTATCCCGATGTCGATATCGTTCTCCTGACCGCGTTTGACTACTTCGAGTACGCCCAACGCGCCGTACGCCTCGGAGCGTTTGACTATCTCGTAAAGCCGGTTGAAGATGAAACCGTCGAACGTCTCCTGATTCGCCTGGCGGAGGCAAACTCGGGGACGTCCCATTCGGTCGCAAGCCTCGAAGAAGCTCGGCGATTTGTGGAAACGGAGTTGTTCGACGACATCGTATCGGCGTCGAGTGACGCCGATCGCGTGAAGACGGCGCTTGATCTCCTCGGTATCGCCGACGACTCCGGATACATCGCGATCGCCAAGTTCGACTTCTCCCACTACCCCTTCACGCTGGAAACGGCAGCACAAAAACGGACGGTGGTCGCCAGATTTCTCAGAGCGCTAAAAGCTGAACTTGGGCAGACGTTCCGCTCCGTCCTGTCTCGCGCCTATCCGGGCGAGGGCTATGTTTTGACGCTGGGCGAAGATGTGGCCGCATCCGACGTTCTCAGCACTGCGGCGGTCGGCGCCGGACGACAAAGCGGATGCGCCGGGATTTTTGTCCTCTGTCCCATATCGGACGCGCCGACAAAACTAAACGACACGTGTGCTTCCTTGCGAACGTATCTCCGTACGCTCGAGTTCTCCCCCGAGCCGGCAATACTCGTTAAACATCTCGCCGATGCGCGAGAAGCGGATTCGCAGCTCGGATTTGACACCCTGCGCCAGGAACAAGCGCTCCTGACCGCGGTTATCGATCGCGATCCTGAGGCGGCCGCGAGTGCGGCGCGCGAGTTTTACCGGCAATATGCCGCGCGTGTGCCGTTAGCCGAGCTCACTGAACGCTGCCGTACACTGGTCGTGTTCCTCGGCCAAACGCTGCGCTTACGGACACGCGACACCGCTTCCTGGCGACACCTCTATTTAGACGACGCCTATCCATCCTTGCAATCGCTTCAAGGAGAGTTTTTTGCCGCCGTCCAGACGCTCGCGTCCCGCGGTTCGGAAAGCTTTGAAGAACCACTGGGAAGAAAAATGCACGATTATCTCGTCGCCAATCTTACCCAAGCGGTCGCGCTCGCCGATCTAGCAGCCTTTTGCGGAATCTCGACGGGTCATTGCAGCAGGACGTTCAAGCGAGTATTTGGCGAGTCCTTCAGCGTGTATCTATCGCGACTCAGAATCAACCACGCGAAAAAACTACTCACGACCACCGATCGCAACATAGGCCGAATCGCAGACGACGTTGGTTTTCGAGATCCCGCCTATTTCGCCCATGTCTTTGCAAAGATCGAAGGCGTGCGCCCCAAAGAGTACCGAAACGCCCATCGTCCGGCATAATATTTATATAAGTATCAGTATTCTTGGATGCGCGCCGGATAAAACCGAGGGACAATAAGACAAATCTTTGAAGGAGGATTCTATGAAAAAGGTACTTCTAGTCCTTACCCTATCCGTTCTCCTCGTCGCCGGTGTCTTTGCGGGCGGTCAGGCGGAACCGGATTCGGCAGACGAGCCGATGGCGGAGCAAGAGCAAATCGTTCTTCGTCTCGCCGAGACCCACGCTCAGGATTACCCGACGACACAGGGAAACTACTATTTTGCGTCACTCGTTGAAGAGCGAACCGACGGTAGAATCACGATTGAGGTGTTTCACTCGGCGCAGCTCGGTGAGGAACGCGCCGTTATCGAACAGGTTCAGTTCGGCGCGATCGACCTGACCCGCGTCTCGATCAGCCCGCTCGCGGCGTTCAGCCCCGGTCTCGATGCGCTTCAGATGCCGTATCTCTACAACAGCACGGACCACATGTGGCGCGTTCTCAAAGGTGAAATCGGCGACGAAATGCTCGCCAGCGTCGAAGACGCCGGTTTTGTCGGTCTTGCCTGGTACGAGTCCGGAGCCCGATCGTTCTACAACTCCGTACGCCCGATCGAAACCGTTGCCGACCTCGAAGGTCTCAAGATTCGTGTCCAGGAAAGTCAGCTGATGGTCGGTCTCGTCGAAGCACTCGGTGCGGTTGCAACGCCGATGCCGTTTGGCGAGGTCTACGGTGCGCTTCAGACGGGCGTCATTGACGGCGCAGAGAACAACTGGCCCAGCTACTACTCCACCAGTCACTATGAGGTGGCGGGTTACTACACCCTCGATCGCCACACCCAGGTGCCTGAGATTCTCGTAGCCAGCAAGATCGCGATGGACCGATTGAGTGCAGCCGATCAGGAGATCATTCGCCAGGCGGCCAAAGACTCCATCGACTACCAGCGGGAAGCATGGGCAGAGTTTGTCGCCGAGTCCGAAGAGGCGATTCGGGCGGCTGGAAACCAGATCACCGAGCTTTCACCCGCCGCTCTCGCCGATTTTCAAGCGGCGATGCAGCCGCTCTACGATGGTCTGAGCGCCGAGGCGACGGCCGTCGTCGAACGCATTCGCGCAGCCGACTAAGCTCGACACCTGCTATACTCATCGAACAGATGATTCTCGACCCGGTAGTGTATCTACCGGGTCGTTCGTTAATGGAGGCTTTAGATGAACGTTGTCGCTGCAACGTTGAACAAGATTTTTGATTTGCTATTCCGGTTTGCGCTCGTCGTCGCGCAGGTCTTGCTCGTTGGAATGGTCCTCCTGATCGCCGCCAATGTTTTTATGCGCTATGTCCTCAACTCGGGCATCTTCTGGGCTGAGGAGATATCGTTGGTCATGGCAGTTTGGTTTATCTTTATCGCTCTCCCGCTCGGTGTGCGGAAAGGTCTACATATCAGCATCCATCTTTTTCGCGACCCGCCCAAGTGGTTCGATCGCACGCTCAACATCATCAAGTCGCTTACCGAGCTCACGTTGGGATACGTCCTGCTCCGTTACGGATCGATTCTGATTCAGTTCACGAGTAGATCGATTATGCCGGCGACGGAGTTGCCGTCATCGACCTTGTACCTCATTCTTCCGTTTTCAGCCGTTCTTCTTCTATACGAGGCAGTGACCGATCTCATCGGCTACGACACCGATTCACAGGAGAGAATCAATGCCTGATATTGCAACTGCGTCGACGATTCTCATCGGAACGTTCTTCCTACTCTTGATACTCCGGGTACCGATCACCTTCACCCTTGCCGTGGCATCGACGATTACCGCGTGGTATCTCAATCTACCGCTCATGGCGATCGTCCAACGAATGGTCCAGGGCGTGAAGGTTTTCAGCTTGCTGGCAATACCGTTCTTTATTCTCGCCGGCGAAATTATGAGTCAGGGTGGAATTTCCCGTCGCCTAATCGACTTTTCCAACGTCATTATCGGGCGCGTTCGCGGTGGACTCGCCCAGGTAAACGTCCTCGCCAGTATGTTCTTTGGCGGAATTTCTGGTTCGGCGGTGGCCGATGTGAGTTCGATCGGGACGATCATGATCCCGGTGATGAAGCAAAAAGGATATGACGCCGATTATTCGACCGCGGTAACCGTAACGAGCGCGTGCCAGGGCATTATCATCCCTCCCAGCCACAATATGATCATCTACTCATTGGCGGCCGGCGGCGTCTCCGTTGGACGCCTTTTTCTCGGTGGGTTTATTCCTGGCGTGACACTCGGGATCGCGTTGATGGTTATCAGTTTTATTATCGCCGTTCGCCGTGGCTATCCAAAAGAGAGGAAATACACGCTTCGCGAGGGTCTGCGCGTTTCCCGCGACGCCCTACTCGGCATCTTCACCGCGGTTATAATAATCGGCGGGGTTATTTCCGGTGTCTTTACGGCAACCGAGAGCGCGGCGGTCGCGGTAGTCTACGCGTTTATCATCACGTTTTTTGTGTATCGAGAGATTCCCTTGCGAGCGTTCTCGGGGATTCTTGTGAACGCACTCAAGACGCTGGCGATGGTCATGAGTCTCATCGCCGCCGCGAGTGCATTCGGATACCTGCTAGCGTTTCTCCAGATCCCCGCCAAAGCGACTCAGATGCTCTTGTCGGTCACTTCAAACCGAGTCGCCCTCCTGCTGTTGATCAACCTGCTCTTACTCATCCTGGGGATGATCATGGACATGGCGCCACTTATTCTCATCACCACTCCGATTCTCTACCCCGTCGTCGTTGGTGCACTCGGGATGGATCCGGTCCACTTTGGGATCATGCTGATGCTCAATCTCGGTATTGGGTTGGCAACCCCACCGGTTGGCTCCGCCCTGTTTGTCGGGTGCGCCGTCGGTAAAGTAACGATAGAGAAAGCCGCGCGGGCGATGCTCCCGTTTTATGTGACGATGATCGTAGTTCTGATGATCGTCACGTTTATACCAAATCTCGTGATGTTTATCCCGAACCTGGTCATGGGTTAGGGAGCGATATTGCGCGCTCCGGGTTGTCGCGGCCGATGGCCGTTCTAGCGATCGACGCGCGCGCTCCCGCCCGCGACCAGCTTTTCGACTTCGGCCTGCGATGCCATCGACGTATCACCCGGGGTCGTCATCGCAAGCGCCCCGTGGGCGGCGCCGTACTCAACGGCCATCGCGGGCTCTTTTCCGGCAAGGAAGCCAAAGATCAAGCCCGAAGCAAAACTGTCTCCGCCGCCGACACGATCGAGAATCTCGAGATTGGGTCGGTGCGCCGCACGATAGAACGATCCCTCGGAGTAGAGGACTGCGCCCCAGTCGTTGATGGTCGCGCTCTGCACGTCTCGGAGCGTCGTCGCCACCGCTTGAAAGTTCGGGTACTCGTGTACGACGTTGCGGATCATCGTTTCAAAGTGTTCCACTTGAATTCCCGTGATATTCTCGCCAACTCCTTCGACGGAGAATCCAAGAGATGCGGTAAAATCCTCTTCATTTCCGATCATGACGTCCACGTACTTGGCAATCTCACGGTTTACTTCCTGCGCCCGCGCCTGACCGCCGATCGCCTTCCAGAGTGACGGCCGGTAGTTCAGGTCGTAGCTGACGATTGTTCCGTACTTCTTGGCGGCCTGCATCGCTTCAATGATCACATCCGGGGTTGTTTTGGAAAGGGCGGCGTAGATTCCGCCGGTATGAAACCATCGGGCGCCTTCTTCGCCAAAAATACGCTCCCAATCGATATCGCCGGCTTGTAACGCGGACGCGGCGGAACGGGCTCGATCGACCGCGCCCTTGGCACCGCGAACTCCAAAACCACGCTCGGTAAAGTTGAGTCCGATCCGTACGTCGCGCCCAATCCCGTCGTAATCAAACCACTTACTATGGCTGTAATCGACCCCGCCCTGAAGAAAAAAATCTTCGAGTAAGTACCCGATCTCGTTGCGTACCATCCCGGTCACCACTGCGGTACGGAGGCCAAAGCATCGACGAAGACCACGGGTCACGTTGTATTCGCCGCCACCTTCCCACACGCTGAACTGCCGCGCCGTGCGAACTCTTCCCTCACCGGGATCTAAACGAAGCATTACTTCGCCGAGCGAAACGGCGTCCCATTTTACGGATGATCTGTCTTTGATCTTCATTATCTGCTCCTCTGCTTGCGCTCGAATAAGGATGAACGATTAGACGTCAGGTTCTGGCTTGAGTTCCGCCATATTCCGCCGAACGATCTCGAAGTGGGCGATCATCGCGTCTTCCGAGGCGACCGCATCACCCGCTTCCACGGCGTCAATCACGCGAACATGACTCGCTTGGACATGCGGGATCACGGAAAGTGGTAAGCTGGCGCGCAACGCGCGAAGGACTTCAACGAGACTGCGCCGGACCGACTCAATGAGGTACCGTAGATACGGATTCCCGGTCGCCGCCGCCAATGCAATGTGAAAGCCGACGTCCTGCTCGTTGTACGCGTCCGGATCGTGAATCGTGTTCGCCATGGCCGAGACAATTCGCCTCATTTGCCGGATGTCCGCGGGACTGCGGTTCTGCGCGGCCGCACGCGCGCTAAGTCGTTCAAGGCTTGTACGGACGTCCATCAACTGCCGCCAGCTCTCAACGTCATTTGCGAGCACTCGAGAAAAGAACCGATCAAGGATCTTTCCGCCGGGCGGGAGAACCCGCGCGCGCTGACCGTGGCGGATAGTGATGTACCCTTGCGCTTCGAGCGTGCGAAAGGCCTCCCGAACAACAGGACGACTCACCTGATAGCGCTCCCCGGCCTCATGTTCACCGAGAAACTCGTCTCCCGGTTCGTAGTCGTCCCCCTCGAGAACTTCGATGAGTTGGTGCGCGATCTGCGCGCTGAGGGTCGAGCGGTTGAGAGGGCTTTCGTTACCCACCCTGCGAGCATTGAACAAACGGGTAGCGTTGTCAAGTCATCAGCTTATATGCTGTTAAACATATCTTACAACCAAACCCACAAGCGACCGGCATCACCGCACCTGATCTTCAATCCGCCGCCCGATCCCACGTCGAGTTCAGATGATTTCTCTTAAGTTCGACTATTTTGGTAAATCGATCGCGTAGTCTGACGAATTTGTCGACTTTTCTGTATCGCGGGGATATGTTCTGTAAAGAGAGTCGGGGAAATTGAGCGTCTGGTTGCAACTAGACCCGAGCCGATCTTTGGATTCGGGCTGTCTCGCGTTTGAGACAGCCTTTTTTATTCGGCGGTGTTCGATACGGAATAACCAAATCCGATTAAGTACGTTTCAAATGACTCACTCCGAACGGCTCGGGGCCTGAATACTTGCGCCTTCGAAAACCGGCCCCGCAGGTCCTCACGCAATCGCCGCTCAGCTCCGCCTTGGAACAATTTAACCGCTAAAGAACCGCCGGGACGTAACCAGCGATCGAGATTCTCAATTACCGACTCGACGAGACGCTCCGATCTGGACGTGTCCACGAGTCTGTTGCCGGTTGTCGCCGGGGCGGCGTCGCTTAACACGACGTCGAACGGTGCGCGCGTATCGATGCTCTGTTTCGTAAGCTCAGCGGTAAAGTCTCCCTGCTCGTAGGTGACTGTGCCCGATTCCGACGGTAGATCAAGCGAAAAAAGGCTTGTATCGACTGCAACGACGGAACCCCGCTTGCCGACCTTTCGCGCGCAGTACAGTGTCCAGGATCCGGGTGCAGCACCGAGGTCGAGAACCCGCATCCCGCGCTGGAGCAGGTGAAACTTTTTATCAATTTCCTCGAGTTTGTAGACGCTCCGCGCCGGATATCCGGCTGACTGCGCCGAACGAGAGAAATGGTCTTGTTTCCGTCGATTCTTCTCGGACATCGCGTTTAGGAGCGCGACTTGACCGCGCGTACAAAAGGCAATACCGTTTTCCGGTGAATAGTCAATCGCTCTTGCGTCGGCCGCTGCCGTATCGCGCCTACAATATCACATTTGTCATAATCGGTATCAATCTCTTTGTATTTTTCGTTACCGCGCTATCCTCTCGCGTTACCAGCTTTATTGCGATGAATCCGGTTTTAACGATCACCCAGGGATTCTGGTGGCAACCGGTGTCGTACATGTTTGCGCATTCTGGGATCTCACACCTGGTGTTCAATATGCTCGGTTTGTTCTTTTTCGGCACACAGGTTGAACGAGAGATGGGCAGCTATGAGTTTCTCATGTTCTATATGATCTCGGGAACGTTGGCCGGGTTGTTCTCGTTGTTAGTCTACTGGATTAGCGGAACGTACTACGTCTTTCTTCTCGGCGCCTCCGGCGCCGTCTTTGCCGTCCTGCTAGCATTTGCCACCTACTATCCCAATGCGCAGATCTTTGTATTTGGCATACTCCCGGTACGCGCGTCCGTTCTCGTCCTTCTCTATACCGGGATCGAAGTTTTCTCTCAAATGCGCGGCGGCACCAACGTGGCCCATTTGACGCACCTTGCGGGATTTGGTTTTGCCTACCTTTATTTTGTTGTACGCGTTGGAGTAAACCCGATCAAGCGATTCTTCCCATAACGATGCAGCTCGCGGGCGTACACAGAGCGGGAAATCGTTATCTATTTCTTGTTCTGCTCATCGTTTTACCGCTCTTTCCGCGCCTCGTCGATGCCCAGACACCCGGTCCCGCTTCCGAACGCGTCGACCGCATCTCGATTGAACTGTGGTCGATCGACGATACGATCATTCACGGTGAATCGCTACCGGAGGAACGCTTTTTACAGGAAGCGCGTTTCACGATTTCCTCGATTCTGTATGGCTGGTCGTTTCGGTATGTACCCGGTTCCCGAGCACGGGGGGTAGTACAGGAGTTCGAAATTGAAGAAAGCGCGTCGATTGCGCGAGCCGATCCGGCGCTGACGGTTCGGGATGTCGACCGCGCGGATAACACCTTCTTCGGTGTTGTCGACTACGAGGTTTCATCTGAGGATCGTCGGCGTCGCGAAGCCCGAGAGCGTATCTCGACAGTTCGTTCGGAAGGGATCGGCCGTTCAGACCTACTCAACGGAATTGACGGAAAGCTCGAGGCGATTGAGAACGCCGTACGGGATGCGATCGACAGGCACCTCAGAGACACGATACCAAATCGGCCGCGCGAAGTGTGGGGAGACGTGACCCTCGCCGAGGCTCCCCAAATCCGTCCGGTCGCCGGTCAGTACGAAGCGCGCGTACAGATTCTGCTACGGATCGAGGCCGTCCGGCCCTACCTCACGTATTAGATCGTACCAAATCGATACACAAGCGCGGCAACACCGACACCCCAGCAAACACCGAGGACTACCTCAATCGGAGTGTGCCCGACGTTTTCCGAGAGGGGCGTCTTGGCCGCTTCGGACGACAGGAGTTTGTTGAGCGTCTCCGCGTGCTTCTGCACGTGCCCACGCAGCCGAAACGCGTCGTAGATGATAATTGCCGCAAATACAAAACTCACCGCAAATATCTCACTCGTGATTCCACGGCGAAACGCGACGGCAGCCGTCAAGGCGCTCACAAACGCGCTGTGGGCACTGGGAACGCCGCCGGCGTGCACAAAGCGTTCAAACGCGAGTCGTCGCTCACGTATCGAATAAAACAGTACTTTAAATGCCTGCGACGAAACCTGGCATATCAGCGCAACCACCACCGGAAGGCGAGTGATCTCGAGCAGATCCATTGCGATCGTCCCGCGACTAAAGCAGTCGATTCCGAATTTCGGCGCTTACGTAGTCGAGTATCGCGACCGTCACCGCGATAAACCAGACGGCAATACCCGCAGAGCGATAATCCAACAGTCGAATGTACTGGACTAAGAGGAATCCGATACCTCCGCCTCCGACAAGACCGATAACGGTCGACATACGAACGTTGATATCCCAGCGATAGATCGAAAAGCTGATAAACGGCGAGACCATTTGCGGAATCACACCAAACATAATCGTCTGTAAGCGATTTGCGCCGGTTGCCTGGATCGCCTCAATCGGCCCGGGATCGATCCCCTCGATCGCTTCTGAGTAGAGTTTGCCGAGAGCGGCGATTGAGTGCACCGTAAGGGCCACGATCCCGGCAAAGGGTCCGAGACCGACCCACACGACAGCGATTAAGGCCCAGATGAGCGGTTCGATTGATCGAATGATGTTGAGAATCGTCCGAGTCAGGTAGTACAAACCCATAGTCAACTTGCTCCCGGACATGATATTTCTCGCGGCCAGGAAGCTTACCGGTATCGAGAATATGATGCCGAACGCGGTCGCCATCATTCCCATAAATATCGTTTCGAGCATTCTGCTAATCGTCAACCGCAACGCCTCGGACGCGCGTGGTCCGCCGACCCGCGAAATCTGGCGTGCCTCAACACGATGGATAAACGGTCCTTCTGCGCTTGGTGGCGTAAGCCGATATGGCATAGTGAGCTCGACGGAGAACGCCCCGTCGGCGTCAGTCTGGAGAATGATGTACTCGCCCGCTTCACGGGGGCGAAACTCGTTTCCGATGGGGTCTTCCCACCATATCTCGGTCGCTGTGTTGGGCGAGAAGTTTCGTCCGGTAAGCGTGATCCTCGTGCCGAGTACGGGCCGATTGTTCTCGTCCTGGGTCGACATCTGACCGACGTTAGGATCACTGCGGAGATACGGTTCTCCGGCCCTCTCGGGAATCCGCTCGGGCGCCGGCCCCTCTCCGGCAAGGATATCGGCGGTAGCAATGACCGCGTCTTCCTCAAAGGCGATCGCCGCTTCCCAAGGCCAAAGGACGCGGCTCAATGGTGGTAAGGCTTCGGGCGCCTCTCGAACGAGTTTAATCAGATCGATTTCGGCAATCTGCCAACCCAAAACAAAGAACATGAGCAAAATCGCCGCGAACACGCCGCTCGGTTTCTTGGTTTTTTCATGGGCACATCGATACGCGTCCCACACAGTTAAGATCCATAGGAGAAAAATCGCAAACGCGACCAGGCCGATAAAAAAGGGGCGTCGAGAAAACGCGCGAATAACCCGTTCGAATCCCGGATCGGCGCGTCGGCCAAGATCAACGATTCGCCACGCGAAAATTCCGAGCCCCGTAATCATCGATCCGAGGATTAGGAGACCTCGTCGGTATTGTCGACTCAAGATCTGTCCAACACCGGGGACAAGGAATGACGCCAGGGCGGCCACGGGCGCTCCGACTATCGGCTCGACGAAGCGCGTCCGGAGAATCGGTTTTGGTGTTTGATCGCTCATGCTATCTGTCTCCCTCGATCGATCCGGCCGCGGCGGGACCCGCGCCGACGCGTTCCGCCTCTTCGCCGTAGATATCCTTAAACTCCTGATCGGTCATACCACGGATGTCCTCTCCGGTTCCGCGATAAACGACGCGTCCATCTCTCAAGCCGATCACTCGGGTAGCGTAGCGTTGTACCAAATCGAGGTAGTGAAGACTGCAGATAACCGTGATGCCATCTTCGCGATTGAGTCGCTCTAGGTATCCGAGAATTGTGTGGGCAAGCACCGGATCGAGACTGGCGACCGGCTCATCAGCCAGAATTATCTCCGGTTCCTGCATCAGGGCACGGGCGATACCGACCCGCTGTTGCTGGCCGCCTGAGAGCTCGCTCGCCCGTTTATACGTCTGTTCGGTTAATCCGACCCGCTCGAGCGCTTTATACGCCCGCGTTTTATCCTCCTGGGAAAAGCGGTACCCCATACTCGCCCAGGTACCGACGTAGCCAAGTCGACCGGAGAGGACGTTGTTCATGACGCTCAAGCGTTTAACGAGGTTAAAGTGCTGGAAGATCATCCCGATCTTCCGCCGAATCGTCCGCAATTCAGTGCTCGGGGCGGCGGCGATCGAGCGTCCTTTCCAGACGATATCGCCGGACGTCGGTTCGATGAGGCGATTCGTGCATCTGAGTAGCGTCGATTTTCCCGACCCCGACAAACCGATCACGACGAGAAACTCGCCGGGCTCGACCGTGAAGCTCACGTCGACCAAGGCTTGTGTCCCGTCGTCATAGGTCTTTGACAGATCTTTGTACTCGAGCATTGTATCCTCCTGCTTGTCTGGACCGAGCGCGTTTGCGTGCGTCGGAAAAAAAAGGCTCCCCCCTCGTCGTCGGGGGGAGCCACTACTTATTCGCTCGCGCTTACTCGGCCATCAGACTGGCAGCATCGACTCCCGCCGCCTGCAAGACCTGACGAAATGGATCGTAAAACTCGTCCGTATGGCGTTCGAGTTCGGTCCACGAGTACGCTCGATTAAGTTCCTCGACGCCCGCCGGATCGGCCGCGATCTCGAGAAGCGCGGCAATGATCTGCTCGCGAAGCTCGTCGGAGACGGACGGATGAAACTGCACGCCGTCGTTTGGTATCGGCGCGGAGACTTCGATCACCTCGACGCGTTCGAACACGTCCGGAAAGTCCTCTTCGATGTTCCCGCGCGCGTCGACAAAGGTCGCGCCGGCATCAACGTCGCCGTTGTAAACGGCACTTACGACGCCCGTGTGTCCGCCGGCGTCGACGATCTGAGTTAGATCTGAGTCGGGATCGAGGCCTTGGGCGCGCATCGTGAGGCTCGGGATAATCCAGCCGGAGGTACTCAAGGGATCGGGACGGGCAAAACTCTTTCCGGCGAGATCGGCGATCGAATCGATATCGCTGTCTACGTTGGCGATGATCTGCCCATCGTAGAACGGACGTCCAAAACGAACGGAAACGAGCTCAGCTTCGGCGACTCCGCGATCGGCGGCAACGACGTAGGCAAACGTTGCCAATGACGCCATCTGGGCACTCGGGGGATCGCTCTGCATCGCCTCAATAACACCGGCGTATTCGGTGGCGACCAACGCCTCAACAACAAGACCGGTCTTATCAAAGATCATATCAGCGACCGCTTGGCCACCTCGAGCGATCTCCTGCGTATCACCTGACGGAACAAACGCCCACACAATCGGGTTATCTTCGGTACCCAGTTCTGGTTCGCGTGCACACGACAGAATAAAAACCGAAGCAACAAGCATCACACCGGCAATCTTCAGAAATGTCTTCATAGATTCCTCCTCTTGTTTGAGACACTATGGGCTCCATGTTAGGGTAATGTTAGCGTTTTCGCTACTACTGATACGACGCTACTTGCGTTTCCTCGGACTCGCCGAATTTCTTTTTTTTGGGTACCTTCGGCGGACGTCGCCGGTGTTATATCTCGAAAGGACGAACCGGCGTTGTTCGCCCTCTATAGAAGGAGATCGATCGTATGATAAATCACAGGCGCGTCCCGGGACGCCGACTGCTTACATTTTTGTTGATCGCGATTTCGTTTACGTCGGTCGCTGCCGAGGATATGGACCTTGAAACGGCCGTTGCCCTTGCGCTCGACAGCAATCTCGGAATTGAGTCTGAACTTCTCGCCGTGCGCCAAAAGAAGCTAATCGCCGATACGTGGTGGAACCGGTTCTATCCGTCCGTCAACGCGACGGCAACGATGGCGCGACCAAACCTCGAGCAGTCCGGTTTCGATTTTGATACCTTTGAGGCCACGGAGCAACCACGCTGGTTCGCGTCCATGGGAATCGATATGGGCCTGGTTCTCACCTTACAAACGATTCCGGGGCTTAGTTTCGCCCGTCTCGACTACGAAGCGGGACTTATCTCGTTGGCGGACGCACGCGCCCAGGTCGAGCGTGACGTGAGCAAACAGTTCTACGAACTCTTGTTACTCCGCGAACAGATCGCTTTGACGGAGGAACAGATTGCGACCGCCGAACGCCGATTTGACCAGGCGCAGCTTAACTTTGACAACGGTCTGATCGATGAGTTCACGCTGTTAAGCACGCAGGTCCAGCTCGAAAATCTTCGTCCGGCGCTCACGGCGCTCCAGGTTGGCTACCAGCAAACCTTACTGGCATTCAAGAACAGCATCGGTCTGCCGCTCACCGCCGACGTAACGCCGGTCGGCGTGATCGCGCCACCACAAATCGAGTTTCGTTATGACGAGATCGATGACGCACGACTGCGGAACCGCTATGACGTTCAGCAACTTGAGCAGCTCAGCCTTATCCTCGAGCAACAACGTCGAGCCACCGATCTCAATCCCCAGGGCGGTCGCGCGCCATACCTGAGCTTTGGGTGGAGCCTTGATCCGACGTTTGACGGCGATCCATTGAACAACGACCTGTTCGACACCGATCGCTGGGAGCAAAGTAGTGGTGCGTTTACGATCACGATCGTTCAACCGATCGATCCGTGGTTGCCGTTGAGTCCGACGCGAAACGCACTGGCGGATCTCGAGCGGCAGATCCAGCAAAACGAACTTGCGATCCAACAGACGCGGCGTGGAGCCGAGATCGGCATCCGCGGTCTGGTTCTGGCGATACAGACATCCCAGGAAACGATCGTTGCTCTGGAAGAAAACATCCGCCTGGCAGGTCGCGCGTTCGAGCTAGCCGAGATCGGCTACGATAACGGCTTGCGCGATTTACTTGAAGTTGAAAGCGCCGAAGTAGATTTAAAAGATGCCGAGTTTCAGCTCCTCCAGGAGCAGAAAAACATCATGACCAACTTGCTCGATCTCGCTTACGAGCTCGGAACGGAAGTTGCCGAAATCACCGCGAGGTAACGCGTAGTGCAGATCCGCCGTGCGTGGATGGTGGCTAGTTTCTTTCTCGCGCTACTTGTGTTGTTAACGGGTTGCGGGGCGGTTGGGCGTTCCGCTAACGGCCGTACGGGTGCGGCAGGATCCGATGATCAAGGCGTCGACGCAGACGAGCGCGAAACGGTCTTTGCGGTTAACGTAACGCCGGCGATCGAGGGAGAAATTCGCGATTACATCGAAGTCAACGGCGATGTTCGCACCACCACGAGTATCGACGTTTTCGCGAACGTCGCCGGCGAGATCGTGCGCCTCTACAGCCGCGTCGGACGGCGCGTCGGCAGCGACGAACTACTCGCGGAAATCGATCCTTCACGTCCCGGCCAGAACTTCGCGTTGAGCCCGGTTCGGTCTCCGATCGCCGGAACCGTGACACGCATACCGGTTCGCGTTGGTTCGCAAGTAACCCTCGCGACGCCGATCGCCGAGATATCGCGAACGAACGAGCTCGAAATCGTCGTTCAGCTAGCGGAGCGCTTTATCAGCAAAGTCAGCGTAGGCCTGGGCGCCGCGATCCGCCTGGACGCGTTTCCTGGTGAGGTGTTTGATGCGACGGTCACAACGTTAAATCCGGTCGTTGACCCGCTTACGCGCACGCTCGAGGTCATTCTCCGTCTCGATGCGCCCGATGAACGAATCCGGTCCGGTATGTACGCCGGAGTCCGCATCATCACGCAGGAAAAAGACGATGTCGTGAAGGTTCCGGCCGAGGTTCTCGTTCGTCGCTTTGGCGAGTCGTTTGTATTCGTCGTGACAGAAGACGATACGGCCGTCCGTCGACCCGTCGTCCCGGGTATCGAAATCGACAACGTCCTGGAAGTTGTTTCGGGATTGACGCCCGACGAGTCGGTCGTCTATCAGGGTCAGGCCTTGCTTGCCGACGGAGCACGAGTTCGGGTTATCAACACGGTCTCACCGCTGGAGGCGAGTATCGATCAATGAGTCTGAGTAAGGCGGTAGTTGGTCGTCCGACGACCATAGTCATCATATTCGCGCTCGTCGTCGGATTTGGACTCTACTCGTCGAGCGATCTGGCGATTGACCTGTTTCCTGAAATCAATCCACCGGTCCTGGTGCTGTTCACCAGCTACGAAGGCGCGGGACCGGAGGAGATAGAACGAACGGTATCGCGCCCCCTTGAGGGGCAACTATCAAACGTCAGCAATATCGAGCGTATTTCGAGCACATCAAGCGAAGGATCGAGTCAGATCATTCTGGAGTTTACCTTTGGAACCGATATGACCGAGGCGGCCAACGAAGTACGCGACAGGCTCGAAATAGTCAAAGATATACTCCCCGACGAGGCGACCACCCCGCAGATCTTCAAGTTCGATCCCGCGCAGATCCCAATCTTGCAACTTCGGATGTCCGGCAATCGGAGTCCCGAGGAACTCCGTCAGATTGCGGAAAATACGGTGCAACCAAGGGTTGAGCAGATTGAGGGCGTCGCGCTCGCCTCGGTTCGCGGCGGTCAGCAACAGGTCGTGCGCGTGGAGATTCCGCAGAACCGGCTCGAGGCCTACGATCTCAACCTGACCCAGGTTGCGGGCATTCTCCGCGGTAATAATCTGCAGGTCTCCGCCGGAAGCATCACTGAGGGCAACATAAACTACCTCGTTCGAACCGCCGGAGAGTACTCGACGATCGAGCAAATCGGCGACACGGTCGTAAGTTATCGTGGCGGTCCAACCCTAAGCGACCCGAACGCGCCGACCGCCGGCGTGAGAATTCGCGACATCGGCAACGTTTTTCGCGGATATCGCGACGAAAGTAACGTAATATTTGTGAACGGCGAGCCCGGTGTGTTTGTGATCGTTCAAAAGCAGAGCGGGACAAACAGCGTCCAGGTCGCGGACACAGTCCTGGATCGAATCCCCGAGATCAATTCTGCTTTACCGATCGGCGTATCACTCGAAGTCGTGGAGGATACGACGACGCTTATTCGGGATAGCCTGTCGGACGTGTCGCGCTCGGCGATATCGGGTGGTGTTCTTGCCGTCCTTATCCTTTTTGTCTTTCTGCGCAGCTTTAAGAGCACGCTCATCATCGCAATCTCGATCCCGGTATCGATCGTAGTGACGCTAATGTTGATGTACTTTGCCGGGCTCACGCTTAATTTGATGACGTTGACCGGTTTGGCACTTGGAATCGGGATGCTCGTCGATAACAGTATTGTGATCCTTGAGAACATCTTCCGCTACCGCGAAAAGGGAGCCAAACTCACCGCGAGCGCAATTCTCGGTAGTGAAGAGATGATCACTGCGATTACGGCATCAACGCTCACTACGATTTTTGTTTTTCTCCCCCTCGCGATATTTCGCGCCCAGCTGGAAGTGATCGGTGAATTATTTAGTGACCTCGCGTTTACCGTCGTTATTTCGCTTCTGAGCTCCCTCGCGGTGGCCATTTTTCTGATACCGGTTCTGACGAGTCGCTACCTACCGATCGCAATCCGAAAAAACGAATCCCGCCATCGGCTATCGGCCGCGCTCGATCGTGCCGCGGCCCGCGCATTTTTGTCCCTCGACGAGGCGTACAAAACAAGCTTGCGCTGGACACTTGGCCACCGCTTTGTCGTTGGGATCGGCGTTGCTGTTATCGTCGTCGGCAGCTTTTTTATGATCCCGCTCACCGGTTTTGAGTTTACGCCGGAACAGGAAGAGGACTCCGTTTCCGTCTCACTCGAGATGCCCGTGGGAACTCGCCTCGATGTCACACGAGCCGTTCTGCGACAACTCGAGCTCATCGTCCGCGACGAAGTGGACACGTTTCGCGATATCATAATCGAAGCCGGCCAACCGGCGTTTTTTGGCTTTCTCGGCGCCTCCGACACGAGTCGCGGTAGTCTTACCGTCATTCTCCCGCCGTTTCGGGAGCGGACGGTGTCCGCCCGCGAGGTTCAACAGATTCTTCGGAGCCATTTCAACGATTTCCCGGGCGCTGTGTTTAACTTTGATCAGGGCGGTGGCGGCGGTTTTAATGCGGCGCCGATCGAAATTATCCTCCGGAGCGAAGATCGCGAACTCATGCGTCAAACCGGCGAGCAAATTATCGAGGTCCTGACGACCCACGTCCCCGAGGCGACCGAGCCGCAAATCGAACTCTCCGAGGGTCTGCCTCAGGTTGAGATCGTGATAGATCGCCAAAAAGCGTACTCCCTTGGTCTCGACATCGCCACGATTGGCCAGGAGGTACGCGCTAATATCGATGGCATAAACGCGGGGCAATTTCGCGAGGGCGGCAACGAGTACGGCATTCTCGTCATCCTCGAGGAATCGGGACGCAATGAGCTACCCGATCTCCAGCGCGTTTTTGTGAACAGTCGCTTTGGCGAGCGCATCCCGCTCGCGAGCTTCGCGTCGTTTGAGCGAACCACCGGTCCGGTAAGCATCGACCGGCAAGACCAAAGCCGAATAGTTCGGATCACGGCGGGTTTAGCGCCGGGGGAGACGATCAACATCGTGCAACCGTTAATCGAAACCGCAATTGCAGAGTACGTTCCGGCATCGGAGGAGTTGGTCGTCAGCTACGGCGGTGACTTCGAGGACTTGATGAACTATGGCACGACCTTTATCTACGTGCTGATCGTCTCCATCTTTCTCGTTTTTGGTGTGATGGCCAGTCAGTTTGAGTCGTTCCTCGATCCGTTTATCATCATTTTCACGATTCCCCTCACCTTTGTCGGCGTGATCGCGATCTACGTCGCCACCGGCACAAACTTCAGCATTTTTACCGCGGTCGGACTCGTCATGCTCGTGGGCATCGTCGTAAATAACGGAATCGTGCTCGTCGACTACACCAACCTTCTCAGAAAACGGGGGGTCGCCTTAATCGACGCCGCGGTTGATGCGGGCGGAAACCGGTTGCGGCCGATTCTGATGACGACCTTGACAACGGTCCTCGGCTTGATACCCGTCGCCTTTGCCGCCGGCGAAGGGTCAAGCCTCGTACAGCCGATTGCCAAAACGGTCGTCGGCGGACTTGCCGTTGCGACGGTGCTGACGCTGTACGTCATTCCGGTCTTGTATACAGCTTTCAGCCGCGTCGCTGAGCGTCGCACGGCCCGCCGCGCGCGTCGCAACGAACGGCGGCAAGAGCAGGTTCTATGATACGAGTGGAAGTGATCGCGAACCGTTCAATCCAGGAGGACTTCTTTGAACAGCTCCGGCTCAAGAACGTCGGCCAGCACTTCACGATGTTCTCCGAAGCGCAGGGCGTAGGATTGTCGGGACCGCGGCAGGGCGATCATATCTGGCCGGAAGAAAACTTTGTCTTTGTTTGCTACACGTCGCCCGAAGATGCCGGCACAATACGGACGGCTGTTGAGTACTTGCGCGGTAAATTTCCGAACGAGGGAATCCGCTTTTTTGCCGTACAAGGCGTGGATCTATGATTCGGCGCCGAGTTTGGCCGTCCGTTGCGATTTTATTTGTGTTGATGTTCGGAGCCGTCGTACCGACGCTCTCCGCCGAATGGCTCAAGTACGATACCGACCATTTTCGCGTCATATTTGAACGCGAAGACATAGAAACCGCGGCGGAAGTCGTTTTGGTTTCGGAACGAGTCTACGCGGATGTTACTCGTTTTCTCGACTATTCCCCTCGAGAGCGCGTGCCCGTCGTTATCTACGGCGATACGGCAAATGCCAATGGGTTTTTTACTCCCTATCCGCCGCATATCGCGCTGTTTGTCGCCTCGCCGACCGGCCCGTGGTTGGGCGCCCAGACCGAAAGCTGGATTGAATTGCTCCTCGTCCACGAGCTCGTCCACTACGTCCATCTGACACGCCCGATAGGCTTTTTCGGCGCGCTTTCGCGTGTTTTTGGCCCCTTAACCACCAGCGCGTCGATCCTGTTTACCCCGGGGTGGGCCGTCGAAGGTCCCGCTGTTGTCGCCGAGACGGCTTACACGAGCGGCGGGCGTGGCCGCAACGCCTTTTTTAACATGACATGGACCGCCCCAATCATCGAGGACGGACTCTACAGCTACGATCAGGCCGGGACGAGCTCGGCGTTTCCACCGGCCGGCCGCATTTATTCCGCCGGATACCTTATGGTCGACCATCTGATCCAAAACTATGGCCCGGATAGTTTTGTCGAGCTGAATCGCCGTTTTCAGGCGGCGCCGTTCCTGGGAATGAGACGGGCGCTCCGTCGGACGACGGGGTTACGGGCCAACGAGTTTTTCGACCAGATGCGCGCGTCTCGACGATCGACGATTGAGGAACAGCTGGGTCTGCCGGAAGGGTGGCCGCTCTCGCCGGTCGAGAACCTCGGTGTCTCGCATCTCCTCAAGGTTTCCCCGGAGGGCGTCTACGCCTACGTCCGCACTACCAAAGAACCGGGCGCGGTCTATCTGCTTGACCGGTCGGGCGCATCGCCAAAGAGACTCGTCTCAGTCGCCCCGCTCGACGTCGATTCGGTCTCGGTATCGCCCGATTCTTCGTTTGTTGTCGCCGCGCTCGATCGATTGGATCTTGCCGGTCGAGCGGGCCAAACCGGGTACTCCGATGTCGTTCTTATCGATCTCGCAACCGGCCGGTCCGAGACGATCACCAATGAACGACATCTTTTTCATCCGCGGGCGAGCTCCGACAACCGGATTTTTGCGCTTGAACGCGTCGGCAGCTACGCGCGCCTCGTCGAGATCGATCGGGCACACGGTGCGGTGAGCTCACGCTACGCTCCGCCAGAGCGTTCATTGTATACGCCGGCCGTCTCACCGGACGGGACCCGTATCGCTCTCGTCGAGAACTATCGCGGCGACCAGCAGATCGTTGTTCTTGAGACCGAGCGCTTTACGGAGCTGGCGAGGGTCGGTGCGCCCGGTAACGCGGCGGAATACTCGCCCCGTTTTGTCGAAACGGCGGACGGCTACGAGCTGTGGTTTGGTAGCGATCGCTCAGGAACACTCGCACTGTACGCGGTCACGTTGACCGATGCGGAGAGAAATGAGGGGGCCGTCGGACGCCTCATCGTCCAGGATAAGATCGGTGCATTTACCGGAGAGCTCGACGATGACGGGACCGCCGTCTACGGGAGTTATCGTTCCAACGGCTATGTTATCCGGCGCGGTGTTCCGATGACGATACAAACCGATTCCAGCACGCTCGACCCGGTATTTCCCGCCGAGCGCCGAGACGAGATCGATTACGAGACAATTCTCGGGGAAACTCGCCGCTACCGTGACGTTCCCCGTCCGGTGATCTGGTTGCCGCTCGCCGCCGCGACGTCCGGAACCGACCGGGAGACCGAAATCGCGTTTGGCGGAACGGTCCGCGCCGTGAGCAATCTCGCCCGTCACGAACTGGCCGTGACAGCCCTCTACAATCCAGCCGATGAGCTGGTGGACGGCGACCTCACCTACATCTTCAGGCCGGGGGCAACGTCGTGGCAGGCGATGCTCGGTCAATCGCATCTGAGCGATCGAGAGCAGACAGCATCGTTATCTGCGCTGCGCCCCCTGTGGTTGCGGCGGAGGCCACTGTCGTATATGGGCCTCACCGGATTGATCGGGATAGAGTATCGAACCGTTGGTGAGGATCAGATTGATGAGATATCCGGGATCGGCGCGCTGCGCCTTTTTTCATCGGAGTTTGGATCCGCCCGGGATATGTTTGGCGGTCCGTTCTCGCAGATCGAGCTATCCGGTGAGTTTGTACCGGACTATCTCGACAACCAATCGGCCCGCACCGTTTTTCTGAGCGAAGCCTCGCTGCAGCGCCGGTTTGCGCCGCTATCCGCGGTTCAATGGCTCGTTACCGTCGCGATCGCCGGCGAAAGTCGCGGGCGAGCGCTCGATGAGCTGCCATATCAGACCGATCGTTTTGACCTCCAGGGCGATCGGGCGATCGAACGTGCCGATACTGCCGTCCTCGGGCGCGCAGAAATCCGCGCACCAATCGCCCCGCTTGACCTCGCCGCACGCGGCGGCGCGATACGCGGCATCGGCGCCGCGCTTTACCTTGAGCAGGAACTGGCGTTGAGCAACGCAGAACGAAGCGACGGCAAATCCGGCGATTTTACTCCGGGCAACTTCGCTGTTACGGGCTTTGAATTGGCCACCGATCTGGCATTCAACATGGTTCCGTTTCGAGTTCGTGGCGGAGTCGCCGCTCGAATCCCGCATAACGAGACGGCCGGATCATTCGAGCTCGCGGGGTATGTGTTTCTCGAGTCCGTCGGCGGCCTCAGCGTCGGAGAAGGTCCGAATCACGAGATTTTTTCAAGGAATGATAGTACACTTAGGCGACGATGAAACGCCGATGCGTCGTAATCAGGCACGTCCGTTTTGAGGACCTCGACTTCCTTAAACCAATTCTGGTAAATCGTGATTTTGAAATCTCTGTTGCCGAACCGGGCATCGACGAGCTCCAACACGCGCGGGATTCTGACCTGCTCGTCATTCTCGGGGGTCCGATAGGTGTGTATGAAGAGAAAACCTACCCATGGCTCCAGGAAGAGATCGCGATCGTCGCGCACCGACTGGCCAACGCCGCACCGACGTTGGGAATATGCCTCGGCGCGCAGGTAATCGCCCGGGCGGCGGGATCCCGAGTCTATCCCGGAGGATCGCCTGAGATTGGATGGACCCCGGTCACCTTGACCGACGCCGGATTGCGATCGCCCCTGCGCTTTCTCTCGGCGCAGGTTCCGGTCCTGCACTGGCACGGCGACACCTTTGATCTACCGGACAGCGCTACTCTACTCGCCTCGACGGAGGTCTATCCCAACCAGGCGTTTGCCATCGCGCGTCATACCCTCGGCCTCCAGTTCCATATCGAAGTCGATCCCAAAGGGATTGAACGCTGGCTGATCGGTCACGCAGTCGAACTTAAACACGCGGGCATCGCGATAGCGCAGCTGCGAGCAAATACCCAAACACAGAACTCGCTTCGTTCGATCGTGAATGACGTAGTTAACGACTGGCTCGATAATCTCGGCGAGAGGTCGACGTGAATCCGGGTATCATTACGCTGAGTTCCGGGGCCGTTTTTGCGCTTCCGATTATCATCGGCGTTCTTGTGGTTTTATACGGCGCGTTTGTCTTCATTCGCGAACACGGATCACGCCTTGGGCGCCGATACTTCTTTTTCTCCGCCTCGGTCGGTTTGTACGTGGTCGCGGCCGGTATTTCGTATGTCGTCTTCGAACGCGACGTATCGCTATTCTGGGACCACGTCGCCCATATCGGAGTCACGCACATCCCGATCGCGTTATACGTCTCGTCGATATCTTTAGTGGGATATACCGCGCGTAAACGACGTGTTGGTCAGGTTTTGCTGGCGACAACGGCGCTATTCCTCGTTTTTTTGTTGGCGAGCGATCAGTTTATACAAACCAATCGCCGTCTCGGTTCGGTTTACTACCCCGAATACGGTATCATCGGGTATGTCTTTATCGCGTACTTCGCCGTCGTGGCCGCCGTCGTTATCTACGCGATCGCCCGCCAGCGGAGCCGTTCACGCGATCCGATGGCGCGCCGGCGCCTTGGGCTTGTCGCAATTGCTACCATTATCGGTTTGGGTGGAGCGATCGACTTTCTACCGGCGATCGGTCTATCGGTTGTGCCGGTGGGGTACATCCCAATCGCAGTTTTTGTCCTCGTCATGGGGTATGCAATAACCCGGTTCCGGCTCGTCGATGTGACGCCGGCGACAGCAGCCTCCGCCATCCTTAAGACGATGCCGGGCGGCGTGATCGTCCTGGACCGCGACGGGACCGTCCGTGTAGCCAATCCTGCGGCTGGCGCACTTCTCCAGACGACCCCGGCGCAGGTGGTCGATCGTCGGCTTTCCGACCTTGTCAAAGAGTTTCCTCCCCTATCCGCATTTCTTGACATAGATTCTGAGCAAAGCGACGTCGAAGTACTCTGGGATGTCGACGGTGAGAGTAAGGCACTAAGCGTATCGTGCGCGCCACTCACCGACGGCTCCAAGACTCGAATGGGTACGGTCTTTGTATTTCGAGATATCAGTGATAAAAAACGAACCGAACAGGAGCTGCAATACCTTGCGCTTCATGACTCCCTGACCGGACTTCCCAACCGTAAACTCTTTTTTGACCGGATAGAGCAACAGACCTTACTCGCCGAACGGAACGCCAGAAGCATAGCCGTTCTCTATATCGACCTTGACGGCTTTAAAGACATCAACGACTCGTATGGTCACGAGGCCGGAGATGCCGTTCTTCGGATTACGGCCGCGAGAATAACAAGCTCAGTCCGATCCAGCGATACCGTCGCTCGCCTCGGCGGCGATGAATTTGCGGTGATACTGGCCGAAATCCATTCGGCGCAAGACGTCAGCTCGATAATCGGTAGTGTTTCAAAAGCGATTCACGAACCGGTACAGCTTGAAAGCTCGCGGATCACGTTAGGCGCAAGTATCGGCGCGGCGATCTGGCCCGAGGACGCGACGACCGTTGAAAGTCTGATTTCAATTGCCGACGCGCGGATGTACGAATGGAAAAAACGTCGTTAATTTCAAACGATGTAGTTGATCGAATTTGTTGGATAAGGTGCCCTGAATCGGGTACACTAAAAAAAGTCGGGATCTCAGGGGGAAAGAAATGAATGCAAAACGAATCGGAATAGTCCTCGTTCTTATATTTGCCGCTTTCAGTCTCTCGGCTCAATCTGCGCTCGATCAACTTGCAACCGACTTACAGACGATTTTTGACGAACTTGGCGAAGAGATCGTACCCAATCTTCAGACCGCTTCCGTGTTGAATCACGGGCTTGGTAGCGCGGAACTCGGCGATTTTCCGCGGATGTACTTCTCGTTGTCGACCGGCGCGACCGTCGCGCCCGGCGTTCTCGAGTTTACCGATGACGAAGAGAAGTTCGAGAACTTCGGTCTGATAGAGAGTTTTCTCGATGAAGCGGGTCTCAACGACTCCAGCGTCCGAGACATCACCGACAACTACGCCCCCTACCCCAGTATGCGCGCCTCATTTGGCGTCGGCCTCGTGGGAGGATACGAAATCGACGTTCAGGCCGGGATCGTACCGAGCGCCTTGAGCGGCGCTATTCCGGTCGACGGAATCGATACCTCGATTACGACGATTGGTACACGGGTACGGAAAGTCCTCGTTCGCCGGCAAGACGGCATTCCGGCGATCTCGTTCGGCGTGGGTTACGTCTTTAGCATGATCGACGCGACCTACGACCTTGAGGAGATCGACCCAATCACAACCGGTTCGGGCGCGAGCGAAACGACGCTCGATCTCAACGGCGAGCTCACTTTTGAGACGATGACGCACTCGTTTGGACTCGACGCGCGCGCTTCGACCCGTTTTCTCCGCATTTCCTACCCGTTTATCGGGCTCAGCGGTTACTTTCAGACGTCGAGCTACACGGCCGGCGTAGACGGCTTTTCGGCAAACGTAAACAACTCGCCGACCGCCACCGCACCGTCGGTCGAACCCTTGAGCGAACAGGACTTTAACGATTTTAACTTTGTGATCAACGCCGGATCGGATATCAAGCTCTCACTGTTAAACTTGTTTATTCATCTCAACTACGCTATCGATACACGGGCGTACGGGGGGATTGTCGGTATGCGCGTTCAAATATAGAACCGCGCGAAGTTCAGAGATCGTACAACCATCACTCTTCTTGGACCGCGGACCGTTGTAACCGACGAGTTCACCCCAGGATGGCCTCCACGAGTGTCCCCGACGGTGGTGCTCTCCGCGTAGAGTAATCTCGTCCTTTTTAGACTCCGCATAAAAAAAGAGGACGTCATGTCGACGTCCTCTCCAATTTTTCGCGCTGATCGCGCTGGTCCGCAACACGGACCAGCAGATTCTCGAGGCTGTTACTCGACGACCTGGGTTAATCCCTCAGCGCCGGCGATATACACCGTCGGGCCCGCCGCGACAAACGCGTCCCGCGGGGCTCCGAGCGCTACGGCGCGGAGCGGTTTGGTAAACTCGACGTCGAGATCGGTATCGGTGACGACAAGCGATCGAGCAGTGAGAAAGGCGATAAATCCGTCGTTGACGGAAATATCAACGATCGGCTGATCGGCAACCACCGCGACCTGGTCAACCTGCGCGGCCGGAATCAATCCCCCATTCGACGCGGCGCCGGATACCGCCGAAGCCGGGAATACAAAGGCGCCCCGTGGCGTGCCGACGACGAGCGAATCGCTACCGGCAAGGTATCCCATGTCGGTAATTCGCAACGGACGGTCATTCCCGGGATACGCGACTCCCCAGAAGGTGAGACCGGTGGCGTCGTCGCCCTCGATCAACGCTCCCGCGTCAAACTCGATCTCAAAATACTGTTCGGTCACCGCAAATGTCCCGAGAACGCTGGCGATATAGGCAGCGCTGTCGCCGTTTGTCGCGGCTGCACGAACCGGACTTTCGTCCTCTTCCACGTAGTCTCCGAGCTCGTCGCCCGAATCCTCCCAGTCGTCGGCGATCGGTGACGTCACGTCGGTAAAGACGGCCCCACCGAGACCTCCGAGTCGCTGATAGTAGACGACCGTTTCACCGCTTCCCGAGAGGTAAAACGCGCCCGAATCAACAACGTCTTCGATACCGGCGGCATTCATCGTCGTCGCAAAGTCGACGGAGGCACCCGATTCATCTGCTACTACGATCCCGCCGTCGGTGTTTATATACGCCGCTTCATCGCTCGATCCGGCCCCGTCCGCGTAGCTACCCGGACTTACGCCGTAGATCGTAGAAATCCCCGTAAAATCGCCGCTTCCGACCGATCCCGCAGCAGCGAGCGATCCAAACGAGCCGTTATAAACGGTAGTGCTGGACGCCGTAAAGATCGTGGCGGCGGGCACGTCAACTTCGACGACGCTTGTCAGCGCGCTTCCCTCAAGATCCGTTGACAACCCCGTTACAACCGCCGCGGAGAGTGACAACGATGTCTCGCGTCCGCCGGTGATCTGGAAAGCAGCGCTCTCGGCAACGTCGATCGGTAGAAAGACATCACCGTCGAGAGTCCCGAGCACGATTACCAGCCGGTATCCGTCGGCGGCGGGAATGCCATCTATAACAACTGCTCCACCGGATTCGGTTATCGCAGCTTCGAGGAAGTTGTCGGCTTCGCCCGGTAATCGCGCGGAACCGCCATCTACCCCAAACTCGAGGTTACTCGGCGTGTAAAGCCAAATACGTACCGTATCGACGCCGGAGCTGATAGCGGCGCTCGAGACGGTCGGTAGTCCAATGCGGAGTGCGCCCGTGTCGGAGTCGTCGCCGCCCTGGAGAAGACAGGCCCCCAAGACGAAAACCACAGCGACGGTCGCCGCAATTCTCAATATCGTTTTCATCTTCATACTCGTCTCCTAATTAATGTCCACTCGGACACCGCCGCGTGAGGAAGGAGCACCGCCGTCGTCATCGTCGTCCTCGTCCTCGTCCTCGTCTTCACCGCTTCCAATTGGATCGATGTCGACGTCTGTATCCTCGCCTAATTGATCGGCGGGAGAACTCGGTGCTTCATCGCCGGAAGTTTCGCTCGCCTGACCGGCGCTAACGGTCCGTTCTTGTCCGTTGAGGTTAAAAAACGCGACAACTCCCTCATCTACTTCTAAGCGTTCGCCGTCGTACCCGAAGTCCGTTCCGCGAACGGCAGCTGTCGAGATCGGGCTCCGAACCCGGAAATCGGCCCGTCGTTCATCGGCCGAACGCACCTGAGCGCTCATACGTCCGACGTTGAGGCTTAGTCTCGTTTGGACCGCGTCTGATTGCTCGGCGATTTCCTCAAACTCCATCCGCGTCAGTTGCTCGACACGTACGGTCGATGCACCCATCCGTAGAGTCGCTGAAGCGCCGAATCCGGTCGAAATCATCGTGTTTTCGCGAATTCTCATGCCGACTTCCGCTGGCGACCAGGCCGCGGCTCCAGACGGCCGTACCTCGACCTTGCCCCGAATCTCGGTGAACTGTGCTTGTCCCCAACTAAGGGCGGCGGCGACGAGAAACGTCGCGACCACCAAGACTGTTCTTCTCATAATTCTCAGACCTCCTCAGATTAGAAACTCAACGACGCCTGGAGGCGAACGATCCAGCTTGTACTATCGGCATCGTCGAACAGTGCGCTATCGTTTGCAAAAAAGAAGCCGGTTGTCAGTCCAAATCCAAGGTCGCTGTACGGACGAAAACGGAACGCGAGGTCAAGCTCGCTTCCCAAGTACGATTCGTCGGTTGTTGGATCCACGTCTGCAACCGATACCGGCCCCGAACCAGCGGTCCGGAAGAAGCTGTACCAAGTAGCTACCGTTTGAAACTCGCTCAGAAACGGACTCGCAGCCGATCCGAGCGGCTTTAAACTATAAGATAACTCGGCGATCGTGGCGTTTCCAGATTCGAGGCCGAAAACCGCTCCGCGGGAACGCCCGGTAACCGGCGTAAACATCGTCGCGTTACCATCGGTGTTTCCCTCGGTAAAGGCAGCGAAGTCGTCATCTCCCGTTGAAATGGTGACGCCGGCACGCGCGACCGAATCGAGAAAATCGGTGATAAAATACTCCAGGCCGAGATAGACCAGGTGACTGCGAATCGGCTCGTAACGATACGCTTCACCGCTTAGCGCGTCATCATCTTCGACAAGGCTGAGCATTCGCCCAAGTCCGAGAACGTAGCCAAGCTCGTAGAACAGTCCTCCCGTCACGGGTCCGTCAAGGACGAGCATGAGGTACTGGGTGTCGATGACGCCGCCAAGCTCATCGATGTCGACCGGTTCGTCACCTTCCTGGACGACGTCTGCGGGATCGCGCATGTCCTCCTGAGCGAGAATACCGAATGCGATGTTTTGTCCGACGACGATTTCTGGCAAGGTCAGCGTTGCGACGCCGACAAATCGCGCGGCACCGAAATAAACGTCGTCGTCCTCGTCGTCGTCGTTATCCCGAACGCTCATCGCGACACTGCTGAACTCTTTGTTGATAAGCGCGGTCGTTCCCGCGTTCATTCTGAGTTCCCACCACTGTCCGCTGATACGCAATCCGGCCCCGTCGAGGACATGTCGAAAAACCTGACCTGTGGGATCCGCGTAGTTAAAACGTCCCCATCGCGTTTCCAGCGAGACAACGGCTTCTCCTTCCGGTCGGAGGGTGTTGCGGAGGTAAAAACGCTCGAGATCGACGGCAAATGTCGGTTCGTCCGACACAAACCGCGCCCCGAGCTGCGTTACGTACTCCCGTGTCGCGCCAAGATCACCCGTCAGGTACAAACGTAACGATTCGCGGTTAATAAACTCGTCGTCATCGGAGCCTTCAGCCACCGACTGCACCGTGCTCGTCGTTGTGAGGCTACCGCCCCAGTCAAGCGCTGCTACCCCCGAAACGGCAAACAGAAGCAGAACGCCAAGGGAAATTGCTCGCCGAAGAACCGAACTATCGTGTTGTGTCTTCATTACTCGCTCTCCTGATCGTTGAGATAGACGCTCAACACCCGCACGACGGTGTCGCCGCTAATCACCTCGCCGATTTCCCGCCGGGTTCCGGACCAACCCTGGTAAATTACCTCGCGGGCCGCGTACCGGGGTCCCGGTATCAACCGATACATAACTCCCCCGGGAACGGCAAAGGAACGGGTCAGGAGGTACGAGAAATACCCAAACGAAATAGGCTCGCTCGAAGAAACGCCCGGAGGTAACATTCCCTCGTTGACAGCGTATCGGACCGCTTCATCCGGAGTTGCATCCTCCTCGACCAATCCTGCGGCCGAAAGAACGAGATAGGCTGCGACACCCGTCTCGGCCGGATCCTGCGATAAGAGTTCATCTATTCGATCGTTGGACTGCGCCGCCAAGGGCATGACGGCAAGTAAAACGAGCGCCGAGAACAGAACGGTTCGGGTAACTTTCATGTCACTTTCCTCCTGATACGCACTCCGGTATAGTATAATTTTGGTCATTATTCTTTGTACAGGGCGAGGTAAGCATGTCTTGGAAAAAAGCTGTCACCTGGATTCTCCCGGCGGTGTTCCTTATTGTATTTAGCCTGCTTGAAGTCCTGGGCATTTTTACGACCGCCGAACACGCTGTCTACGACGCCTGGTTACATCTTAAACCCGAGGTCCCGCAACGGGAAGAAATTCTTTACGTCGACGTTGACGACCTTGCGATCGCTCGTGTAGGCGTTTGGCCGTGGTCTCGAGAGGTGATGGCCCGCGGTCTGATCACATTGCGCGAGTTTGAGTCCGGACACGTCGCATTTGATATCGAGTACGTCGACGCGAGCCCGCTCGCCGTCGACGGGCAAGTCCTCCAGGATCAAATTCCGGTCGCGTTCGAAAACGAGTTCAGCGCGATTGCCGGTAACGTGTCCGATCTGATCGGCGCCGTCTCTGCCGGCCAGATTCCGCTCAGCGAAGCGTCGGAGTATATCGCCGACCTTGAGTTTCTTACCTTTGATGCCCAGGCCAGGTTGTTGGACCGCGTCCAGGAGGTCGTTCAAAACAACGACACGATCCTCGGCAACGGCGCCGCCGCTCACGGAAATGCCTGGTTCACCGTCAACCTTATCCCCGACGCTCCGGGCGAGGCTCCCCGGGAACGAATCGATTTTGCGATCGACCGCGCGGCGCTTACCGAAATCGACGGATCAAACTCGCAGGTTCTGGATGCTGAGGGACTCCGACCGGCGATAACGCCGGTGTTGAGTGGAGGCCGGGGAGCAGGATTTCCAAACGTCGTGATCGACGAAGACGGCGTCCGTCGCCGGATAGAACTCTTGCGCGCCTACGAAGGCAACTATTTTGGCCAGTTCGCGTTTTCGCCGCTCCTGGACTGGCTGGGCAAACCTCAAATCGAACTTTCCGAGTCGAGACTTGTTCTTCGAGACGCGCTGATTCCAGGTGAGGAAGAGCCGCGCGATATTCGCATCCCCCTCGCTGAGGATGGGTCGTTCTTGATCAACTGGCCCTCGGGCGACTTTGTCGACCAGTTTCGCCACATATCGTTTTATGAGCTCGTTTATTACGAGCGACTGCTGGAGGACCTCACCTTTAATCTTTCGATAATGGAGCAGAGCGGTTACCTCGATTATCATACGGGAGATACGCAGCTGGTCCGCGCCGCCGAATACGCTGAATCTCTGGTTGCGGACGCCCTGGCAACCGGCGACCCGAGTCTCCTTGACGAGCTTGCCGGGGTTCGCGCCTACGTGATGGACGAAGCAGGCGCGTTCCTGGAGGGTCCGGCGGAGGAACAGATTTCCGGCGATCTTGAGTTCTTTCTGGGTCAACCCGATCTCCCGGCGGATTTTGTCGCCGCCTACGAGCAGGCCCTTGTTGACCTTCCCGGTGTATTTGAGAGTACACGAACGATCTACGGTAACCTGGTCGAGACGCGTGCCGTTCTTACCGAGAACGTACCGGGTTCGTTTATCGTCGTCGGTTACACCGGGACGGGCACGGTCGACGTCGGCGTTAACCCGTTCCAGGAAGAATATGCCAACACCGGTACCCACGGCGCGATCGCCAACACGATAATCACGGGCCTTTTTCTCGACGATATGCCCGTCTGGATATCGATCGTCGTCGCGTTTGGTTTTACGGTGATCTTTATTCTGATCAGTCGGTCGCGATCGGCTACCACCGTTCTGGCGCTCGGTTTTGCCGCGGCGTTGATCGTCATCGGCGGGTCGGCCGCCGCCCTGGTATTTGCGCGACGTTTCTTTCCGATTCTTGCGCCGGTCCTTACGCTCCTCCTCTCGGCGATCGCCCAAAGCGCGTACAAGTACATCGAGGTTGCTCGGGAGAAAAACTACATTCGCCACGCGTTTAACCACTATCTGTCGGCCGACGTTATCAACGAGATCATGGATGACCCGAGCCGCCTTCAGCTTGGTGGTGAAAAACGCGTTCTCACCGCGATGTTCACTGACGTCCGAGGTTTTTCGTCGATCTCCGAGTCGCTCGACCCGGAGGACCTCGTCAAGTTGCTCAACCGTTACCTCTCCGAAATGAGTGACATCGTCCTTCAGCTCCGCGGAACGATCGATAAATACGAGGGCGACGCCATCATCTCGTTTTTTGGGGCCCCGATCGCCTACGACGAACATCCGATACACGCCTGTCGCGCGGCCGTACGCATGAAGAAGATCGAACGCTATCTAAATGACCACTTCCTCGAGGAAAAGCTTTCGCCGAGCGCCCTCGCGACGCGAATCGGAATCAACACGGGCGAGATGGTCGTTGGAAACATGGGGACGGCAAACCGCATGGACTACACGATTATGGGTCATGCGGTAAACCTCGCGGCTCGTCTGGAAGGCGTAAATAAGCAGTACGGCACATGGATACTTTCGAGTGAACTGACGCACCGCGATACCGGCGACGCGTTTCTCGCGCGACAACTCGACCGCGTTCGGGTGGTCGGCGTAACAGAGCCGGTACGCCTTTTTGAAGTCCTTGACGAAGCCGATCTCGCCGAGGCCGCCGCCAAGCAGATGGTCGAGGAGTTTCATGAAGGACTCGAGCTGTTTGAAGGTCGCGAATGGGGTGAAGCCGGCGGAATCTTCTCTCGAATAACTCGCGAGTTTCCGGACGACGGTCCGAGCACCACCTTTCTCGGTCGCTGCGAAAAATTTCAACAGGAAGCGCCGCCGGCGGATTGGGACGGCGTGTACAACCTAACCAGAAAGTAGGCGCACCGTCGTCACCCGATAGACGGGTTACCTCGGCTGAGCGCGGCGTCCTACTGGCTATCACGGCGGCGCGATTACTAAGGTAAATCCTTGCATATTCGCGTCGCCGGGCGTAGCTTTTGCTAATGAGCGACAAACTCGACATAACCGGCGGGAATATCTCCCGCAATCTCGTTACGATGGCGGTGCCCGCAAGCGTCGGATTTCTGTTTAACACCCTCTACAACGTTGTCGACACCTACTGGGGTGGACGGATATCGACCGACGCTCTCGCGGCGCTCTCACTGTCGTTTCCCGTCTTCCTTATTCTACTGGCGACGGGAATGGGCATTTCTTCCGGTGCGTCGGCGTTGATCGCAAATGCCCTCGGATCGGGAGATCGTGAGCGGGCCGAGCGGATGCAGGCACAGGCGTTATCGTTGTCGATCGTCGCCTCAATCGTTTTGATAGGGCCGATACTCTTCGCCCTCCGCCCAATATTTCTGTTTATGGGCGCTGAAGAAGGGCTCCTGAAGACCGCCACGGATTACAGCAATGTGCTTGTCGCCGGAAGTATTTTCTTCATCCTTAACACCGTTCTTAATGCCGGGTTGACCGCTCGCGGAGATACCAAGAGTTATCGGAACTTTCTGATCTTTGGCTTTTTTGTAAACATCGGTCTTGATCCGCTTTTTATGCTCGGACTACAGATCGACGGGGTGAGGATCATCCCGGCAATGGGCGTGGCCGGAATCGCTGGCGCGACAATACTGATTCAGGCGTTTGGAACGGTCTATCTGACCCGCCGAATGCTGGCTGCGGGGGGAATGGGAGATCAGCCCAAACTCTCGATGACCATTCCACGATGGTCGTACTGGAAGGAGATCGCCTCTCAGGGAATCCCGTCGGCGCTCAACATGGCGACAATCGCGTTAGGCGGCTTTGTTATCACGTACTTTGTCGCTCGCTTCGGAACTAATGCGGTGGCCGGGTACGGCTCGGCCCTCCGCATCGAGCAAATCGCCTTGATTCCAACGATCGGTCTCAACATCGCGCTCGCGACGATGGTCGGACAGAACAACGGAGCCGGGCGCCTTGACCGTGTTCGTGACAGCTACCGCATATCGCTGCAGATGGGCCTTGTCGTCATGGTCGGGATTCTGACCCCCGTTCTTCTCTTTGGTTCCCGGTTGATCGGCTTGTTTACCGACAACTCCGAGGTAATCTCGATCGGCTTACGGTACCTCTACATCCAGGCGTTAACGTTCTATAGCTACGTCGTGATGAATCAGGCGAACTCGGTGCTTCAGGGGCTTAAGCGTCCCGGAATGATCATGTGGGTTGGCTTGTACCGTCAGGTCGCGGCACCGTTTCCGATATTCTGGGCGTTTACGACCCTGACTGGCCTCGGCGTTGATGGGGTGTGGTGGGGGCTCGTCGTCGTAAACTGGACGGCGGCTTTGTTTACGCTGTGGTGGGCGCGCCGGATTCTTGTTCGTGCCGAAGGTGCGGTCGCGATGCCCGCTGACGAGCGTACGGACGACGTCGCCGCCCCGACTTTGGCGGCGCGGAGCGCCGCGCCGGGAGGCCAGTCCGCGTCTTTCCCCTGTCTCGCCGCAAACGGCTGTATCGACGAGGCCGAGTAGCGACGGCGTCACGCTTAGTATAGGATCGTCGGAAGATGGAACAACCTATCGACCGACTCCCTCAGGCGGTGCCGCATGTTTTGCTGCTTGCGGTAATGGCGTTCTTCTCGATGTACTCGCGCACCGTTTTGTCGCCGCTTCTCGTACCGATTCAGGAAGACCTGGGAATCGGTCCCGCCCGCGCAACAAGCCTGTTTATCCCACTCTCGATCTGCTACAGCGGTTCGATGTTGCTCTCGGGGTTTGCGGTCGAGCGCTTGAGACACCGAACGATAATCGCCCTGGCGATCGGCGTTCTCGGGACCGGATTGCTTGTCATTTCTCAATCCAATCGGTTCGCGCTGTTGCAGATCGGATTCGGGATGATCGGAGCGGGGGCCGGGCTTTACGTTCCGTCCGGCGTCACGACGGTTACCTCAATCGTCACCGATGAAATACGGGGCAAGGCGATTTCGATCCATGAGTTGGGGCCGAGCACCTCTTTTGTTGTGGCGCCACTCGTTGTCACCGTCCTTTCGACGCTCGGCGGATGGCGACTTGTACCGTTGGTCTCGGGGCTAAGCGCAATAGTCGCGGCGTTTGTCTTTACGCGTGGGGGTTCGGGTGGCCGTTTTTACGGGAACAGGCCGCGACTCGGAAACGTTAGCGGACTCCTTGGACAGCGGAAATTCTGGACGATTGCGGTGTTTTTCTCGCTCGCCGCGAGCTCGACGCTCGGTATTTATGCGATCCTCCCAACCTTTCTGGTAGGTATCCGTGGATACGACGCAAACTACGTGAACACCTTGTTAAGCCTATCGCGAATCAGCGGAATTGGAATGGTCTTTTTATCGGGCGTTCTCGTTGATCGATTTGGTAGTGCGCGCTTGATCACCTCTGTCCTCGCGATCACCGGTGTCCTGACGATCGCTTGCGGAACGTTGACGGGACCCGTACTCCCGGTAGTTATTTTTGCGCAACCGGTAATTATCAGCGCCTTTTTTCCCGCTGCCATCAGCGTCGTCGCCGACCTTGGATCGCCCGAAATGCGGAACGTCGGAGTTTCGATCATGATTCCTGTCGTCGCGCTTATCTCGAACGGGATTTTTCCGACGATCATGGGAGCCCTGACTGAGTCGGGGACCGTCTCCATGGGCTTTGTCGCCCTGGGCGCGCTGATGATCCTGGCTCTACCGTTCCGTCGACTACTCCAGAACGCGTAAAGGTTTGCAAACGCATCGCGGAAAGATTAGCCTAGATAAACAATGGCTCGAATACTATTTGCGGTTGAGGACGAAGACGAGATCGAGCTCTTTCGCGCCACTCTCCGTGACCGCGCCCTCGACTGGAGCGTCATAGTTCCGACCGACGTACGCGAGATAGATAGACTCGTAAACGAGGGCTCCGTTGACCTCATCGTCACCGATTTTCAGTTTCAGAAAGGGGGTTTTGCCGAGTGGCTCTACCTGTGGCAACACCCCTACGTCGTCCTCGCCGACTGGAACGAGTACGAGAAGCTAACCGAAATCGTGATCGAGCAGACGAGCGACTTTATCATCCGGCATACGGACCGACGTCATATTGAGTTTCTGCCACTTGTGATCGACAAGGTCTTACACAACGTCGAGAGCGTAGAGCGCCACAACGTGACTCTTCGACTAACCGAAGAGCGCTATATGCAACTTGTGAACGCCCTCCCCGATATCGTCTACTCCCTTGATGGTGACGGGAACTTTGTCTACGTCAACGAGTCTATCCAGGGACTCGGGTATGAGCCGTCGAGCTTGATCGGTAAACACTTCAGCGAAATTCTTCACGAGAGCAGTATAAAAGAAGCGAGTCGGGAACACGTCCTGGCAAAGATGAGCGGCCAGGTAACCGGTGACGAGAATGCTCCCAAGTTGTTCGACGAACGACGGACGGGCGACCGTCGGACCCGCGACCTCGAAGTTGTCCTAAAGCCCGGGACCAGCGGTACGTCACCGATCTTTCAATACGGCTCGGTTATATCCTACGGCGAGGTCAACGCCACCGGTTTTGCGCCAACCGGTAACGACCTCGGCGAGCCGGGTTCGGTGGGTATCATCCGGGACATCACCCATCGGAAAGAGACTGAGCAGCTTCTTCGTCAAAGTCTGAATGAGAAAGAGACGCTTCTCTCGGAGATACACCACCGGGTAAAAAACAACCTTCAGGTGATTTCGAGTCTTCTCAATCTTCAATCCGGGGCGATTTCCGACACGGAAGCTTTGCGGCGATTCGCCGCGGCCCAAATTCAGATCCAATCGATGGCCCTCGTTCACCAGCATCTGTACCGGAGCAAGTCGTTTCGCAGCGTGAATATGGCCGAGTACGTCGAAAACCTGTGCGAAAACCTGATGCATGCGTTTGCAATACCAACGCACAATATCGCGCTCAAACTCGACATCGAACCGCTATCGGTACCTATGGAACAAGCGATGCCGGTTGCCCTATTGCTCAACGAGTTGATATCCAATTGTATCAAACACGCGTTTCCCGACGGCACCGACGGGACGGTCACGATACGTCTTGCGGAGGTTGAGGGTAGTTACGTAGACCTTCACGTCGCCGACGATGGAGTCGGTATCGCACCAGGGTCGGAATCGGCCGGTGGCTCGTCCCTCGGTATGTCGCTTATCACCGGATTGGCCGCACAACTCGAAGGAGAGTACTCCTTCACAAAGAACGATGGAACGTTGTTTTCGCTCCGCTTCCCGTTAATAGCCAGATTCAACTAACATACGCGGATGCGTGTCTCTCGGTTAGGTCTGGGAATCTTTGTTTTTGTACTGACGTCGGGATTGTACTCCTGCAATACGACCGACGAGCCTCTTCGCGGGAACAGCTATCTTCTCGGCACAATTCTCAACATCGCGATCCATGATTCCGGGTACGACGACGAGATAATCGAATTGGCATTTGATCGTGTTGCCGAGATCGAACGCAAAATGAGTACCTCGCAGAACGACTACGACTCGACCGAGCTACTCGAGCTCAACCGTCGTTCAGGCGTCGCTCCGTACATCGTTTCGGAGGATACGTACTTTGTGCTCGAGGAGGCGATCGCGTTTTCCCGCCTCTCGGGGGGCGCGTTTGACGTCAGTATCGGTCCTCTTGTCGACCTCTGGGGTATCGGTACCGAGGACGCGCGCGTACCAGCCCAGGACGAGATCGACTCCGCGCAGGCTCTGGTCGACTATGAGCTGGTTGAACTCCGCCCAGATTCATCCATATACCTTCCGGTACGGGGAATGGGCGTCGATGTCGGGGCCATCGCCAAGGGTTACGCGGCCGATGAGGCCAGCCGGATTCTTATCGATCGTGGAGTCGAACACGCTCTCCTCGATTTTGGAGGGAACATCCTCCTCATCGGCGACAAACCTGACGGAACACTATGGCGAATCGGCGTCCAGCGGCCCGACGGAGAGCGGAATCGGTTTGTCGGCGTACTCTCCCTTCGCGATACGTCGGTGGTTACCAGCGGTCCGTATGAACGTTTTTTTGAAGAGAACGGTGTTCGTTTCCATCACATCCTCGACGCCGCAACCGGCTATCCTGCCGACAACGGTTTGAGTCAGGTGACGATCGTCGCCGATCGGTCGATTGCCGCGGACGCTCTTTCGACGGCGAGCTTTGTGCTCGGACTGGATCGTGCCCTCGAGCTCATTGAATCTCAGGATGGCGCCGAAGCTGTTTTTGTGACGGAGAACAACGAGATTGTCTTGTCGTCCGGGATCGACTCCGCGTTTTCTCTTACCGACGAAAACTACCAAATCCGCGCAAACTAGCGCGTTCTAAAACGCGGTTGCGTCGACTCCGTCCGTCCCTTGGGTATTTCCAACAACCGTAACAAAGATCCTATTAGGCAGACACGCGGCCCACTGACCGCTGGCATCTAGATGTCCGGCAGCGACGCAGATCTGATCGCGACAGGGCGAATAGACAAATCTGACTTTGCCGTCGACGATTTCGATCGCGGACTGGCCTATCGGGCCGGAGAAATCGTGGGTCGAGTCCTGGGCGAGAGAGTACAAAAAAAGCCCGTCGTCGGTTTGTACTTCGACGCTTGCGCCGGGCCCGCTCTGGTCGATCGAGTAGAGCGAAAATCCAACCACTACGCCAATGGCGACAAGGAAAACGAGGTAATCGAGCGGCTTGATAATTCGGTTGGTCGATTTCCGTTTCATGATTGACGGCTCTCAAGGGCGCGAGCGATATCGTGCAACTCACTGCCGCTCGGTTCCTGAAACACACGGAGATCAAACTCGGGAATGACCGCGAGCAGATGGTCAATGATATCCGCCTGAATCGACTCGTACACGGCCCAGCGTTGGTCGGCACTAAACACGTAAATCTCGATCGGTAAACCGGTTGGGCCCGGCGGAAGATGCCGAACGAGAAACGTCATATCCTGGCGGACGAGCGGATGGTTTCGCAGGTACGCCTGGACGTAAGCGCGAAACACTCCCAGGTTGGTCATTCGCCGTCCACTTACTGAGTCTTCAAGGTCGATTCCATGTTCGCGGTTGTACTCGTCGATCTCGCTCTGCCGCTCTTCGATATAATCACAAATGCGGCTGTAGCGCCGGAAGCGATCGAGCATCTGCTCGGTCGCAAAACGAACGGAATTCATGTCGATGTTGATCGATCGTTTGATTCGTCTTCCGCCGCTCTCGCTCATTCCGCGCCAATTACGAAAACTATCGGAGACCAATGCGTAAATCGGAATCGTCGTAATCGTCTTATCCCAGTTTTGCACTTTGATCGTCTGCAGGGTGATGTCGATTACGTCGCCGTCGGCGTCATACCGCGGCATCTCGATCCAATCACCGATTTCGATCATGTTGTTAGCGGATAACTGAACTCCCGAGACAAATCCGAGAATCGAGTCGCGAAACACCAATAAGAGCACCGCACTCAACGCGCCCAGTCCCGACAGAATACCAAGGGGATTTTGGTCGAGAATCGTCGTGATAATGAGTATCCCGGCAACGATAAAGAGAAGGACCTTGGTAAGTTGAATTAGGCCTTTGATCGGGCGCTTCCGGGCAAACTCCTGTTCCCGATACAAATCGTGAAAAACGTCGATGACGGAATCGACGACCAGGGCCGCGATACCAAAGATGTACGCAACTGTGATTCGCCGTATTGCCTCCCCGAGCCATTGGATTTCGGGTGCCAAAATCGGGCCAAAAAAGAACAGGACAATCGCCGGCGCGATCCGCGCGAGTTTGAGGAGGACTCCGCGCTCCGCGATGCGATCATCCCAGGTGACGCGCGTGCGACGGAATACGGGATGGAGAACCCGTACGATGAGCCGCCGGGCGATAAACCGGGCGGTAAAGGCGAGAATGGCAACAACGACGACGAGAAATCCCCGTTCGATCAAGACCGCGACGCTTGGGATTAAACCGAGATCGATAAATCGTTCGGCGATACCGATCTGGTCCAATCGAAACAACAAACCGCCCATCGTTATCCTTTCTTTTTCTTGTCGCGTATGTAGATGTTGTGCCCCGGGCTGTTTTCCATCGGCCGCTCGTCGACCTCAAACAATTGCATCGCCCTGATCAGCTCGCCCAGTTTTTTGTATCCGTAGTTGCGCGGATCAAAATCCGGCGTGTTATTGGCGACTTTCTGACCGACGACGCCCAGCGGCGCCCAGCCCGTGTCGTCGGCGGCGTCCTCAATGGCATTTCGGACCATCGTGACAAGCCTGGTATCCTGCTTGAGGTCATTGGTTGAAAAGCGTTTCCGTGGCGACTCGGTCTGCCCACGCTGTTCGGTCGATGACTCCTGGCTGCGCAGGACCTCGTTGTAGATAAATCGGTCGCACGCGCGGACAAAAGCCTGCGGGGTTTTTTGCTCGCCAAATCCGTAGACGGTCAGGCCTTGTTGGCGGATACGCTGCGCGAGAGGGGTAAAGTCGCTGTCGCTCGAAACGAGGCAAAATCCGTCCATCTTTTCGGAATAGAGGATATCCATCGCGTCGATAATCATCTTCATGTCGGTCGCGTTTTTCCCGCGTGTATAGGGATACTGTTGAATTGGCTGAATCGCATACTCGATGAGAATGTTCTTCCACCCGCGCATCGCGTCGCTCGACCAATCACCATAGATCCGTTTTATGCTGGCGATACCGTAGTTGGCGATTTCCTCCAACAAGCCTTCGATGATCGATGATTGGGCGTTATCGGCGTCGATGAGAACGGCGAGCCGCTTTTGTCCTTCGTTATCCATAGTCAGTTATACCTCGATAGACAGGTTTATGTCGTATCAAAACGATTGGAGAGTGGTCGTCTGGCGACAAGCATAGCGTCCCCTGAGAGATTAAACTACCGCGTCTTTGAAAACAGACGTCCGACCCGTTCGGCGACCCGAGCCGCAAAGCTTTCTATCTGCCGTTGGAACAGGATCGCGGTCACGGCGGTAAGCGCGGCGAGAACAAGAAGGGAAATCGCGACAGCTCGATACCCCGCCGCTGCCGATGCACCGATCGCAGCACTCCCAACGATGCCGAACATCCGTCCGAGCATCGACAGAACGACAAAATACCCGAGACTGTACACTCGTCGTTCCTCCCGCGTCCCAGAGTTTGCAGCCAAAACGCCGATGAGGTAGCCGAGGACGTCTTTGGGGAGGCCGGGGACGAAAAACAGGATGTACATCCCGAGCTGTACGCCTCGATCGTCGAGAATACGTTCAATTCGCGCGCGTTGGCGCTTGGAAATAACGACAGTAAGAAACGAAGCTCCGAGTGTCCGCCCGATGAGATAGTTCACGACGCTCCCAATGGCGATGCCGAGCATCGACAACGCGGCGCCGGCGCCGACACCAAACAGGTATCCGGCGGTAATCTGAACCAACTCTCCGGGAATGACAAAGATCACGACCTGCACGATTTGCGCGGCGACGAGCGCCGGCGCCGCCCATCGCCCAAGAGTTCTGAGCGACTCAAGCGCGGGACGAAGCTCCGGCCAAGTCGCTACCGCTAATACGATCACCGCCACGATAACAGCGAGAAAAAAAGCGGCTCGAACTCGATCAGCTGTCTCCCGCGTCATACCTCCAAACGACGGCGCTCGTCGGTTTCGAGGGGTAAAGGAAGGCGCGCCACGGCGCTTTGGTCGAGTAGACACCCACCTTCTCCCGCAACGATAATCTCAATCTCTCGCCAACGCGGGGCAATTCCACCGTGGATCACGTGAAGCTCAATCTCGCCGCTCGGGATATGTGTAACGTGGAGTCGATAAAAAGCCCCGTCTTGATATTCGAATCCTTCACCTGCATCGGCGTACAACTCACCGCTGGCGTGGCCTGCGTCGTTGGGGGCGATGAGCACACGCAGTACACCGTCACCCGAATCACCGGTATGCGGCCGAACCGACTCGAACGGTAGAACTGTACCACCGCGGAGAAAGATCGGAAGCGTATCGAGTTGTGCATCGGCGACGACTACCGTTCCCGACGGAGAGGCATCGGTTACCGTGCCGCTCCAGAGGTCGTACCAACGCCCGGACGGTAAATAGACGCTCCGTTCCTGCACGCCGCGCTCGCGAACCGGGGCAATAAGCAAGGCCGAACCGAGAAGGAAGCTGTCGGATCGATTTCTCACGCGTTCGTCGCTCGGAAACTCCCAGACAAGAGGGCGTAAGACGGGGGCTCCGGTTTGACTCGCCTCCTCAAACAGCGAGTAGATATACGGCAACAGGCGATAGCGGAGTTGGATGTACTTGCGTGCAACCGCAAGCGTCGCATCTCCAAAACTCCACGGTTCATGATCGGAGGTATCGAGCGCCGAATGCGCGCGAAAAAGCGGAGCAAAACTCGCGGCCGCAATCCACCGAGAGTAAAGCTCACTGTCGGCATTTTGTTGAAACCCACCCGCGTCCCCGCCGACAAAAGGAACGCCGCTCAGCCCGAGGCCGGCCAACATCGGGATCATCAAGGATAGATGCTCCCACCAACTGTGATTGTCACCTGTCCACACGGCGGCGGATCGTTGAATTCCGGCATATCCGGCTCGGGTGAGGACAAAACCCCGCTCTGCAGGGCGGTATCGCGAAAACGCGGTTCGGGTCGTTTCGTTCATACCGTTTGCGTAGGCGTTGTGGAGCACGGCCATTGAGCGAACTGTCCCATCGGTTTGCGAAACCAGGGTGTCCGGAACGGTAAAGTTCCAGCGATCCAACTCGTCCCCGGTAAAGTCGGCGGGTTCGTTCATATCGTTCCACACTCCGGCGACGCCGGCGTCAAAAAGCGCCCGATGCAACCCAGCCCACCAATCGCGCACATGTGATGAATAGAAGTCGGGAAACGCCGCCTCACCCGGCCAGACCCGCCCGGTGTAGACGGTCCCGTCCGCGTTCCGGAGAAAAAATCCGTTCTCGACGCCGTCGACGTACGCCTGATATTGGGGATCGCGCTTTACCCCTGGATCTACAATCGTAACGAGTCGGAAACCTCTTTGACGAAGATCCGAGATCAGACTTGCAGGATCGGGAAAGCGCTCTCCGTCCCAGGTAAACACCCGATATCCGTCCATGTAGTGAATGTCGAGATAGAGCGTGTCGCACGGAATCTGCTCGCTCCGTATTCGATCGGCAATCTCGGTCACGCGCTCATGCGGGAAGTAGCTATAACGACACTGTTGAAAACCAAGTGCCCACTCCGGCGGAAGTGGAGCCCGACCGGTAAGCGCCGTGTAGCGACGAACCGCCTCGGGCAGAGACGCGTCTTCGGCCCAATACATCTCGAAGCGATCGTCGTAGACCTCCACGTGAATCTGGTCCTGATCGGCTTCACCGATGTCGACGTAAACCGTCGCGGTACTGTCGACGAAGAGCGTATGCGTCGTCGTTTCTCCGACGATGTATACGACAGGGATAGATTGATACAGCGGATCGGTCCCCGGAGTGTGGATCGGATCGTCGGCATTCCACATCACCCAGGTTCGGCCTCGCTTGTCGAGTCCGCCCGTCTTTTCCCCGAGCCCGTACACTGCGACGTCGGCAGGGAGGGGTATCGATACCCAAAACCCGTCTCGACAGCGCGCCAGTTCGAGTTCGCCTAAAGGTGTAGGGAATCGATGCCCGTTGATACAAACCAATTCGGCTCCGCGCGAGTCCTCTTCAGGATTCTCGATCGGGGAGACACCGGCGTTGGCCGCCGAGAACACTCGAGAGAACTCACGCGAGAACTCAATCGGCGCGTTGATAATTGGCGGATGAAACGTAGTTGCGTCGTCCGATTGCGAAGCGATCGCCCAGGACGTTCGTGCCGGAGCGTCAGGAGTTGCTACACCGAGACCGAGGTAACCGCTTGGAGCGGAATACCAACGAACGGTTCCGCCGGTGAATACGTATTCCTGCCCGCGGTCTGTCGGATTATCGGTTTGTATCGATCCGAGCGAATAAAATGAGGTGTGCCGGTGATGCATGCGCTATTTTATGTAGCGCCGGCCTCCTCGACTACCAGATTGAGTTCGTCCGCGACAAAAATCTTGTCGATGTCGAGAATGATAATAAAGCGTTCGTCCTGCTTACCGATTCCCTTGATAAAGTTGGTGTCGATTTTTGTTCCAATCTGCGGCGGCGGTTCGATTTGCGCAGAATCGAGATTGATCACTTCCTGGACGCTGTCGGCGAGCGTTCCCAACGTAATCTGCTCGTTGTTGATGTCCACTTCCATCACGATGATGCTCGTATCTATCGTTTTGTCGGTTTCACCCATTCCGAATTTAAGGCGGAGATCGATGACCGGTACGACGCTACCGCGTAGGTTGATGACGCCGCGCATAAACTCGTGGGTTCGCGGTACCTTGGTTACGGTCGTGTACTCGAGTACTTCTTTTACGTCGTAAACCTCAACGGCGTACTGTTCGCCGTCGAGAGTAAAGGTCAGATATTGATTTGTAGTAGAACGATTATCATCACTCATTCTTGCCCTCCGTACAGTTACTATCGTAGTGCAGCGCACGCATCCGTGCAAATCCTCAAACCCGATCTTACTCGTGACCGAAGCGTACCTTGTGCACGAGGCGTTCGACCGCTCGTCCCTGAAGCCCCGCCTCCTGGGCGGCGCGAGTGATCTCCTGGTCGTCGAGCACGCTACGCAGGACCTCGATCTCGCTTCGCGATAGTCGAACCCCGCCACGTACGTGCTCCTCAAATGCATCAACCGCGATCGGGCATACGCTCATCGCGATCTCGTGCATCACCTCCGCGTACACGCGAATCTCGTACTGAGCGTGCGCATCGAGGCGAAGTTTGAGAAAGTGAAAGAGGTTATGGAGATCGATTTGCCAGTACCACTCGGTGTAGGTCGATAGCGGCAGGTTTATGCGCGCCAACTCCCGAGCCAGTCCGGCATCGAGAAGTCGCTCGTAAGCAGCGTAGGTCTCGTGTTGCCCTTGGGCAAACTCCGCGGTTATTTGTTCTTCTACCTCGCGATCAAAACGTGCTTCGCTGCGACCCTGCTTATTGTCGGCAGATTGAGGCGCGAGAACCGTGCTGTCGGGAAGGTAGAACTCTTCTTTCATGACGCTGTAGCGACCGCTTATCTCGTTGAGACGTGCCGTTCGGTGTCGTACCCACTGGCGAGCGACAAAGATCGGCATCTTGGTGTGAAACGTAAACACGACCTGTTCAAATGGAGACGTGTGCTCGTTCCGGAGCAGGTAGTTGATAAGGCCCTTATCCTGGCGGAAACTCTTGGTACCTTCGCCATAGGATACACGAGCGGACTGAACGATACGCGCGTCCCCGCCGAGATAATCGACCAGGCGAACAAATCCGTGGTCGAGTACAGGGAACTCTTTATCGAGAATCGCCTCAGCGGCTTCTACAATCTCGTGTGCCATCGGACTCCTCCAAGCACTATACTAAGTGGTATGAAAACTGGACGCTTGCTTTGCGGCCGCGTAATACCGGCTTTGTTCTTATTTGGGCTTCTAATCCGTCCCGTCCCCGTTCCGGCGCAATCGTACACCGGTTTTGGTGATTTCATCGAGGTATACGGAGTTCAACGTGAGGACAATAGTTACGATTTCTACGCGACCAACGTTCACTTTATTCCGGTTTACATCAACGTTAGTTTTTCAGATTTGATTAGTCTGGCGCCTACGGTCGATCTACCCTGGCGTGGCGCTATCCCGCCGGATACGGCCGATCAATTTCTGTTTACTCTCGAACCCACGACGACACGTGGCCGAATTGGATACAATCTGGTCTACAGCTTTGCCGAGGGCGACCCGGCAACAGCGGACCATCGCGACGACTACCTGTACCTCTTCCCGTACCGGCATGGCTCGAAACACCGCGTCACTCAAGGCCACAACGGTCAGTTTTCGCACTTCGGCGAGAATCAGTATGCGGTAGATTTTGACCTCGAGGTAGGCACGCCGGTGCACGCCGCGCGGAGCGGAATCGTTGTCAGGGTCAAGGAGGACAGTAACGTCGGTGGTCCATCTCAGCGCTATGCCGCGTACGGAAACGTCGTCATGGTCGCCCACGAGGATGGGAGCTTTGGGAATTACGTTCATCTTCGCTACGGCGGTGCCGAGGTCGCCGTCGGAGACAGCGTGAACGCCGGCGACTTGATCGGCTACAGCGGAAATACCGGTGTTTCGAGCGGACCGCACCTGCATTTCGACGTTCGCGTCCCCCAATTTGACGGGTCGATGCAGTCGATCCCGGTTCTGTTTCGCGGAGTCGAGGGCGACCCGATCGATCCCGAGGAAGGCGCGTTTTACTACGCCGCCCATCCCGGACTCCCGGAGTTTGAACAGGTGTTTGGAGCGGATCTGGTATTAGCGGATTTTGCCGGTCACGAAGCCGAGATCCCGACGTCGCGCCGCATCGAGTTCCGCGCCGAACAGTACGACCTCACTTACGCGATTTTTGTTGGAAACGGGTTCGACTTACCGGTTGACGCCGAGATCTCGTTTCAGTTTGTCGGAATGCGGGCGGAAAGCCGGCTGCCGATGGAGATGCGTATACCGGCAAACACCGAAGTGTTTGTAACCCTGCTACGCGCCGATCCCGACGCGCAGCGCTGGCAATACTCGCCATCGATCCGTTATCGCCAGATCCAGGAATAGGATCCCGGTACGGCGGCGCGCCCGGGCGGGGGGCGGGCCGCTCGCGCATAGAGCGGCTTAGTCGTAGATGTTGGCCAGATCCACCGAATTGGCGGTGATCACGAGCCTATCAATAAACCAATCGTCACCGGATTTCCGCATATCGAAATCTGCCGCCGCGTTGGAAAAAGCGGTCGTCGGAGTCGAAGTAAATACAGCGGTCGCCGTGCCGACGTCACCGCTTTCCGAAACAACAGTAATGCTGGATATGGCATACGTCTCGCTCTCGGGGAACGTTGTTTCGAATCCAGTTGGATTTGCGCCAAGCTGACGGGTGCTGCTGTCCGGATGCCAGTTGAGATACACGCCGGTGTAGTTACCGTTGAGATCGCTCTGTAGCTGTTGGACCCGAGCGGTAATCGATACAGGATCCTCTTCGGTGTCCGTCGGACAGCCGACGAGCAAAACGATAATCGCGACGGTCGCCGCGGCAAAAAGCGTTTGCTTTAATCCGATTCTCATGGTTGTCTCCTCTCGAATCCCTAAATATCTACGTCTACGAGGTGTTGCGTAACTCGACTCTCGTACTCCGCCAAAATCGCGTCCCGCGTCGTAACAAACTCGCGATAGGTCGGATTCTGGCGATCGAGAATGTAGCGGGTTTTCATCTCTACCGACATCTGACCGAGCAGGTAGCGCCGCAACGATAGGCTCGTCAGCGCGTAGTAACGAATGTTAAACGCGAGCGCCGTTGCCTGCTGTCCTACCTGAGCGACGGCGGCACGAACCATTGCTGCTTCCTCGGAGTCTGCTCCCGATCGCTCCACGACCTCGCCGAGATCGGCAAAGGCGGCATCGTACTCCGCTCGTTTTTCGGTATAGAGCGCTTCGAGGACCAGGAGTTCACCGTAGTACTCCTGTAACTGCGAGCCAAGACCGCGCAGAGAGCCAACCGGATCGGCCAGGAACTCCTCCTGCTTCTCACCGCTCCACGCGGAAAAGTCGATCGCTCGACCGATGATCTCAAAAACGGTCCCTGGAGGACCTCCAGCCGGAACCTCGACGCCCTGCGCCTCGGTGAGAAGCGCCGTTTCGCCGGCGGAGGTAACCTCGACGGCGCCGCTGTCTACCAGGAACAGAGCACTTCCGTCGGCCCCCGCGTAAACAGTTACCTCCGTACCACGGACGCCGGCGACGACCGTACTCGTTCCGATACGCGGTTCGCGACCGGCGAGGCGACCGAATCGATAGCTGACGGCACCGACACTGTTGGACATAACCGTTTCGCGACCCGTATCAGTTTCGATCTCCCGAATCGTAAACACGGTATTCGATTCCACGCGTATCGATCGATCCTCACCCTGCGAGAGCTCGACGAAGTCGCCGCGGCCCGTGACAACGGAATCGCCACTCTCGAGTTCCGTACCAAAATCGATAAAATCGGTGCCGCCCTGTGCGCGACGCAGTTCCGGAAATCCGTCGACGAACTCGACGCGCGCGTCTTGCGCCGCAAGGGTAACGCCGACGAACAACAAAATCGCAATCGAAGCTGTACGCTTAACTCTCATGACGATTACTCCTGGGGCCCGGTAAACCCAAATACCTGCAAGCCGATATCCTCGGCCTCGCCGGTGACGATCAAAAAGGTACCGTGCGTTGTCGCTACGCGAGCGAGTCCGGCGTCGTCGGTGGTGTACTTATCAAACCACACGCGGACGTCCATCGTATCGCCGAAAGCGAGGTAGTCATCGGGCCGCAGGGCGCCAACTTCTTCGATCGCCGCGCCGTCAAATGTAAATCCGACGTCCCGCAAGTTGGTCCACATCATGGCGATATCCCGCTCGACGACGACGATTTCGCCGTCAAGAAGAAATGGCCGCGCCGATAGCTCAACTAATCGCTCGACCGATGCGGTGTTTAGTTCAGCGATGAGATCCTCGACGCGTGATTGGTTTTGTGACCGAGGAACGGTCGCACAAGAAACGCCAAAAAAAACGATTGCGGCGCCGATAACGCCCAAACGAATTGCCTGTTTCATCCTTGTAAGCATAGACCGCGAATACCCCTCTTTCAAGTGTACAATTATGTGCTACCCACGTGGTGGAGTCGGTCGGGATTTATCGACGCGATGACGAGCGACCCGGGAGCCTTTTTCGCCGTTTTTTTGAGGAGGGCAATCTCTCGGGACAGCGCTTCACCGTTGAGGTAATACTCGTGCGGCGGGACAAGAAGCACCGCCACGCTGATATCGAGCAGCGGAAACCGCCGCCACTCTCCCTGCCGATCGCGCCCCTCGATGTATCCAGTTTCGATCGCCTCCGGCGGGTAAAACGCCCGAACGTCCTGCGCAAAGCGTCGAACCAAGCGCCGAATATCGGTGAACATCTGTCCTATCCCATCCCGGTCGATCTCAAAAAGCAGAAAGAAATCGTCGCCGCCAATATGTCCGGCGAACACTTCCTGGGAGTTGGCCATCATTTTGAGCGAGTCCGCAAACAACTGTATGACGCGATCACCGACGCGGAACCCGTATCGGTCGTTAAACGGTTTGAAGTTGTTGAAATCGAGATACACGAGAGAATGCCAGGAGAACGCTGGGCGGAACGCAGCCGAAAGGTACTCGTTGATAATCGTGTTGCCGGGCAAACGCGTAAGTGGATTCTGATCACGAGCCGTGGCCACCTCTCGTCGGTGGAGTATCTGCAGAAGCGACCGCGAGTCGAGGCAGCCAAGATACGTCCCGCCTTTTGTGAGAATAATCGCCTCGGCCCCGGGATCCATCGAGTAAAGCTCGAGAATTCGGTCCAAGCGGTGGTGGATCGCCGCTACGGGTACTTTGCGGACAAACGACGCCAGATCGCTTCGATAGGACCGATTCATCAGGAGGGAGATGCCGTAGGGAGAATACACGTACTCCTTGAGGTCGTGCTCTCGAATAATCCCCAACGGCTCGCCGATTCGGTTGACGACCGGAAGATAGGACGTTTCGGTCTCCGATCGAAAACGGCGAAGGACGTCACCCATCGACGTATCGACGTCCAGGGTTTCGAGGACGTTCATTCGGTATTCGATTTGCTTCTGATCCTCGCGATCATTTCGGCGATCGCCTTCGATCAGTTCGGAAATGATCGGGTAGTGCACAGGAAATTCTTCGTCGTCGGCGGGCAATTGTGGTCGCGATATGAGATAACCTTGAAGATAGTCACATCCGATCTCGCGACAGGTATAGAAATCGGCCGTCGTCTCGACGCCTTCGGCAACGACGCTCATGCCCATCGTATGCGCGAGCTTTACGAGATTAGTAACAAATATCCGTTTTGGCGCATCCTCAGCGATTCCCGAGACGAAAAAACGATCCATTTTGATGATGTCTACCTGGGCCTGGTAGAGAACCTGGAGACCGCTGTACCCGGCGCCGAAGTCATCGAGAGCGACGTGGATCCCTCGAGTTCGCAGCGACGGTAGCTGCTCCGGTCGATACGCATTTTCCGGAAGTGGATCTCGTTCCGAGATCTCGAGAACGATTCGCTCGGCGGCAAGGCCGCCCGCTGAAATGATACCCGGAAGGACCGTTTCGGAGAAACGTTCGTCAAAAAGACGGTTGTCTATATTAAAAAGGAGGCGCGTACCCGGTGCGCATGACTCCAAAAAGAGGCTTGCCGCCCGGCAAAATAGAAACCGGTTGACTTCTTCCAGAACGCCGTCTTCCGCAGCGCGGTCAAAAACTTGATGGATCGCGGCAAAGCCCTCTGGTTCAAAGCGCCTGAGGAGCGCTTCATAGCCAAAAACTCGCCCGGTGTACGTATTTACTACCGGTTGAAACGCGTAGTTCATCCGCTTACAGGCGTTATTCCAGATCTCCAGAACCTTCTCGCGCTGAACAAGGGACATAAACACGACGAAAATATAGTGTGTTCCGGTTAGGTTACTGTAAAAGTCCCCTCCTTTTTTTCGTCGTCGGCATAGTGCTTCCGTTGTCCGTCGCCTCGGAAGAGCGTCGTGTCGCCGTACTACCTCATCCGCTATCGCCTACAATTGCGACTCGTTTGAGCTATCTTCTTCCCGATCTCCACATTGGTGAAGCTATCGAGGAACCTGATGTCGTTGTCACGATCCACGGGAGGGGAGAACGAGCGTCGGTCTATCTTGATGACGAAGGAACTCAAGTCGACCTCGAAACGACGGGCGACGACGAGTTTTCATGGGTGACCGAGATAACACGCCGGCTCGGCCGTTTTCTGGCACCCGATCCTCCCGCGCGGGAGATAGAATCGATCACCGTTCTGGACTCGTTTCCGCTTGGATCCCTGGCTGGATCGCCTACGAACGCGCGTGGTGTCGCCGTGTCCGGTCGCGACGAGATTGTCGTTGCGGGTCGAGATCTGTTAATTACACTTGGTCCCGCATTCGAGCTCGTGCGACCAAATATCGCGGACGGCGTCGATTTAACCGGTATCACCGTCGACATCGACGGCCGGATCGCCGGGGTAGATGATCGCAACGGCAACGTGCTCGTATACCCGCCGGAAGGAACGAGCCCCGTAACCGTAACAACCGATCACGCCGGTACTCCCGTTTTTCTCGACGAGGGTAGCCTCGCGCTCATAAACTTGAGCACGAAAAACGGCGTGAGACTGAGCGGGGGGGCTTCCTCGTTCTTCTACCCCGCCGACTCATCCGGCGTATTTGACGCCGTTGCGCGTGGTCCCGGCGGCGAAATTTGGATCGTAAACCGTACGACCAGGAGCGTCGTCGTTTATGCATCCGACGGACGTATTGTTGATTCGGTCGAAATGCCACCCGAACTCCACGACGTTCCGATTCGTGATCTTGCCATCGGTTCCGACGGGAGCGTGGCTCTCCTCACCGCCGAACGGCTGGTCCTCCTCGACGCGCTTGGGCGTCTCCGGTATACGATCGACGCGATTACTACGCCAGGGGGAACGGTGGGCGTCGCCCAGGTAGGCGCGATCGCCTATCGGGTCGAAACCGGCGAGTTGTTTCTCCTCGATCCCAGCGCTGCGTTTCTTCATCGCGCGATTTTGTCGCAGATCGCGAAAGAAGATCTGCCGCCCGTCGTCGAGGAATTGGTGCGGATCAAGTCCGCCGTGGAGCGAACGCAGGTCGCCGCTGAGATTCGACGCCTGCAGGTACGCCGGATCGCCGCCTACGAACGGCACGGCGCCCACGAGATGGCGGCTCCGATTCGACGACAACTGCTCTTTGATGACCCGTTCTCTCCTATAGCACCCGCATCTTTAGTCGCCCACGAAGGCGTAGAACGAAGCAATCGACCGGAGTCTGTATCGGTGGCACCCGGATTGGCGTTTGCGCGCGACCAGATACGCGGCGTACTCGGTACCCATCAGGCGGCCCGCTACGGCGTTCTTCCCCGTGCCATCGCGGCGTGGGAGTACTACTCTCTGCTTCCGCTCGTGCTCGATCCCAGTCTTCCTCCGCCGACGCGTCGCCGGCCAAGCGCCTCCGTTGTGCGGCATGGCCGCGCCCGTGAATCAGAACTTGGCGCCCTGGTCGTCGAGTTGCTCAACGCTGCGGGAGTCGACGCCGCACTCCTACCCGCCGCCAACGGCATGGTTTCGGCTTTTTCGACCGGTATCGACGCCGCCGATGCCGACTGGCTTGGCGAATTGGCGTCGGCGTCGGTTGTCATCGAGGATCAGGTATGGATCGTTCTCGATCCGATGGCGATCGGTTCTCCGTTTCGAACCGCCCTCGCCGACGTTCGGGGCGTCGTACCGATACGCCACGCCCTCGCGACCGTGGCCGGTGATTCTCTCGACGCGCCGGCAATCGCGGCGACAGCCCTGGCGGACCGCTACGAACACGCGATCGAATACGTTTGTTGGTTGGTACGCGATCCGATCCTGTCGAGCTACCGCGAGGCGGCGAGGAGGGCTCGGGGGACCGATCGCCTCAGCGCGTTTAACGATCTCGCGGTCGCGTTGTTGACGACGGGAATTCCCGGCGAAGACTCGCTTTCCGAGGCGCGTTTGCTCTGGTCGGATATCCTCGAGATAGATCCTGACAACGTCTCTGCTCAAACAAATCTCACGCTCGCGCGGGAGTTGGACGACGGTCGGGTACTCCCGGGATCACTAAAATGGTTGCGTTCTAGACGTTCTCGCGCATCGCTTCCGCAACGGTGACTCGCCCCGCCCGGCGTATCGGAAACATCGCGCCAATGAGCGCAGTAGTCGGGGCGCTTAGAATCGCCACAAGGTAGTGCCAGAGGACAAAATCAGCTCGAAATCGTTCGCCAAATGGCACCGGAAGATCCGCCGGCATACTTCCCGCAATATCGACGCCGGTTTGCACGAGGTAGACGGCGAGCGGCGTCGAAATCGCCGTCGCGATAACGAGGGCGATCAGCGCCTGCCACAGGCTTTCAAACGCAAACATGCGCCGCAATACCGATCGGTTGGCGCCGATCGCCCGTATCGTCCCGATCTCGCGGGTCCGCTCGTGAACGCTCATCGACATCGTGTTGAGGACTCCGAGAACGATCAGGAGATACATAACGCCCGCCATAATTCCAAAGGCGCTGGTGTCTCCCTCGACCGCCGATACGGCGGCCCGGGCAAAGTCACGCCACAGCCGTGCCTCGAGACCGGTCTCGATAGCTTCCAAAGCACCCGACACTCGTTGCGTGAGATCCGTCGCCGAGACGCCCGGTTCGGCCCGATATACGATCTCGGTAACTCCTCCGTCGAGGTCGAGAAGCTCTTCGGCGGTCACGAGGTCAAGATAAGTCATCTGCTCGTCGAGCACCGGGTAGCCGTAGTCAAAAAATCCTCGGACGGTGGCGTCGTACAAGTTCTCGACGCCGTGGCGATTGAGCGCCCGCAGAAACACAACGTCACCGATTTCGATCTCGGCCTTATCCGCGAGACGACGCCCAATCCACAAACCGCGTATGTTCTCGTCGGGCGGCGCCCCGGCGACGACGTAATCTGCGAGGACGCCGACCTCGTCTTCGTAGCGGAGGTCAAGCGCGGTCGCGCCGAGCGAGAAACTCCGCGCCCCCGTCCCGACCCGCACCGGGAATCGAACTCGGCCGGTAGCGGCCGCGACACCCTCGACTGCGGCAACACTGAGTCGCGCGATATCGTAGTCTTCGATCAGAAGATCGACCGGCATTCGCCGGCGTTCGAGGAAGTACTCTGAGCGCAGGACCTTGCCGTGCCCCGTTTCAAAGTCGATCAAGGTGTCGTAGATGTATCGATGATATCCACCGATCCAACCCAGCGCGAGAAATAGTATCGACGTGCCCACCGTGAGCGCGATCACCGTCAGGATACTTCGCCGTGGATTTCGAAAAACGTTGCGCCAGGCAAGCTTAGCGATTTCCATCGTAGCCTCCTAGTTTGAGCCGCGCAGGCTCTCGAGTATCGATAGGCGAGTCGCGACGCTCGCGGCGTACAGGGAACCGACCAACGCCACCGTCGTGCCAAACGCCGCGTTCATAATCGCGGTGATCGGACGAAATCTGAACGTCAGGACGCGACCAAGTCCAAACGATTCCATCACCGCGCCAAAATCAATTCCGTGAGTTTGCAGGTAGAGAACCAAAGGGATGCCGATCATTAAACCGCAAATGCTGCCTACCAATCCGTAGCTGGCCCCTTCGGCCATCACGAGACCAAATTGCCCGCGGCGGGTCAAACCGATCGCGCGCATCATGCCGAACTCACGAGTCTTCTCAAATACGTTCATTAGAATTGCGTTGGTTATCACGGTCGCGGCAACGATGACGATCAAGAGGTTGATCGCCAACATAAACACGTCCATCATTTCAAAGAGGACGATAAGACCGCGGTTCTTCTCCCTCCAGGTTTCAACGCGAACGTCATCTCTCGCCAATTCGGTCGAAAAGCGCGTGGCAAGCGTTTCGGCGGCGGCTGGATCGTTGAGAATGACGCGCAACTCGCGGACGTCGTCGTCGACGTACAGCAGATCCTGGGCGTCCGCGATGTGGACAAGAAACGCACCGTCGTCAAACTCGGCGGATTCGCTTTGAAACGTTCCGCCGACGGTGTACTCGAGGTAGTACGGGGCGCCGGTCGCATCCTCCGTCAACACGAGTACCGGTCCACCGATCTCGAGAGAGAGAAGCTCACGGATTCCTTCAGATACCGCTATTTCGCCCGGACTATTCGGGAAACGCCCATCCCGTATTCCTTCACGAACATCTCGAAACAGGCGTGTTTCCGGAATTACTCCGTATCCGATAAGCCCGATGTTCTTGGTTTCGTGGACCATCAGGGCTCCAAAACTTAGAATCGGTTCGACCGCGACGGCCTCCGGTTGGCGCGTAAACCAGTCGCCGATCTCACGCCACTCGGCGAGTAGCAGACTGAGGGCAAACGGATCGAGGGCGCCCTCCCGCTCGACGACCTCAACGGAAAGGTGCCCCGAGTTACTGACCATCGTATGGAAGAAGTCCTCTCGCATACCGTCGAGCATTCCCGACATAAACACCATCGTCGCAACGCTCATACCTACCGCAAGCACGATAAGAGCGCTCCGTTTTCCGTGCCGTACCACATTACCAAACGCAATCTTCCACATCACAAATCCTCGATCCGACCGTCTCGGAGTCGGATGACGCGCGTCGCGTAGGAGAGGATTTCGGGGTTGTGAGTCGAGAACAGAAACGTGACTCCGTCCTCCCGGTTGAGTGCTCGCATAAGCGCGAGCGTGCGGTCTCCCGTCTCGCTATCGAGGTTGGCCGTGGGTTCGTCGGCGATTACCAATCCCGGACGATTGATGAGCGCGCGAGCTATCGCGACGCGCTGACGTTGCCCGCCCGACAGCTCATCCGGACGGTGGCGGAAGTAGTCCTGCAATCCAACGGCATCGAGGAGTTTTCGAGCGTATGCCCGGCGCTCTCGCGACGCAGTACCGGCCAGGATCGCGGGAAACTCGACGTTTTCCTCAACGGTGAGGACCGGAATGAGGTTAAAGCTCTGAAAAATAAAACCGATCTCGCGCAAGCGGAGTGCGGCTTCCGCGGCGTCGGAAAGATTCGTCAGTTCGCGACCGTCGAGACTCACCGTACCCGCGGTCGGATGATCGATACATCCGACGATGTTGAGGAGGGTCGTCTTCCCGCACCCGGATGGGCCCGCGACGGCCGCAAAGTCACCGGCGCCGATGCTGAGGGAGACGCCGCGCAACGCGCGGATCGTCGTCTTACCGAGCGCGTAGTCTTTATGAACTTCGTTCAACGTAATCGTTTTCATTAGAAACTCGCTTTAGCGCTGACGCTGGTCGTAAAATCCTCGGGGATTAGCCCAAACTCGCTCGTGAGCTTGCCGCTATTCCACGTCACGGCGAGCCCGAGATCAATCGCCGGTATCCGAATCAGGTTGATTCCGTGTTCGACGATCGCGCTCTCGTCGCTCGCGTTGTAGAGCACGGAGTGCGTCGTGTACCAGGACTCGAGGCGTTGATACGACAGCGCGCCGTATAGGTAGTGCTCGCCGGGCCGCTCGAACCCACCGGCGAAGTCCCCCGTTACGGCCGTTGCCACCGCGCCCGTGTTTATCGGGTGGTTGATCGCAAGACCGTTGTAGAGGTACTCCCCGGCGATCGACAACTCATCAAACACGCCAAACAAGCTGTACTCGACGCCGAAACTCGCCAAGGGCTGCAATTCCGTCTCTTCCTCACGCGCGTCGTAGACCTCCACGGCGGCTTCACCGTTTATCAACAACGGTCCGAGCGACACGGACGCGAGAAAGCCGGGACGATAGATCGTCTCCGCTTGGAATACAAAGCTGAGCGCCAGGTCGAACGGCGCCAAATATGCGGAGGCGTAGCCGGCGGCACGCAGATCTTCCATTTCACCTGTAGCGATCGCTTCCTGAGCTGCCGCAACCAACTCAACACCGATGTCGGGACCGAGGAGAACGGTCGCGACCGCACCGTCAAATCCCGGCTCGACCTCGCTGTCCGGACTCTGCGGATGCACGGCGTCGGTCACCGAAAACGCAAACGCCTTTCCCCAGTTGATGCGCCGCCGACCGGCGGTTACCGATAACCACCGATTGGGCAAAACCGAGAGATAGCCTTGGTAGATTTCGTGCCTTATCTCTACTTCGGTCGCGTCGCTCGACCCCGTTCCTCCGCTACCGACCTCGCCCGCACCGGAGATCGCCGGAGACGCGATAAGTTCGTGGTCGACAACGACTTCGGCCAGGTCCATCGACAAGCGATGTGTCGCGGCAAATCGAAACTGCCCTTCGGTGTACCAGGTGTCACGTTGGTCGGGATCGATGACTGCATCCGAGTCCTTGCGATGAGCGGAGGTCGACCGGAACTCTATCGAGCCAAAGATGTCGTAATCCTGCGCACTTAGTTCGGTCGGAGAGACGCAGATCAGAATCGCCGCTCCCGCGAGAAACATCGCTGTACGTTGGAGTGGGCGTTTCATCGCGTCAGCTCCGCCTGGTTGAACAGCCGCGCCGGGATCGAATCGCGTGCCTCGAGGTCCTCAATCCGTACCGTCGTCACGGCTCCGGCCTGCTCGAGCGATTCCATCCGCATAACCGCCGGACGGAACGCTCCAGCGGAAAAACCGTACTCGGTCAAAATCATACGTTTAAACGGAAGTCCCGACTTGGAGTAATAGTCGATTCGTAACGGGACGACGCTGCCACCCTCCGGACCGCCCCAAATCCACATAACGATCCGGCCGTAGGGAGCCTCGTCGCGGATCGCGTCCGCCTCGATGACCGTCGTCGTGACGCGCCCGATCTCCGGGTGATCCAGATCTCTCGACCCCGCTCGGCGCGCCTCGTAATCGTCGGCGTAGTCGGGATCGGAGACGTCGTTGTTAGAAAAAACGGACCCCTGAAATGAGTCACGCGGGGCGAGTCTCAAGGCGCGTCGCGAACCCGACCGCGGATTGTACATCCATAGATCGTCTTCTTTTTGGAGAAAACGCATACCGCGACTCCGCGCCGGCGCGCTCACTTCCATATACGTTCCCGCTCCTTCGAGGTGACTGCTTTCGAAGACCATTTCCGTCGCTCGCCGATCCGGCCGCTCCGTTGTCATGCGGTAGGTAGCGATAAAACTCTCCGGGAAGATCGCGTCATCGGAGAGCTCAAGAAGCCGGTTTGCGTCGATCGATGTCGATACACCGGAAGCGTCGCCTTGCGCAAAGGTCAGAACGGGCACCGCGAGCACGAAGACAGCGAGGCCAACCACGCCAACCACCCGGCGTCGATCTATCCAGCTTTGTTTAACCCGTTTCATGTCAATTCCCCTCTCCTTTTGTCGCCGACTCGATCATCGTCCCAAGAAAATCGATGTACGCAAGAAACTCCTTGCGTCCGAGCTCAGTCAACTCATACATCGTTTGCGATCCCGCGGGTGAAACGGTCCGCTCCTTATCAACGTATCCGGCCTTTATCAGCTTCTCTAAGTGGGTATAGACGGCACCGTCGGTCCCACCCAGACGCGTTTTGAGCGCGCCAAACGCAAGTCGTTCTTCCTGACTCAAAATTGTCACGATCGAAAGACGCGTTTTCTCGAAGAACACCGCGTCAAATCGCGTGTAGAGCTCACTCATCGGGGCGTGCTCGTAGTTGCGCCATCCGCCACGAATGAATACCGGCACCGATGTAGGTAACACCGGTCAGGATTCCCCCGACCAGGTACAACGACGGCGAGTTGACTCCGGCTGCCCGAAATACGAGTGCGATTGCCAGCAATAAAAACCCTTCAACATAGAGAGCGCTAAAGGTCAGCTGCGCATACGCGAGTAACGGTACGCTTCCAATTGCGAGCGCGGTCCCGACATGCAGACCGGCCGGGATTCCGTCGATTACGAGCAGAGCTAACGCGATGATGATTCCGACGTAACCGGCAAGCATTCTCTTCGAACGTCGCGTGAGGAGAGCCATACCGGCGTCTCGGGCGTAAAACAACCAGGCCAGAGTCTCACCAAGTGATCCGATAACCAGGACCGGTAACCACACACGAAGGAGCGCCGCGCGCCCGGCAAGTCCGATCGTCCCGTACAACCAGAAGTGAATAAGCGTGCCGAGGATACATACTCCTCCCCAGCTGTAGAACGCCCAGGGTTTTACGATCGGTTGCTCCTCGTAGGAGATCATTATTTCGCGAATCGTCTTGAGATCTTTGACGTAACGCGTCATATCGGTCATGGTGGACTCCTTCACTTTATAACGCAAAGCGACTTTGTAACACAAAGTTACCGCGACGACGGGACGATGTCAATAAAAGCGGGGCTAAATAGTTAGGTCCGCGGGGGTTTTCGGCGAACGTCGAACGCCTGACGCACCTCGGTGCTTTCCACGGCGACGCGCGACCGGATCTTCTCGTACTGCAGTTGTTGGGCGCGGACGCGAGGCTCGTCGCGTTTTCGAGCAACCCGCTTCCAGGATCCGTCACTCATAAGCTCGTGGGCTTTGTCGTTGTCGTCAAAAAACTGTTCCACCAGCTCCTCGATACGACGGCGTATTCCGGCATCTTTGATCGGGAACATGAGCTCAACTCGTTTTTCCAGGTTGCGCGGCATCCAGTCGGCGCTGGTGAGATACACCTCGGGATTGCCGCCGTTCTCAAAAAAGCTCACCCGCGCGTGTTCGAGATAGCGATCGACGATGCTTACCACCCGGATGTTTTCGCTTAGGCCGGGTATCCCGGGAATCAACATACAAATGCCCCGAATATTAAGCATGATTTCGACGCCGCTTTGCGAAGCTGCGTACAACGCCTCGATGATGTCGGGATCGGCGAGCGCGTTCATTTTAGCCATAATCCGACCGACCCCGCCGGCCGCCGCGCGATTTGCTTCGCGCCCGATCAGTTCGATGATCCGCGGTTTGAGCGAGATCGGGGCGATCGAGAGGCTTTTTAATCCCGGTATCACCGAATACCCGGTAATTGAATTGAAAAAGAGGCCCAGCTCATACCCCAATCCTTCATCGGAGGTGAGCAGTCCGAGGTCGGTGTACAAGCGTGCGGTCTTGTCGTTGTAGTTGCCGGTACCGAGGTGGAAGTACCGGCGGACGCCCTCGTCTTCTCGTCTGACGATCATCAGGGCTTTGGCGTGAACTTTGAGGCGCGCTATTCCGTACATGACGATGACGCCCGCTCGTTCGAGGCGTTCGGCCCAGCCGATATTTCGTTCCTCGTCAAATCGCGCCTTGAGTTCCACGAGCACCGAGACCTGTTTGCCCTCCTGGGCGGCACGCTCAAGCGCGGCGATGATCGGGGAGTTTCCACTCGTGCGGTAGAGCGTCATTTTGATCGCCAATGTATCGGGATCGGTGGCAGCCTCCTCGACCATTCGCACAACGGGATCAAAACTCTCGTACGGATGGCTGAGCAACACATCGCGTTTCCGGAGCGTTTCGCGAATCGGTCGATCTTCGTCGATCCAGATCGACTCCATGCTCCGCCACGGCTTTTCCTTTAAGCGGTCCAAGCCGTCGATCGTTGCGATATCCATTAAGTGGCGAAGCTCGAGTGGATCGGGACTTTCAAATATATCGCCGTCTTCTAGCTTGAAGATTTCGACAAGTCTCTGCTTGAGTAGCGTCGAGCCGCCGTTTATGTTGAGTCGCACGGCGACGCTTCGGTCGCGGCGCTCGATGACGTGCTCCATCGCTTCGACAAAGTCTTCATCCCGCTCTTCATCAACACCAAAATCGGCGTCTCGCGTGACTCGAAATAAGCACTGTTCGGTAATCCGGTAACCCGGAAACAACTGATAGGCCTCGGAGAGAATAATTTGCTCGAGGAATGTAAACGCGATTGCACCGGACTGTCCTGTCGGCAGGTATACGATCCGTTCCAACGACTCCGGGACGGGAACGATCGCCAGATGAGGGCTTTCGCCGGCGGAGGAATCCGATTGTTGGGCGTCTGGGCCCGGTTCGAGAAGAAACGCCGCGTGGAGCCTCAGGTTGCCGACCGCCGAAAGGGGATCCTCCGGTTGGACACGAATCGGCGTCAGTACCGGAAACACACGGTCCCGAAAGAACGCCCGGACGTGGGCTTGTTGTTCGTTGTCCCATGCGCCGGCCGGCAGACGGGTGACCCCTTCCGCGGCCAAGGCCGGCAGAAGCTCGTCCAGCAGAAGTTGATATTTCGCCTCGGTTAACTCGCGGACGCGGGTCCGAATGCGGTTAAGCTGTTCTCGCGGGCTCAGGCCGGTCGGGCACGATCCCGACTGCCCCGTTGCTATCGCGTGTTTTACGGACGCCACACGGACCATAAAAAACTCATCAAAGTTGCTGCTGACGATGCTGAGAAACTTAAATCGCTCGAGGAGCGGCACGTCCGGGTTCTCCGCCTCCGACAACACGCGTGCGTTGAACTCGATCCAGCTGAGTTCTCGATTGATGTACCTCTGACTCATGTCGCGACTACTCCATATCCAAAGACCTGCTCAAACATGTCGCCCTTCATCTTGAGCCCGTGCTGTTCGATCGCGAGGTCACCGGCGTACTCACATGCAAGGAGCACGTCGTCTTCCCGTTTCTCGACGTTAAATCCGGTGACCCGCTGGACATGACCGCGGTCGAGAGCGTCGGCGACGCGAAGTATGGCGGCGAGTTTGAGCACCAGCAAACGCTGTTCGCGCCGGAGCGAGACATACGAGACGTGTGAACTGACCGGCATCCCGCGACGATGATAACGAACGACGTTCGCGATGATTCGGATATCGGATTTCGAAAGCCCGAAGATCTCTGAGTTCTCAACGATATACTGGCCATGTTTATGATGTCCCGATGCTCGGATAAAGTTTCCGATATCATGAACGATCGCCGCGACTTCGAGGAGCAGGCGGGCATGGTCGTCCATCCCGTGATCGTCCTTGAGTTGGTCAAAGAACGAAACGGCAAGTTTTGATACGTGGACGCCGTGTGACTCGTCAAAGTGAAACTTGCGTCCCAGACCGAGTGCCGAGTTTATCACTTGATCGGAGAAGTTCTTGCGCATCGTCGCGGTCTTACCAACGGCGACGTCGAGAAGAACTCCCTCGCGAATACTGACGTCCGGCACGATTAATTGGTCGGCGGACGTTGCATCGAGAAACAAGCGAAAGGTGATCAGCGCCGGAACGAGTCCTTCCGCTTCGGCATAGGTAAGCTTGAGCTCGCGAACACACTCGTCGATGCTGCGCCGTTGCAGCTCCTGAAGAAAGCGATCAAAGTCGGCGCGATCGATAACCGAGAAGTGTTCTCCTTCTTTTGTTCCGACCTTTGTGGCGACCGTCCGGGCATCACCGCCGACCGCGACAAAATAGCGCACGCGCTCGAGGGGAAGTTCGGAGTTTAATACCTCACGATTCACCCGGACGTTTTCGCGCAGGTACTCCTCCATCCGGCTCGGATCGTCGCGTCCGGACCGCGGCTGCACCTGCTGTTCGAGACGCAACGTCCCAATCCGTAACGAGTGCGCCGCAACCATCTTTCCGCGTTGGAGCAGCATAATCTCCGTCGTACCACCGCCGACTTCGAGAATCATCGCGCTTGACCGCGCAAATTGGGGACGGAGGTCGTTAATCGCGTGCTGGACGGCGATATAAGTGAGGTGGTTTTCCTCGATACCTTCGACGACCTCGACGCGAAACCCGGTGCGAATTTGGACACGATCGAGAAAGGTATCGCGGTTTTTCGCCTCGCGAATGGCCGCGGTCGCGATCACGCGGACGTCCTCCACCGCGATTTTCCACCCGTCAAGCATTTCCCGAAAGGTCAGCAATATACGTACGCAGTCGCGCATCGCCTCGGTGCCCAGAAATCCGCTGATAAAAACTTCGCGTCCCAGCGATAGCGGGCGTACGGCGCGGTCGAGCGTGACCAAGGTCGAATCGCTTTTGATTTCGGCTACGACGAGCCGGGTGGCCGTCGAGCCGATATCGATAACCGCAACGAGGCGGTTTTTGACGGATTTCACCCGCGAATCTCCGCGAGATCGGCAACGCCGATAACCGCCGCGTCGTCACCGAGAGCGGCCGTTCTTAAATCGACGGTTTCAACGAGACGGGGCATCGCTCGATCCCTCATCGTCGCTTCGGCAATCGGCATCATGCGATCACCTATTTTCTCAATGAGTCCTCCGCCGAGGACGATTATCTCGGGGTCAAACAGGTTGACGACGCTTGCCAACCCGATACCGAGAAAGTAGGCCGCCTGATCGACGATCTCGGCGACGCCGGGATCGTTTGCCTTGAGCGCTCGGGCGATAAGGCCGCTCTTGACGCGACGAATATCAGTTGCCCCCGCCTCGACGAGCACCGGCGAGACGCCGTTGGCGGCGAGTATCGCCAAATCGCGGGCAATTGCCGTCTTGGACGCCACAGTCTCGAGACATCCGTTACTTCCGCACCCGCAGCGACGCCCATCGCTTTGCACGATGATATGGCCGATCTCCCCGGCGCCACCTTTCTTCCCGCGATAGAGGTCTCCGTTGATGATGATCCCGCCGCCGATCCCGGTCCCGGGAAACACACCGATTACCTGGCGATACCCGCGAGCCGCGCCGGCGATGTACTCGCCCCAGAGCCCGGCGTTGACATCGTTCTCCAATAGGACTGGGAATCCGAGTTTGTCTTGAAGTCTTTGGGCAAGCGGCAGCTCGGTGATGCCGACGTTCGGCGTTTGCAGCACAACGCCGCGTTCCGAATCGATTGGTCCCGGTACGGCGATACCCATCGATGATATGTCGGCTGGCGTTTGCCCGGAAGACTCAATCGCCTGACGGGTGAGATTTTCGATATTGGCGAGGATCGCCTCGTTGCCGACGACGTCGGTCGGCGTTTTTTTTCGAGCGACGATCGTCCCATCATCCGCGACGACCGCCGCGAGCATTTTGGTTCCGCCGAGATCAAATCCAATCCTCATTGCCCTGAGCCTCCAGACCGGGATACTCTACCATCGGAACATGACGGGAGTCATTATCGGTCGGTTTATGCCGCCCCACGTCGGTCACCAATACCTCATGGAGTTTGCTCGCGGGATCGTCGATACGTTGTACGTATTTGTCTGTACGCTCGAGAAAGAACCGATACCGGGCGAGCTCAGGTACCTCTGGGTGTGCGAGCTCGCGCCGCAGGCACGGGTCGTACATATCACCGAGGAAATCCCGGAAGCTCGAAGAGGTGCCCGTGGCGCGACCGCGATTTGGGCGCAGTCAATTCGCACCGCCGTGGACGGTCCGATCGATTACGTGTTTGCTTCCGAGCAATACGGCTTTAACCTCGCCGCGGCCCTCGAAGCTCGTTTTTTTCCGGTCGATCCCGATCGCCGGAATATCCCCGTCTCGGCGAGCCTCGTTCGGCAAGCGCCGTACGAACACTGGCGGTTTATCCCCCCCGTGGTCCGACCCTATTTCGTCCGCCACGTCGTCCTCATCGACAACAAGGCGCTCGCCCGATCTCTCGCCGACGCCCTCCAAACCGTTGTCGCGCATCCGTATCGAGATTTCTGGGACCATATCTGGAAGGAATACGGCCAGGGGGTCGCCGAGGAGGCGCTCGGGGCGGCCGAAATAGCTCGCGGGGAGCGCGCCGCAGTAGACGCCTTGGCCCGGCAGGCACGCGGTATTCTGATCCATGACCTTCACGAGATATCTGATCTTGCGAGACTCGAACGCATCGACCTCATCGTGGCGCCGGACCATCATCGGGATACAATTCAGAAGGTGTTCGCATCGCGACACGATAATCACAAGTCTCTGCCGCCGCTTCTCAGTCCGTCATCGGTCAAACCCGAAGACCTCCGGCGAATCCTTCTGGAGCCAAATTGACCGGGCGGCATCAAGGGACTACAGTTACAAGGTGACAATGGGTATCTGGGCGATTGCCGGCTTACTTCTGATCCTGTCCGAGTTCTTTATCCCGCAGTTTGTTGTGTTCTTTTTTGGTGCCGGGGCGCTTATCAACGCCGCACTTCTCGCCCTCATTCCGTCGTTGGCCGATCGAATTCCGCTCCAGTTCGTTATCTGGGCGTTCACGAGCTCACTCAGCCTCGCGCTTCTCCGGCGCTATGCCGCAAAGTGGTTCCGCGGTAAAAATACGGCGGATGGAGAAGATGCTGACGCCGGGAAGACCGCTGAGGTAATCGAGACGATTTCGCCAGACGCGCCCGGGCGCATTCGCTATCGGGGAACGACGTGGAAGGCGATCAGCTACGACGAAACGATATCCGTCGGCTCAACCGTAACCATTCTCAAGAAAGAAAACTTATCGTATCTCGTCGCCTCCGGTGACTTGCTGGGTGACGGATCGGATGTTTAAGACTATGGAGGACCGTGATGTCGGTTTTTAGCGTGTATGCGATCTCGTTCCTGTTCCTGTTTCTGGTTTTTCTCGTTTTTTTCAAGCTCATTCGCATCGTACCGGAACAGCAGGCGTGGATCGTCGAGCAATTTGGCAAATATCGCCGTTCACTTGGCCCCGGTTTTCACCTCGTTATACCGCTGATCCAAAAAGTCGCCTACAAGCAAACGCTCAAGGAGGAGGCGATCGACGTCAAACCGCAACTCTGCATCACCCAGGACAACGTGCAAGTCTCAGTCGACGGTATTCTCTACCTGCAAGTTGTCGACGCCCACAAAGCGAGCTACGGCATCGATAACTACCGTTTTGCGACCGCTCAACTCGCTCAGACGACGATGCGCTCGGAGATGGGTAAGATCGAGCTCGACCGGACGTTTTCCGAACGCGATAAGATCAACGACGCCATCGTCCGGGCGGTAGACGACGCCTCCGATCCGTGGGGAATCAAGGTTACGCGCTACGAGATCAGAGATATCACTCCTTCGGAGACGGTTATGTCGGCGATGGAACAACAAGTTCGCGCCGAACGAGAGAAACGTGCCGAAATCCTTGCCAGCGAAGGATTCCGCGAAGCACAAATCAACAGCTCCAAGGGCGACAGGCAGGAAGCGATAAACCGGTCGCGCGGCGAACGGCAGAAACGGATAAACGAAGCAGAGGGGCGGGCTAAGGCGACCGAGATTATCGCTGAGGCGACCGCCGAGGGTATCGAGGAGGTCGCTTCGGCGATTCGCCTCCCGCGCGGGCGCAGCGCCGTCGCGATGCGCGTCACCCAACAGTTTATCACTACGCTTGGATCGATCATCCGAGAAAGTGATACGTCGGTTCTACCGGCGGACCTTGCGCAGCTGCGCTCGCTTCTCCGTGCCGTCGGAATGGAGGTGCGGGGCAATAAACCCGACGACGACGGCGACATCATTCTCAGCGAGGGGGCGTCGAAATGAATCCGTTTCTTCCTCTCCAGATCGTCCTCGGACTCCTCGGTCTGATCGTTTTTGTTGCGCTGATACGAAGCGTGCGAATTGTCCCGGCCCAATCGGTTCTGGTGATCGAACGACTCGGCAAGTACGCCGGTCAGATGACGGCGGGATTTCACCTGCTGATCCCCTTTATCGATAAAGTCGCCTACACCCACAACCTCAAAGAACAAGCTGTCGACGTACCGACCCAGCCGTGCTTCACCTGGGACAACGTAAAAATCGATGTTGACGGTGTCCTCTACTACCGCATCACGGATCCGAAAAGTGCGAGCTACGGCATCAACGACTATCGCTACGCCACGATCCAGCTCGCCCAGACGACGATGCGCTCGGTCATCGGTAAACTCGAGCTCGACAAGACCTTTGAGGAGCGGGAGGCGATCAACGCGGCGATCGTCAAGGAAGTCGACGCCGCCAGCGACGCGTGGGGTGTTGAAGTGACGAGGTACGAGATTCAGAACATCCGGGTTCCCGCCGATATCCTGGAGGCGATGGAAGTCCAGATGCGCTCGGAACGCGAGAAACGCGCCCAAGTCGCGCGATCGGTCGGCGAGATGGAATCAAAGATCAACTATTCCGTCGGAGAGATGGAGGAATCGATAAATCGCTCGGAGGGCGAGCAGGAACGCCGCATCAACGAGGCCGAAGGTAAGGCGGCCGAGATTCGGGCGCTCGCCAAAGCAACCGCCGTATCGCTCAAGAAACTGGCTCATGCGCTCGAAGCAGAAGGAGGAGACGAGGCGTTGTCGCTTCAACTCGCCGAGCAGTATATCGGTGAGCTCGGAGCGCTCGCCGACCCCTCCACCGAGGTCATTCTGCCCTACGACCTAAGCGATTTTGACGGTATTCTCGCGTCCGTGCGCTCGTTGTTGGAGAGGACTGGAACCAAACCGCCGCTCTAAAAACGTCTTACAGCTGCAGGCGTCCGCTCAGGGCCAGCGGCAATTCCAGCCGTTCGTCGAGTCCCGGGAGGTCGGCGGCCAATCGGGCTTGGCCGGAGGCGACAAAATCAAGCCCTGTCCTTCCGGTCATTATTTCGCCTATGGCGGGGCCGAGAGTTCCCGCCGAGACGCGTAGTGGCAAATCGAATACCGTCGCCTCATTGGGATCGACGATTAACGGTCGCTCGACGGACCCGGATATCCACCGCCGATCATTGACGTCGAGTTGGTACGCCACGCTCTCAAGCGTGATCGCAAACGCATTACGGTGTTGTACGCGAACCGAGAGGACGAGATCGACCCCTTGAAGCGAGGCGCGCTCAAGGCTCAAACCCGAAAATTTCACCTCCGGAAGGGTGACGACGGGAAGGCTGCCCTCGTGAGCGACCGGAACGTCCACGGGGCCGAGGTAAGGCAGATCAAAGGAGACGGTCGCTTCCATTCGATATCCAGCTTCGGGATCGTCTCGTACCGTGGAAACAACTTCCCGGATATCGCTATAGATGATTGCGGTCGGGACGCGTACAACGACGCTGGCCTCGGCTTCGAGCGCGATCGGCTCGTCGATCGTTCCAGCGATGACTCGCGAACCTTCTATTAAAACCGCATAGTCGACCCGTTCGAGGCGAACACCGCGAGGATTCGGATTGTATATCCCAATTTCGAACTCGATCTCAGCCGCACGGAACGATATCTCGGTAAGTTCTACGGAAATAATCCGGACTTCCGGTTGCTCCATCTGATTCATCGCGACGCGGACGAGGTCCTCGGTACTCACACAACCAAAGAACATTAGAACTAAGCCCGCTGCGGCGCCGATTCTGGCGGCGTTCGCCGTACGTTTCATACCATCCCCCGTGGCGTAGAAGTATTTACTATCCCGGCTGTCGTTTCTACTATGGAAATGTGAAAACCTCCTTCTTTGTGTCGTTGTTTTTGGTTGTCGTGTTTGTCGGTCTCGGTGCCGAAACGATCTCGGTGAGGACGGCGTTTGTCCAGGCGGCGTCTCCAGTGACTCGTCGAGGATTTGAAGACGCCCTCGAGACCGCGATCGCCGCCGCCGATCGAGCTTCCGCGAGACACGGGTACAGAATCAACGCGCGCTCCAATTTCCAGATCGAGGTTACCGCTTATGAGGACGCGGAAGACCGCTACATCACGGTCAGCGGCGGTGACGTCACCAGGCTTTTGAGAAATCCGTGGGACGAAACGCTCGCCGCGGTACTCGTTCAGACGTTCCGCTATTTCGAACCGGTTTTTTTTGGCTACCCGGAGTACCGGCCCGAAACCGTCGAGTTTGTTGACGAGTTTCCACTTGAGTTTGTTCGACCGCCTTCCACGACGTATCAGATGCTCGGTCTTTACCCCATGGGCCTCGGGATGCTTCCCGACGGCAGCGTTCTTGTCGCCGGCAGTACCTTTGCGATCGCTCTCGATCCACTCTTTCGAATCCGCTCGTATCCGGGCGTCGAGCTTCTTGATGACGGCGTGATCAACTACTCACGGGCGATCGGGGCGACGCCGGCGGGTACCATCGTTATGCAACCGGCACAGGGTAACGATCTCTACCGCCTGTTGCCCGGGACGACTCGTCCACAACGCGTACGCCTCGGCGTCGGGGGATTTGGTCCGCTCGTCGTTTTGCCGGACAGCTCGATCGTGACGATCGATACGATCGCGAAGCGAGCGGTGCGAATTGTCGGGCGCGATCGGTTTGAGTTGCCGCTGTTTAGCCATCCGGACGCCTATATCGCCGCCGCTACCGCCGGTCCGGCAGGAAACATCTGGGTATTTGACGGTGTCGAGCAACGGATTTCGATCTTTAACCCGGATGGCCGTTTGGTCGACTCGATCGTCCCGGCGATTCCAATGATGGCGGCAAGCCAAACGGTCGGAATCGCTCCTTTTGAGGACGGGAGTTTTGTCATGCTCACGCGCGTCGGTATCTGGCGCGTCTCGCGCGACGGCCAACCACTATGGGTCGTTCCGACGCTTGCCGACGGTCGCGACAGTACGCTGCAACAGGCAGCAGCAGTAGCCGTCGATTCCGATCGCGGCTTTATCTATATTGCCGACAGCTCGCGACGGGTGCTTGTTCGACTCCGCGATACCGGATTTGACACGGGTTCCACCGAGATTTCGTCGCGGCACGACGAGCTGGCCGATATCTATCGCCGAATCGCCCGCACGGGAGAAAGCGAGGCTCTCCTGATCGAAAAGGCTCGCGTCTATACCGAGACCGGAGCGGCATTGCTGGCCGAAGCGACCTGGGAGTTTGTCCTCGATCTCGATCCGTTTAACGATGAGGCTCAGGATCAACTTGAGGAAGCCGCGTTTCGCCGCTTGGTGGCACAGGCGGCACGGGCGGACGGCGATACCCGCTATGCGCTGTCGCGACTTGGTCCGGCGAGCGCTCGCGAAAGCTATCTTCGCGCCCAACAACTGTACGAGGAGATTCTGGCGATTCGGCCGCGTGAAGAGTCGATCGCCCGCCAAAAGGACTCCCTGACCGAGCTCTTTCGCTCGGAAGAGGTACCGTCCGATGCTCCCAACCCGTTGATCATCGAGGACGTAGTCCTTGAGAACGTCTTTCCGTCGCTTATTGCGACCTATCGACGCCGACCAATCGGTACGGTGACGGTAACAAACGACGGCGACACACCGCTTGAGTCAATACAAGCGGAAATCGAACTGCGGCGCTACACCGATTTCCCGACGGTCAACCTACTTGACCGCCCCATTGCTCCCGGCGCAAGCGCGGATATCGCCTTAAACCTCGTTCTTAATACGATCGTTTTTGAAGTAGAAGAAGATCTCCCAGTTCAGGCCTCAATTCGCGTCACGGGACGGGGAGCTACCGGCGAAGTCGTTCAACGCCACACCGAAACGGTCACGCTCCATCGGCGTACCGCGCTTACCTGGGATGAAACCGAACGCCTCGCTGCGTTTATCACGCCAAACGAGAACAACGTTTCCCAGTTTTCGTTTTCGGCGGTGACCGCCGTCCAGGACGAACTGGTTGTCGGTTTTCCGCGACCGTTTACGAGGGTCGCGAGAATTGTCGATACCCTCGCGCTGTATGGAATTTCATACGTCGCCGATCCGCGAACGCCGATTTCAGCGATCCTCGGCGATTCAGCCGTGGTCGACACCGTCCGTGTACCCCGGACGACACTGCTTAACCGTGCCGGCGATTGCGACGACACGAGTGCGCTGGTTGCATCGTTACTTGAGGCGGCGGGTATCGCAACCGCGATCGTCACAACGCCCGATCACGTCCTGATCGCGTTTGACACCGGCGAACCGGCTTCAAACGCCTGGATCTACGAGAGCGCGGGGTACGTAGTTGTCGCCCGTGAGGACACGCTCTGGATGCCTCTGGAAACCACGGTTCTCCGGGAGGGTTTTGTCGAGACTCTCGAAGCCGCAACCCGACGGATCGATGCGGCGGGCGGAGTGGATGGGATCGGATTTATCGAAACCGGACGCGCCAGAGCGCGGTACGCACCGATTCCCGTACCTCCAACTGACCTCGGCCTCGTGCTACCGAGCCCCGACGCAATTCGGGAGCAGAGTACAACAACGGCTCGCGGATTATCTGACGCGATCTACGCCGCGGCCCTCTCGGCGACGGAACGGCAAACAGGTAATGCGACGAGACGCACCGAAGTGGCTCGACTAAGTCGGCTCGGGAGCCTCCACGCGCGGTTTGGTCGAGCGCGAGAGGCGGAAGCGAGTTTTTCGGAAGCGCTGGATGTCGCGCCAACATCGGCCCTCGCGCGAGTCCACTACGCCAGCTTCCTTCTCGCCGAGCAAAGACCGGTGGAGGCGATCGAGGTTCTCGAACCCGCCCACCGACGCTTGCCGGACGTATCGCTGATCCGCGCGCTCCTCGCTCGCTCGTATCTCGACGCCGGTCGCTCGCGAGAAGCACGAGAGCATATCGGTTTTGTTAACGAGAACGCTCCCGATCTTGCCGCGCGCTACGCGATTCAGGGCAGCGGGAGCGGGACCCGGGCATCGGACGAGTACGATCCCGCACGCGCGGTTCTCCCCGAATCTGAAAATCTGCTTCAGTAGACGGTTTTGATACGGCTTATCGCGAAAGGAAGGTGGGTATGAGAACGGGATTCTGGGCAAAAACACTGATATCGGCCGTTGCGCTTGTCGCAATTGTCCATCCGGTCGCAAGTCAAAAGTCCAACCTGCTTACCGGCGATCCGGCCGATGCCATACTCCCCATTGCCCAGCGCTTCGGTGAGGCGGAGATGGACGTGGATGATCTCGGGTATCCGATGATCGTCGGGACGATCGAAGGTCTGTACTACTTCGCCTACTACTACGGCTGTAACGACGACGGTACGGGCTGCAATTCGATCCAGCTGCGCGCGACCTGGACGGTCGATTCGATCTCACTCGAACACCTCAACGAGTGGAATCGTACCACGCGCTTTGGCAAGGCCTATGTTGAGTCCGACGGGGACGTTGCGCTCGAGATGGAGGTGAACCTCGATTTTGGGGTGACGCCAAATAACCTCGACGACACATTCGATTGGTGGCGTATTGGACTCATCGAGTTCGCGGAGCATCTACAGGCGCGGTGATCCGGTTTCACAAGCGGGTAAACGTGGTAGATTGAGCAAACATGGATTTTGTATATATCGCGGGCCACAAAAACCCGGATATGGATTGTACTTGCGCAGCCCATTGTTACGCGACGCTGAAACGAAACCTCGATCCTGATACTGAGTTCAAGACGATTCGTAATGGCCCCTTATCTGAGCAAATCCGCGACGTTTTTACGATGGCCGGCGCGACGATTCCACCTCACCTTGATACGATCGCTCCGACCGTTGGTTCGGTTGCCCGACGAAGTCCGGTGCGCCTCGCGCCCGACCAGCCGGTCATGGACGCGTTTCAGGCGGTCGAAGACCTGACGATCAGCGCCATTCCCGTATTTGACGGAGAAGAATTTCACGGCGTTATCGGTATCAACGAGACAACCGGGTACATTCTGGCGCACAACCGCGGAGAACGCCCGGTCTACACGTTTCTCGTCGAAAACTTTGCGCGCGTCCTACCGGGTTCTCTTCTGACTGCCGGAGATACGCCGTCGTTTGACGCGCCCATCATGACCGGGTCAATGCCGAACGAACGGTCTCTTGAGCTCCTTGCGGCGATCGGCGCCCTACCGGTTCTTGTTGTCGGTAATCGACCCGAGATTATCGCCTTTGCCGTCGCCCGTGGTTTCCCGGCGATTATCCTTACCGGGATCAGAAGTCCTGAAGAAATCGACGTCGACCTCGGTGAGTATCGCGGGGCCGTTTTTCTCTCGACGACCGATACGGCGGAGACAATTCGCGTTCTACGCTTGAGTTCGCCGTTGCGGACGATCATGGACCGTGATGTGCCCCGTTTACCCGCGCACATGCCGTTTGACGAGGCGAAACGTTTCCTGCTCAACTCCAAGTATCGCGGCCTCCCGGTGTTTGATGAGGACAGGTACGTTGGAATCGTCAGCCGCCGATCGTTTATCGAACGCCCGCGACCGCGCCTGATAATGGTCGACCACAACGAGGTCTCCCAAGCGGTGCCCGGTGCAGAAGAAGCCGATATTCTCGAGATCGTCGACCATCACCGCCTCGCTCCACCGTCGACGACTCAACCGATCGCGGTTACGACCCGTGCCGTCGGGAGCACCTGTACGCTCGTCTACGAGGAGTACGCCAATCGCGGACTCGCGATAGATCGGGAATCGGCGATCCTGCTTTTATCGGGAATCGTTTCGGACACGGTAAACCTTCAATCTCCGACGACGACCGAATCCGACCGCAGGGCCGTTCACCGGCTCGAGACGATAACCGGGATATCCGCGACCGCTCAGGCGGAGCGACTGTTTGCCCAGATTAACGCACTGGAGAACCGCGAGCCAAAAGAGATCGTCCTTTCCGACTTTAAGGAATACCTGCATGAGAGCTACCGAATCGGCATCGGACAGGTCGAAGTGACTACTCTCAAGGATTCCCGAACCTACCGGCCGCGACTCTTGAGTGCACTCGAGGAGATCGGTCGCGACAAGTCACTTCAGTGGACGATGTTGCTCGTCACCGACGTGATCAAACGTAATAGCCTTCTACTCACGAGCGGATTTGAGCGGGCCGAGAAGCGCTTTCCTTTCCACAAAACCGACGATCGCAGCTACGAATTACCGGATGTTCTTTCACGGAAGAAACAACTTCTCCCTGAAGTGATGCGCGTTCTAAGCGAAATCGCCGGCGATTGACCACACTCAAAGCGAGCCGTGAACAAACATCTCTATTCCAGTTAGCAGCATCTGGACCGCCATCGTCGTGAGGATCATCCCCATCAGGCGTTCCAACGCGGCGAGCCCTCTCCGACCCAACGCGCGCCGGAGTCCCTCGGCAGCAAACAACAGCAGGGCGGAGGCGCTCCACGCAATGAGGAGGGCGACGAGCCATTCGTTTATCCGCCCCGGCTCCTGCGTCGAGAACAAAATCAACGTCGCCATCGACGATGGTCCAGCCAAAAGCGGAATCGCCAGCGGTACAATAAGCGGATCGCCGTCTTCGCTGTCGCCCGTCGGGCCGCTTGCTCGCTTACCGGGGAAAATCATCCGCAACGCGATTAAAAACAGTACGATTCCGCCGCCGATGCTCAACGCCGGTTGGGAGATGTTCATTCCGCGAAGGATGTACTTTCCGAAGTAGAGGAAGGCGACAAGGATCGCGAGCGCAATTACCATTTCACGCAAGAGAACGCGCCGGCGTCGTTCCGGTTCGATTCGGTTGAGAACGCCGAGAAAGAGCGGGATGTTACCAAGCGGATCAAGCACGAGAAAGAGAGTTATCGCGGCCGTGTAGATCGTCATTTTACGAAGCCGTTGGTTCCGTCGTTACTTACGGACGGACGCGTTTACGATCCCTCGGAAATAGGGATGCTTCTTTGACGTTTTGCAGGCCGAGAATCTTCTGAGTTATTCGCTCGAGTCCGATGGCAAAACCACCGTGCGGCGGACAACCGTATTTGAATATCGTCGGGTAGTCCCCAAGGCCTTCCTCAGTGAGGCCAAACCGCGGCAGGGTTTCGAGAAGCATCGGGTACTGATGGATTCGTTGGCCGCCCGTGGTGATCTCCAATCCGCGGAAAAGCAAGTCGAAGCTACGTGTTTTTACCCCTTCGGGATAGGTGTAAAACGGTCGTTTCTTTCGCGGAAATCCAAACACAAATACGGCGTCGATCCCGTGTTCCTCTTTGGCCCATGAGCACAGCTCTCGCTCGCCCTCGGGGTTGATCTCAAAAGCGCTTTTTCCGGTCCGCTTCTTGATAATGGCCTTGGCATCGTCGTGGCTGATACGCGGCGTCGCTGCGATCTGCTTTGCGGTCGGCACGGTTGCGTCGTACTCTTTGAGAATCGCGGCACATGAGTCGGCCACGCCGGCAAAGATGTGACTCAGCAGTCCGAGCTCCAGGTCCATCAGATCGCCTTCGTCCTGAATAAATCCCATTTCGATGTCGAGAGAGACGTACTCGTTGAGATGTCGTGGCGTGTCGTGCTTTTCGGCCCGATAAGCGGCGCCGATCTCAAACACACGTTCCATGCCGCTCGCGACCATCGCCTGTTTGTAAAACTGCGGGCTCTGGGCAAGAAATACGGGTTCGCCGAAATAATCGACGGTGAACAACCCGGTTCCTCCTTCGGTACCGGAGCCGATGATCTTGCTTGATTTTATCTCGGTGAAACCCTCGCCGCGCAGATAGTCGGCAAAGAGGTCGACAATAACGGCCTGCAACTCAAATATCTTGCGGACGCGCGGATTACGAAGACTAACGATTCGATTGTCGAGAAGGGCGTCGATTCCGACTTCGTCGATCGGCTGATTTACCGATATCGGCAGATCTGGATCGGCGACGGCGAGCGTCTCGGTGTCGCTCACGTGGATTTCGAATCCACCCGGAGCTTTTTCATTGGCACGCACAACGCCGTTACTGCGGATGACGGACTCGTGCGTAAAACCGGGATCGTCATCGTACACGAGCTGAACGAGGCCACTGCGATCACGAAGGAGGACAAATGTAATCCCTCCCAGGTTGCGCACGCGGTGAACCCAGCCGGCAGTCACTACTTGAGATCCCTCGTGGTTTGCTATTTCAGTTGCCAGGAGTCTCATCGCTTATCCTCCGTTACGGTGTTACTCAGTCGCCATGAGCGCCAAGAGTCGATCGTCGGCGTCGCCCTCCAAAACGGCGACCTCGATCTGCGCGGCGATCAAGCGAGTATACGTCGCTTCGGTTGTGAGCTCGCCCATCGGTATTGCGCCTTCGCGCCACAGGGCGTGGGCCGTTACGTACTCGGAGAAATCGACGACGTTTTCTTGTTGCGAAGTGCAAAAAAAGCGAACGCCGCGTTCCCGACCGTACGAGAACGCGTTGCGCAGCGAGAACGGCGTTTCCCGGAGATTGGCAGTACCGGTATCAAAAAGCTCGAGCACAAAGTTTTTAACACCGGCGTCGATGAGCGCGATGAGGCTACTCGCTTGCATCCCCGGAAAGACCTTTGCCACAAACGTGGATCGAATCGCCTCTTCCATCGCGGCGACAAGCTCGTTCCGATTAAGAGTACGGGCATTTACCCCGAGGGCAACGCCGTTTCTGGACAAACCGGTCGGATTCCAGTTGCGATAAGCTCCGGCATAGAAATCGGAACTCTCGCCGACAGCCGGCGTGCCGCCGTCGTTATCATCGCGTGGAACTGCGGTATACGCTGCGCGTTCGAACTTGAGATTAAGTGCGTAAAAATCGTCGTTGCCGTAGACGACGTGAATTCCGGGAACGCCCTCAGAGGCCGTGGCGATTGCGGCTCTGAGATTGGCGATCGCATCGTCACGACCGCCGTCCTCGCGCGGCACGGCGCTTGCCGTCAGCACGATCGGTATCGACGCGTCGGCAAAAAACCACCACAAGAGGCTCGCCGTATAGGATAGGGTGTCCGTACCGTGGGCGACGACGATTCCGCGCGCCCGCTCGCCGCCCACCGACTCCTGTACGCGAACTACGAGCGCAGCCCAATCGGCGGGTGTGATCTCCTCGCTCAAGAACGATCCGAGAGGCACCTCGTCAAAGATCAAGTCTGCGGGAAGCGACTCTTCGTCGACGATCGCCCGGACGTTCTCTATTTCTCCCGGGACTACGAGCCCGTCGTCTCGCCGCGTGCCGGCGATCGCCCCGCCGAACGACAGAACCTCGATCGTCCGGGTGGCAAATCGGTCTTCGAGAATCTCCTGTACGAGTTGGGGTTCGGCGCGACCCGACGTGGCCTTCATCACCTGACCAACCAAGAATCCGATCGGTTTACCGTCGCCGCCGCGAATCTGCGCGACCGCTTTCTCGTTACGCGCCAACACCTCGTCGACCACGGTTTCGAGGGTCGATCGATCCCGTATCTGTTCCCAACCGTGATCGATCACGATCTGCTCGGGATCCTGGTCGTCGGAAAACACACGATCGAGAACCTGTTTGGCGATTTTGCCGTGGATACGCCCGTCGGAAATCAGCGATAACAGCGCGGCAATGCGCTGGGGAGATAAGGCACTCTCCTCGAGCGTCTCGTTGCGGCGGTTGAGGAGTTTCTGAATATCACCAGCCATCCAGACGGCAACTTGCTGGGGATCGGCTCCCGCCGCGACCGCCGCTTCATAAAAATCGGCTGTTTCCTTCTCGTCGCAGATAAAATCGGTCTGGGCCGCCGTTAGTTCATACTCCTGGCGAAAGCGTTCCCGGCGTGCGGCGGGAAGCTCGACCAGGCGCGCCTCGACACGAGAGAGAAACGCGTCGTCCGTTGAGAATGTGGGAAGATCGGGTTCCGGGAAGTAGCGATAGTCGTGGGCGCTCTCTTTTGAACGCATACTTTCGGTTAGATCGCGATTCTCATTCCAAAGCCGTGTTTCCTGGCTCACCGTTCCGCCGCGTTCGAGGATCTCTTCCTGACGTTCGATCTCATAACTGAGCGCTTTACGGACAAATCGAGAGCTGTTGAGGTTCTTGATCTCGACCTTGCTACCGAGCCCCGCGCCGGGATGGTTAACCGATACGTTGGCGTCGCAACGCATCGATCCCTCTTCCATATTACCGTCGCAGACGCCGAGATAGCGGACGATCCGGCGGAGCTCCTGCAGTAAAAGCTCAGCTTCTTCACCGATCTCGAGATCGGGTTCCGTGACGATCTCGAGCAAGGGGGTTCCGGCTCGGTTGTAGTCGAGAAGCGACATGTCGCCGGCGTGGATCATCTTACCGGCGTCCTCCTCGAGATGAATCTCATGAATCCGCACGCGTTTCTTCTGTTTGCGAAAATCGAGGTCGATGTACCCGTCCCGACCAAGAGGCTCGTTGAACTGACTGATCTGGTAGTTCTTGGGCAGGTCGGGATAGAAGTAGTTTTTCCGATCAAAAACGCTCTCTTTTGTGAGCGTACAGTTGAGGGCTCGAGCAACCGTGTAGGCCATCTCGATCGCCTCTTCGTTGAGGGTCGGAAGGACGCCCGGATATCCTGTACAGATCGGACATATGTTGGTGTTCGGTTCGTCGCCAAAGTTGGCAGCGCACGAGCAGAACACTTTAGTCTGCGTGAGCAGCTGAATATGTATTTCGAGTCCAACAAATGACTGGTACATCGCTATGCGCCTCCGCCCCAGCGGTCAAACGGAACGGCGGTCGGCGAAAACTCGATCGGTAGGACTTTAGACAGTTCACGGGCGACACTAAACAAGCGTTCCTCGGAAAATGCCGGTCCCATCAACTGCATCCCAACCGGGAGTCCGCCCTCTAAGCCGCTCGGCACCGATAATGCCGGGACGGCTGCCAGGTTTGCGGTCGTTGTAAAGCGATCTGCGATCTTCTGCTGGAATGCGTCCATCCCCGTTTCGCCATGAACAAACGCTTGCGTCGGGAACACCGGCGTAAGAATCAGATCAACGTCATCAAACAACTCGTCGAGTTCGCGGCGTATGAGTGTCCGAATCCGTTGCGCACGGGTGTAGTACTGGTCCTGAAAGCCGCTGCGCAGCACGTAGGTTCCGAGGACGATCCGAAGTTTTACTTCGTCGCCGAATCCCTGACTGCGCGCCGCGCGCATCAACTCCTCGGGATTCTCGGAATAGACCGGGCGATAACCGTAGCGGACGCCGTTGAAGCGTGCCAGGTTTGCGCTTGCCTCCGCGGTCGCGATCGTATAATACGCCGGAACAACGTAGTCCGCGGTCGTTATTTCAATCGGAACGGTCGTATAGCCAAGATCGCGAAGCGCTTCCGCCGTGGCGCGGTAGTTCCGCGCGACAGCGTCAGAGAGGCCGAGTTCACCGGTGAGAATACCGATCCGTTTGACACTCACTCCCGAATCTGCGGGCGGAATAGCGACCGAGCTGTGGTCGCGAGTATCCCGTCCGCACATCGCCGAGTAGACGGCCTGAACGTTGTCAACGGAGTCGCCGACGACGCCGATAACCTCGAGCGAACTCGCGTAGGCGACAAGGCCGTAGCGCGAAACGGTTCCGTACGTTGGCTTGAGTCCGTAGACGCCGCAGAACGCCGCCGGTTGGCGAATCGAGCCACCCGTGTCGCTCCCGATCGCGGCCGGTACAAGACGTTGGGCGACCGCCGCCGCCGACCCGCCACTCGATCCTCCGGCGACGCGTGTCGTATCCCATGGATTGTTGGTCGTCCCGAGCGCAGAGTTGTCGGAGGAACTCCCCATACCAAATTCGTCGAGATTGGTTTTGCCGACGATCGCCATATTCGCGTCTCGTAGTCGCGCGACGGCCGTTGCGTCGTAGGGGCTTATGAGATCCTCAAGCATCCGGGATCCGCAGGTGAGACGGTACCCCTTGACAGCAATGTTATCCTTAACGGCAATGGGTAGGCTGGTGGTTTCGCCGTTCCAGGTATCGGTGGATCCAATCTCAAGAAAGGAGCCGATGTCGGCATCTTGGCTTTTTAGAAAGCGCGCGTATTCCTCGCGTCGCGATCCTACAGCGTCGGTCCACATAGGCGATTACAGAACGTTAGGTATAGCGATGAATCGATCTTCGAGATCCGGAGCGTTATCGAGGATCTCGTCCGGGTCGGTATCCCGTTCCCGACGATCGGGTCGAACGCGGTTGGCGGTTGCCAGAGCGTGGGTTGTCGGTTCTACACCTTCTACGTCGACCGCGGCCATACTCGCAAAGTGCTCGAGGAGGCGGGCAATACCGTCTTTCAATGCGAGAATTTGCTTATCATCAAGCTCGAGCATCGCCATGTCGATGGTCGTTTTGAGCTCGGATGAATCCATGCGCGCAACTATGACAGCGAGGTATCGGCCTGTCAAGCAATATTCAGATTTGACGATTGACGTCTGGGACGCTATGTTTCAGCAATCCTTATCAACAAACAGCAGGTGACTACCGTGGCAAAAAAGGAGTTTCCGACAGTTCATTTCTACGACCAGGATTTTGTCGATATATACGAGCAATCCTGGGCGTGGGTAGAGGACTACTGGAAAAAGGGCACATCCCGAAGCCGGATGGCTTCACGCATTTTTGTAAATCCGGAGAGCGATCGCATCAACCTGTTCGACGCGATTTTCTCCACCTTCTTCCTCGTTTATAGCAATCGTGTGTATCCGGCTGCGCCGGAGCTCGACAACTTCTACGCCCATCAAGAAGAGAACGGAGCGATCCGCGGAGAGTACTCGACCGACCGCGGTAAGCCGATTTTCTCGGACGACAATCCTGAGGGCGTCGCGCCGCCCCTATTCGCCTGGGCGGAATACAACATGTACCACAAGGTCGGCAACAAAAAACGAATCAAGGACGTTGTGCCGATTCTCGAGCGACACTACTCGTGGCTGGAAAACACGTTTAGGGACGATACCGGCCTATACCACGTACCGTTGGCCGCGACGATGATGGGTAACAGCCCGCGCGACGGGATGTACTACCCGATCGATTTTAATACCCAGCAAGCGATGAACGCCGCGTACATGGCCGAACTCGGTCACATCCTGAACGACAAGGACATCGAGTTTCGGTATAAACGGCAGTATTTCTCACTCAAGACACGCATTAATCAGTTGATGTGGAACGACGACGATCACATCTACTACGATCTGGATAAGAATCGTGATCAGGTTCGCGTAAAGACGATCGCCAGCTTTTGGCCGCTTCTCACCGACATTCCCAACGAAGCGCGCGTCTCCGGCTTGATATCTCTTCTCAAGGATCCCCAGAAGTTCGGTACTGAGAATCCGTTTCCGACCGTTGCCGTAGACGAACCGACGTTTTCCGAAGACGGCAACGGTTATCGGGGATCGGTCATTCCGCCGTTTACCTTTATGGTCATCAAAGGACTAGAGAAGCAACACCATCACGAACTTGCCCGAGAGTACGCGATCCGACACCTCTACTACATGCTCGATACCCTCCACCCGGAGAACAACCGTCGTGGTAACGTGTGGGAGGCGTATCGGCCGCTTCGCGACGGAGAGGCGAGTTGGGAAGGTCGCGATGACTGGCCGCGCCCGATGCATTTGCCGTACATCGGTCTTTCAACGATCGCGTTGATGATCGAGAACGTCGTTGGTCTGGCGGTAAGTCTGCCACGAAAGACGGTGCGCTGGATCGTCCCGACTCTCGAGATTATGGGGATCGAAAACCTCAACCTGCGCCGCAATACGGTCACAATTCTGAGCCAAAAAAGCGGACGCGGTTGGGAGATCCGACACGAATCGGAAAAACTCTACTACTTCACGCTCGAACTACTCGCCGAGCGAAAAGAAAAGACGCTCCCGATACCCTCCGGCAAGTGTTCCATGCTGGTCGACAAGCTGTAGAGCGCGCGTTTACTTGCCGGGGCTATCCGGCTTCTCGTCCACGGCCCGCTTTTTTTCGATTTTTCGCTGCAGTTGAGCGATGTGTTTTCCGGGGTACACGCCTGTCGGACAAACGCGCGAGCACTCCAAGTGCCGATCGCATCCCCAGACGCCGCCCTCGGTATCTATTTCTGCGAGCAGTTCGTCGGTCCGGTCCGGATTTTTTTCGATCTCGCGGTTGTAAGCGGCAAGCGCCGCGGGACCGGTGAACTCGCGGACCGGAATCACCGGACAGACGGAGACACATAACCCGCATTCGATACAATCCTCAAATCGTTCATAGGCCTCGACCTCTTTGGGTCGCTCGGCGTCGCGATTAAACTCGCTTGGCCGAAGGTACGACGCGGCCCGCGGAAAATCGGCAAAGAGCGGCGCGGGATTTACCGCTAAATCGGCGAGTGGCGTCATCGCGGGGAGCGGTCGGAGCTCTACCGCCGTCGCGGATTCGCTCGTTTGGATTCCCTCAGCCACAGAAGTCTGGCCGGCCGCTTCACGTAAATTGGTAAGGCAGCCCAGAGCTTGTCTACCGTTTACGAGGACTCCGCAGGTACCACAGCTACCGTGATGGCAGGAATGGCGATAGAGCAGGTCCGGTTCCTCATGGCTCCGAATCCACTCGAGCCCATCGAGTACCGTTGTATGCGCCTGCGTCGGGACCGAGTATTCCACGAGCCCGTCGCTGTTCGTTCTACGTATTCGTACCGTGACGTTGGTTCGTGAACTCATCGCTGTACCTCCGCGATAGCTGGGTTGTAAAACGCACGATGGGGGAGCAGGGGCGTTTCCGCGGTTTGACACGGCTCTTCGCTACCGACGACCCGGCACACGTAGTCGGCCGTCTTCTCGGCCATTGCCCGGAGAACGGTGGCTTTTCCGCCGATGATCGTGAGCAATCCGGAAACCCCGTCCCGTTCGCCGTGATCGACAACCGCAAAATCGCGGCTCAAGCGGCGACCGTCCTGAACATTCTCGGACGCACCGGCCAAAGGTCGGCAGGCGGCCCACGCCGCGTGGAACGGCGTCTCGGCGAAGGCCGGCATCAGCTGTGCCGCTCGGCCGATGAGATAGGGTATATCTTCGGCAGGTACCTCGACGGTATCGGGATCGTCGGTCTGCCATTGCGTCGATCCGATAATCGATAGCTTGCGCTGCGGCACAATAATATCGCCATCACTCGCCAGGTGAAGGTGGCTTATCACCATGTTGTTGAGACGTTTTTTGACCGCCACCATCGTACCGGGCGCCGGACTGATCGGGATTTCCACGTTAGCAAGCCGAGCGACGATTCCAGCCCAGGCGCCGGTTGCGCTCACGACGATATCGGCGTCAATGGCAAAGTCCCGATCTTCGACAAGGTTCTTACCGTGAACCGCCGTGACCTTCCCGTTCTGGACGTCAATTGCCGTGACGAGGTGCCAGGGAAGTATTCTCGCCCCGTTTGCTTGGGCGGTCGCGAAAAACTGTAACGGCAGGCGCCAGGCGTCGAGCGTTCCGTCGGGGACCTGAACCGCCTTTTTAATCGCCGGGTTTAAAAACGGCTCCATCCGCAACGCCTGGTCTACCGGGACTACCCGTGTCGGAATCGTCGATTCCTCGCATGCCTCAACGAACTCAGGGGCAAACTCAACGTCTTCCTCGGTAAGGGCGACAAAAAGGCCGTAGTTCATCTCGATCGACTCGCGCGCGATCCGTTGAAGAATCCGCACTTCGTCCATACATTCGCGGGCGATATCTCGATCACCAACCGCGTAGCGGGCACCGCTATGGAGCTGGCCATGGTGGCGTCCGGTTGTACCGCTCGTAAGTTCGCCTCTATCGAGGAGCGTTACATCAAACCCGCGGAGTACGAGATCATGAGCTAACGCCGCGCCCGTTCCTCCGCCACCGATCACGACAACTCTAACGCTTTTCATTTCGTCACCTCGTCGATATCGGTCCAGGACCCAGCGGCGGCACTAGTAAACAGCGCATCGATGACTCGCTGGTTGGCCATGGCATCGTGAACCGGGATAGGAATTTCCCGATCACCACGAACTGCGTCTGAAAATGCTTCAAACTCAGCGCGATATTGGTCGGCTGGTCCGGCCGCGATCACTCGCCGCCCAATACCGTTCTCGACGGTGAGCGAAAGCGGAACGTCCGGGTAGGCATTAAACGGCAGATCGATATATAGCGATCCGCCTGAGCCAAACGCCTGTACGCGTTGCTGCGAATAGCTCTGGGTTCCAACGACAAAGCTCGCCTGCGCGTCACCAAAATCCAAAACTCCCGAAACAAGCCTATCGGTGCCAAAGTCCGGGTCGTTTTGCATTAAGGCCAGGACTCGATACGGTTCCCGTCCAATTAAAAAGCGGGCGGTTGAGATCGCGTAACACCCGATGTCCCGGAGAGAACCACCGCCGGTCTCAAGCTGGTTGCGGATGTTTTGTGGATTCTTGTTGTTGTAAAAAAAATGGCTCTGGATCGCCGTGATGGCGCCGATTTCGCCGATAGATACGAGTTCCTTAGCGCGGATCCACTGCGGATGGAGCCGATACATAAACGCCTCCATCAGCAAAACGCCTTTTTCCTGTGTATAGTCGATGGCAGCCCGCACTTCATCTGCCGAGAGACCCAACGGTTTCTCACACAACACGTGCTTGCCGGAATCGGCGGCGCGCTTGATCCACTCTAGATGTAGATGATTGGGCAGGGGAATATAGACGGCATCGATCGATCGATCCGCCAAAAGTTCGTCGTAACTCCCGTAGGCCTTTGCCATTCCGTAGTCGCGGGCGGCTGCCTCCGCCCGGGTGAGATCCCGCGAGGCGATAGCCGTCATCTCCAGACCGCGCGCAGATCGCAATCCGAGCGAGCAGCGGAGATGATAGTGCTGCGAAACGCCCAGAACGCCCCAACGTATCGTTCTCATACAAAAACGGTACACGATGAACGGGTATCGATCAACTGTTAATCTTTACAATTACGATTGTTCGCGATTGACCAGGCGGAGCAGATCGTCGTCCGATCCGTGCTCGCTAACAAACCATTCGATCAGTCGGCGCGCCACGCTGTAGGTCCCCGGGATGACCAGAGGGATTTGATCGGGAGCGACCCATCGCAACTCACTGATTTCGTCGTCCTGGGCGACAAGTTCTCCGGACGCGTATTCTGCCGTAAACGCGATCATCAGCGCGTCCGGAAACGGCCACGGTTGACTCGAAAAGTACTGCACGTTGCGTACCGAGACACCGCTCTCCTCATACATCTCGCGCGTAACAGTATCTTCAAGGGTCTCGCCCGGCTCGACGAAGCCGGCGAGAACGCTGAACATCCCGCCGGGATGCCGTCGTGAGTTGGCCATCAATAGGCGTCCGTCGCGCACGACCGCGACGATCACGGCGGGGGAAATTCTGGGATATACCGTACGCCCACACGCGGAACAGCGTTTCGCGGTCTCCGTGGTGCTCTGTTCCATGGCAGACCCGCATATTCCACAAAACTGCGTCCCGCGATTCCAGTACGCGAGGTGATAGGCGCGATTGACCGCCCAGTAATCGTCGATGTCCAGTAGATACGCGGCGCGTCGTCGCGCGACGACCTCATACGCACCGCCGGCCCGTTGGATTGCCGTCGTTACCAGATCGGAAACGCCAAACAGACCAACAACATCGTTCACTGGTCCGCTTGCCGGGGATCGAGACGTATCCGAGAAACTGATGCCAAGCGAGCGAATTCCGTCGTCATCGGGAATCGAATACCGTACCGCGGCGGCGTTTGTTGCATCGTGAACCGTTTCGGGATTCTGAATCGAGGTACGGCGTAAAACGACGGAACGCTCGTCGGGAAATACGGCGAGCCGCATCAGACGCCGGTACCTTTCGCCAAGATTCTGTTTAGCAGACGTGGCGCCCATCGTGATAGGAAAACCGCGACGGCACTCTTTGGGGTCATCCCGGCGAAAATCGTGGTTCGTCGGGCCAAAACGCGGCCGACGATCTTGCGAGCGACGCGCTCGGGAGTCTGCCCCGTCGCTTGATTGGGGTCGAGCTGATCATGACGAGCGCCGTCGCCGGTAAGGGCGTTGCGCGAGATCTCGGTGTTGACCATTCCAACCAATGCCGTCGAGACGACTATGTCGCGCTGCGGCGTCTCATTCCGCAAGGTCTGGTAGAACCGAAGTTGTGCCGCCTTGGCTGCGTTGTAACTGCTTCGGTAGGGCGCGGCCATCAAAGCCGCGATGCTTGAGATAGCGACGACGCAACCGCGGCCGGCGTCGACCATGGCAGGAAAAACAGCCTTGGTAAGCTCGACCCCCGCAAAATAGTCGACCTCGAGGATACGACGATCGACGGTAAGGTCGGTTTCGAGGGCGATTCCACGTTGACTGATTCCGGCGTTGTTGATAAGTGCGTCTACTGTGCGAGCCCGCGCGATGACCGCCTGTATCGCTTTTTTCCGTTCAGACGCGTCGCCAAGGTCAAACGGGAGAACCTCAACCATAGCGCCGCGATTTCGACACACATCCGCGACATCGTTGAGCCGCTCGAGCGATCGCCCTGACAAGACGAGTTCTCGTTTCGGCGCCGCGATCTCGCGCGCAAGGGCAGCGCCAATTCCGCTACTCGCGCCGGTAATCCACGTACAGTCCCATCGCCACTTCATCTTTCGCGAGCGAACACCCGAAACAACGCACGAAAAACAAGGAACACGACAAGAATTGCCGCAAGCATCGTGACGTATTCGGGACCGGGAATAAGGGCAAGGTCAAATACGTAGACAACAAATCCGGCGCTCCAGGCAAGCAACCACGCAATAAGAAGCCCTAACGGAGAGCGTACGGTCCGAATAAACGGAAAGTCGACCACGCGTTTTACAAAGAGTATTGTGAGCGCCCATCCGGCGATCGTCGCGACAATGACGATCCGCGGGACGGCATCGTCGGTAAAGCTTCCTCCCTGGTACAGGAAAAACAGGAAAAACGCTACGATCGTCGCTACGAGAACCGTAGAGAGATGAAGCAGCAAGGCGTAAAACTGTCGCCACGGTGCTTCACGCCCCTGATAGACGCCGTGCATCCAACTGATGACAAACGCGACTACGGGGATGGCGAGGGCCAAGATGCTCAAGATCCGGCGGTATTCTGTCACGACAGCGAACACTGATTCGATCGTCATGGCGACGCCTGTATACTACTCGAGAAAGGAAAGGCAAGCAACGATTGAACGCTCAACTCGCCGGTCACCTAGCCGGCATCGGAACTGCACTGTGCTGGACGGTCACCAGTCTCTCTTTTGAGGCTGCGGGTCGCCGAATCGGCGCCCTTTCCGTAAACATCATCCGTATATTCTTCGCGTTTATTGCGTTTATTCTCGTCTCCGTTTTTGTGAGAGGTACGCCGCTCCCGCTCGATGCAGGTGCCCATATCTGGTTCTGGCTGGCGCTTTCAGGTTTGATCGGATTTGTCTTGGGCGACGTTTTTCTCTTTCAGGCGTTTATCGACGTCGGCGCCAGAGTATCGATGGTCGTCTATGCCTTGGTCCCGCCCTTAACCGCTGTCTTTGCCGGAATCGTTCTGCGCGAACGTCTATCGCCGTTGCAAATCACCGCGATAGTCCTCACGGTCATCGGCATCGTGACCGTCACCACCGCTCGCCACGCGCCCGATACAGTTCGGCGGCCTCATCCGGTACGTGGGGTGTGGTTTGCGGCCTTGGGCGCGCTGGGCCAGGCACTGGGGCTCGTCCTCAGTAGATACGGGGCTCCGACCTACGATCCATTTGGGGCAACACAGATCAGGGCGCTCGCCGGAGTTATCGGTTTTGCCGTACTTGTAACGATAAAAAGGCACTGGCGTTCCGTCGGCAAGGCGTTTCTCGATACCGCGGCGATGCGCCACACCGGGCGTGGAGCGTTTTTTGGTCCGTTTCTCGGTGTATCGCTCGGTTTGTACGCCGCGCAACGTGCTGGTGCGGGTGTTGCCGCGACCCTCGCCGCGACGACGCCCATCCTGCTTATTCCGGTGACCGTCCTCGTCTACAAAGATAAAATCTCGTTCAGAGAGGTGCTCGGCGCGGTTATCGCAGTTGCCGGCGTTGCGTTGCTTTTTCTACTCCCTAGTAGCTAGATCAGTTCCAGCGCGATTTCGGCCATCTCGCCAAATGAGCGTTCTCGGTCAATCGCCGAAAGTTCCGAGCCATCGACGAGGCTGTCGCTTACGGTGAGGATCGAGAGTGCTTCGACTCCGTGCATCGCAGCTAAGGTATACAGCTGACTGGTTTCCATTTCGATCGCCAAGGTCCCGAATCGAGCCCACAGTTGCCAACTCTCGGGATCGTCTTGATAAAACGTGTCGCTGGACAGAATCCCGCCTACGTGAAACCGAGTTCCGCGCTTCTCGGCGATTTCGGCGGCGCGACGGATAAGCGCCCAGGTTGCCGCCGGCGCGTACTCCATTCCGTCAAAACGTCTTCGATTCATCGCCGAATCACTTGAGGCGGTCATCGCGATCACAATATCGCGGGGTTTTAGCCCCGGTTGGATCGCACCGCACGACCCGATGCGAATCAAGCGCCGCGCACCGTAGGACTTTATCAACTCGTTGACGTAAATCGCCAACGAGGGCATCCCCATCCCCGATCCCTGGACCGACACCCGTCGCTCGTTCCAGATTCCGGTATATCCCAACATACCTCTGACCTCGTTGTATCGTTTTGGGTCCGTCAGATAGGTCTCGGCGACATACTTCGCCCGAAGGGGATCTCCGGGAAGGAGAACTGTTCGGGCGATCGCCGTTTCCTCTGCTCCGATGTGTACGCTCATGTGTCCGCTTACCTCCGTTATTCTGCCGCGCGGCGTGCCGCGAGTATTCCGGAATCACCTTCGTCACCGGATAAGTCGCCAGGTAGCCGCGTAAAGATCGAATCGTATCGCGCGCCGACGAGGCGCGTCTGAAGCCCTTGCATCGCACTCGGAGCAACAGCCGACGGGTCGGCGGAGATGGCCGAAACTACGCCGCCGGTTACCGTGATCGTGATAGCTCCCGAATTTGCATTCGTCGGAAGAACCCGGACAAAATCAGGCGTTTTTCCAAATCGCCACTCCCAGGACAGAAGTTCGTCACGCGACTTTGCGACACCCGGTCGCGCACGGGCGTCGTCATCCGAAACTGTTTCGGTAACCACGTCGACTCCAACCTGGCCGGCGAACGCAGCCGCGAGGCCGTCGCACACGCGATCGTGATCGATATTCGCAACAAGCTCGCAGAGATTGCTAACCTGAGAACGTACAGAGCGAATCCCGCGCGACTCGACGCCGGTCTCTCGCGGTGTCAGATAGGCAAGTAGAAGATCCAGGTCCGCGCATACGAGCAAGGTACCGTGGTGATAGCTTCGTTCACGCGTGCGCTTAAACGCACTTCCCGATACTTTGCGACCATTCACGATGATGTCGTTCCGTTTGTTCACCTGCGCCGATATCCCTAAATCGGTAAGTGCGCGCAGAACGACGCCAAAATGCACATGCTGGTCGTATCGATCGGACGAGGCGAGAAAGGTGAAGTTTGTGTTTCCGAGGTCGTGATACACCGTTCCGCCCCCGCTGCGCCGCCGCACGAGGGGAACGTCATTCGCTCCCATCGCGGTAAGATCGCACTCGATCCACGGGTTTTGGTGCCGGCCAATCACAACACAGGGAGCGTTCCGCCACAAAAACAGCGTCATCGATCCCGGTTGGATATCGGTAAGGAGGTTGTCCTCGATCGCAAGGTTGAGAAATGGATCCGAGCTTGTCGATCTCACGACGCGCGCGCGGCCGTTCATGTACACTTCGTACTATGAAGACCCCGCGAAATCAAGCGGATATCCGACTTGTCGCCTTTCTCGGCAACCCGGAGCGCCGCTACGCCAACACTCGTCACAACGCCGGGTGGCTGGTAGCGGATCGCGTCGTTCCCGACGACTCGAGGGATTGGAAAGAGAAGTTTCACGGTCGCTTCAGTCGTCGCGGTTCACTCGTACTCCTCAAACCGCAAACGTACATAAACAACAGTGGGAGAAGCGTACAAGCAGCCCTCGCGTTCTTCTCTCTTACTGCGGACCAGTTACTGGTCGTCTCCGACGATCTCGAGACAGCGTTTGGCACGGTCCAAATAGTCTGGGGCGGCGGACATCGTGGGCATAACGGTATCCGTTCGATCGCCAATAGCCTCTCAACCAGTGACTTTTGGCGACTACGCCTCGGGATCGGTCGTCCACCCGCGACCCGTCGGGTGGCCGATTGGGTGTTGGAACGCTTTACGCGGGAGGAAGAGGCCGCGCTTCCGGACGTGCTTGATACGGCTGAGAGCTATATAGCCGACCTCCTACATGACAAACGTGGTCATCGCGGCTAAGATGACGACGCTTCGAAAAAAGAGAGAAATGCAATGCTAAGCAACAAATCGGTACGGACGCGTGCGATACACGCTATCCTCGTGCTCGCGCTCGTACTCTCGAGTACTTCACTATGGGCTCAAGACAATCAGACGCTCCCGGTATTGATCACCGAGGTCGACTATTCCATCGACGGCCGAACTCGACAGTGGGCGTTAGAAGACGTCGTCGATATTCGCGAAGGGCTTGTTTTTGAAAGCCGCGTCGAACTTGAGGCGTTTCTGGAAGACCAACACCAGTTGCTAATTAATCAACGGCAACTGCAGGAAGCGACGGTGTCCTATCGGGTTCTCCCCACCAGCGAAGACGCCGACCAGCAGATGGTCGTTGTGGAGATCGCAGTCGTTGATACGCTCAACATCATCGCCCTCCCCTATTTTCGATATGATTCCAACGACGGCCTCCTCCTCAGTCTTCGCGGGCGCGACTATAACTTTTTCGGGACGCTCCAAGAGCTTTCACTCGACCTGGACTACGAGCGGACGGAAGATGAAGAGGATATCTACACCGTCAAGGCCGACTTTACGCTGCCGTTTAATATGTTTGAGCGCCGCTGGCAATTGTCGTTTGAGCAATCGTTTTCCTACGAAGCCTCCGACATAGAACTCGAAGGCAACAACGTCGATTTTGAAACGGCTGTCGGACTGGGCTATGAGTTTGACTGGGTCGGTCAAACCTGGCTGCTCAAGTATACGCAGGGGTACCGGTACATGACCGATGATCCGGACGCGGACGACACCCATTTCCTGAGCAGTCGGCTTGGTTTGGGAACGACGATCGATACCGGTGCCGTTATGCCCGGGTTTGGGATGTTAGAGTACAGCCCGGAACTCTTCACACAAATCAACTATTGGCCCGGCGGCGTAAGCGACGAGCGGGACGGGCTTGAAACGGGATTTCGGCACAGCCTTGGGGCCGGACGAACGGACTGGTTCGGCAACTATCGAAACGGCCAAACGATCGAGCTTGAAAATACCAACGTCTACAACTTTGAGGAGTACGACGCAGGGTATACGCTCGAGTTTGAAACCGCGTGGTATCGAAAGCTCTGGCACCCCTCCGATGATGTCTGGCCAAAAGCCGGCGTGAGCGGTCGTGTTTTTAGTTTTTACTTAATCGACGGCGCGGACGAAGATCAAGACGACGCCGCGAAAGAGGCGCGGGGTATTCTCAACGATCGCATGAACGGGAATCTCGGCCTTTTTCTCAACTTGGACGCAGCGGTAACCGTTTGGACGCTCGAGCCTATCTTCGAAATGCAATTTGGCGGATTTTTTGACGTCGCTATGGTGCGCGACTTACGCGGCGACTTTTACGACGACTCGAGTTTTAACTTAAACCGCGATGTGAAGTTTGGAGGCGGAATAGAAGTGATCGGATTTCCGCTCTTTGCGCGGAGTCTCTACATCCGCGGCTCGTACGGCGTCGACCTTGGTGAGGTTGCCGACGGCACAAGTCCGCTCGACGGACAGATTCGCGAGATTTTTATTGGCCTCGGCCATCATTACTAGGATCGACTCCTGAGTCCACGATAACTTGTGATTCCAAGATTTTCGCAAATCTTTATCGTCGAGCGAGAGTTGTTGAGCGTGTAAAGATGAATACCGGGTACCGCGGCGTTGAGGAGTTCGGCTACCTGGGCGGTTGCCCAATGCGTTCCAACCCGCCCGATGCCGTCGTCGTCCTCGGTCCGATCGATCGCACGGAGAAGCGCCGCCGGAAACCTCGCTCCCGCGGCAAGATCAGCCATTCGAACTGTCCCGGATCGAGAGCTCACCGGCATAATACCGGCGATAACCGGAACGTGAACGCCCGCTACCGCGAGTCGATCGACGTAGTCGAAGTAGTCTCTGTTGTCAAAAAACAGCTGAGTGACGATGTAGTCAGCGCCGGCGTCGATCTTCTCCTTGAGGAGCTCGATCTCCCGGAGGCGATTTGGCGTCGCCGGATGTCCCTCGGGGAACCCGGCGACGCCGATGGAGAATTGCGGGTAGTTCTTGCGGATGTAGGCGACGAGATCGACCGCATGAGGAAAGTCCGGACTTCCTTCACCCGAGGGCCCGAGCCGATCGGCGATCGTCGCCCGCAGTTGAGGATCCTGCGGGGGATCGCCACGGAGGGCGAGGATATTACGTACCCCAATGCGGTTGTACTCTTTGAGAATCGTATCGATTTCGTCTTGATCCGATCCAACGCAGGTGAGATGCGCGACAACGGTCAAATCGAACTGATCGTGGATTTTTTCGACCAATCGGTGCGTCCGGTCCCGCGTCGATCCCCCGGCTCCGTACGTGACGCTGACGTAATCGGGGCCGAGTGGAAGCAGTTCCTCACCGATCGTTCGAAATAGCTTGTCCCACCCTCTTTCCGTTTTCGGGGGGAAAAACTCAAAGCTGAACAGCGTCCGATTTGCGGCGAGCAAATCGACAACGCGCCGCTCACTCATCAAATCCGCCGATTAGGCGATTGCCCCACGAAGCCCCTCGACTTTGTCGGTTTTCTCCCAGGAGAACTCGGAGCGACCAAAATGACCGTAAGCGGCCGAAGGTCCGTAAATCGGACGTCGGAGCTCGAGGTCCTTGACGATCCCCGCCGGAGAAAGATCAAACACCGAGGTGACGGCTTTGGCGATCGCCGCATCGTCCTCCGAACCGGTTCCAAAACTGTCGACCATGACACTGACCGGAAACGGCACGCCGATCGCGTAGGCGAGTTGGATCTCGGCACGCTCCGCAAGTCCCGCCGCAACGATGTTCTTGGCGACGTATCGAGCCATGTAGGCCGCGGAACGATCGACCTTTGTTGGGTCCTTTCCGCTAAACGCGCCACCTCCGTGGCGGCCCATACCTCCGTAGGTATCGACGATGATTTTTCGACCGGTGAGTCCCGCGTCTCCGTGCGGACCACCGATAACAAACCGGCCGGTCGGATTAACAAAAATACGCGTTGAGCTATCGAGCAAACCGGTCGGCTCGAGGACAGGCTTGATGACCTTCTCGCGAATCGCCTCCATTATCTGGTCGTACGATACGTCGGGATCGTGTTGGTGGCTGATGACGACCGTATCTACGCGAACGGGTTTATGCCCGTCGTACTCGATCGTCACCTGACTTTTGGAGTCGGGTCGGAGCCAACTGATATCGCCGTTCTTGCGCAACTGTGCCGCGTGACGAAGAAGGCCATGCGCGTAGTGAATCGGCGCGGGCATAAGCTCATCGGTCTCATTGCAGGCAAAACCGAACATCATTCCCTGGTCACCGGCTCCCTGCTGCCCTTCAAACTCACGAAGCCCCGTGCCGCTCACGCCTTGCGAAATATCGGCGCTTTGCGCATGGATCGTGCTCATGACGCTCATCGACTCGTAGTCGAGTCCGTATGCCGGATCGTCATATCCGACTCGTTTGGCCACTCCGCGAGCAATCTCCTGAACGTCAACGTAGGTTTTTGTCGTGATTTCTCCGCCGACCAATACGAGCCCCGTTGTGGTAAACGTCTCGCAGGCAACGCGGCTCATCGGATCGTCGCGCAAACACGCGTCGAGAATGCCGTCGCTGATCTGGTCGGCTAGTTTGTCAGGATGTCCCTCGCCCACGCTCTCGGACGTAAATACGTACTTCTCGTTGCTCATCGTGGCCTTTCCTTTTGCTTGCTTAGTAGCGATACCAATCCGGTTTATAGGGTCCGTCGGTTTCAACGTTGATATAGGCGGCCTGATCGGGCGTTAGCTCGGTCAAATGTATACCGAGTTTCTCGAGGTGAAGGCGCGCGACCTCTTCGTCGAGCTTTTTATCGAGTACCCGCACTTCGGGGCCGTACTCATCGCGATGGGTCCAGAGATCAATCTGGGCCAACGTCTGATTGGTAAAGCTGTTTGACATTACAAAACTCGGATGTCCCGTCGCGTTGCCGAGGTTAACAAGCCGCCCCTCGCTTAAGAGATAGATCGCGTGTCCGTCGGCAAATGTGTACTTGTCAACTTGCGCCTTTATGTTCTGGTGGGAGATGCCCGGTTCGCGTTGCAGCCGATCCACCTGGATTTCGTTGTCGAAGTGCCCGATGTTCGAAACGATCGCCTGGTCTTTCATCATTTTCATGTGGTCAAGCGTAATGATGTCGCGATTACCGGTTGCTGTCACAAAGATGTCGACCTCAGCGATAACGTCTTCGAGCCGTTTTACTTCGTAGCCTTCCATCGCGGCCTGAAGTGCGCAAATCGGATCGATTTCGGTAACGATAACGCGGGCTCCCTGGCTGCGAAGGCTCTGGGCGCTGCCCTTGCCAACATCTCCGTAGCCGCACACCAAGGCGGTTTTCCCGGCGATCATGACGTCGGTACCGCGCTTGATTCCATCAATGAGGCTTTCTCGACAGCCATAGAGATTGTCGAACTTGCTTTTCGTAACGCTGTCGTTGACGTTGATAGCGGGTACGAGAAGCGTGTTTTCAGCTGCCATTTTATAGAGTCGATGGACCCCCGTTGTGGTTTCCTCGCTCACACCGCGCCAGTCGGCGACATGCTCATGAAAAAAGGTGCCGCTCTCGCTACCGACTCGGCGCAGAAGGTCTTTGATTACTTTCTCTTCGTGACTGTCGGCGGATTGATCGAACCATGTTGATCCGTCTTCCATTTCAACACCTTTGTGGAGAAGGAGGGTTGCGTCGCCACCGTCGTCGACGATGAGATGCGGTCCCTTACCGTCGGGAAAGCTCAATGCATTGAGCGTCATATCCCAGTACTCTTCCAGGGTCTCGCCTTTCCACGCGAATACGGGAACGCCGCCGGGATTTTCGACCGTGCCCCCGTTTTCGGGTCGCCCGACGACGACGGCGGCGGCAGCGTGATCTTGCGTTGAGAAGATATTACAACTGGCCCATCTCACATCGGCGCCAAGCTCAACCAACGTCTCGATGAGCACCGCGGTTTGAATTGTCATATGGAGGCTACCGGAGATTCGGGCCCCGGCCAGGGGTTTCTGCGGACCGTACTTCTCTCGGGTCGCCATAAGTCCGGGCATCTCGTGCTCGGCAATCTCGATCTCCTTACGGCCAAAATCGGCAAGACTCAAGTCTTTAACGCGATAGTCGACGTTTGTCGCGACCGCGCCGGTATTTCCTGTTTTCATAGACCTACTCCTGTTCGCTATCGTTCAGATTTCGAACGATAATGCCGCGCCGAGACAAATTCAAGCAAAAAAGAGCTGGGCTTAGCTGTCGAGACCCTCGGTAAACGTCTTGTATCCAGCGGCGTCCATTAAATCGTCGAGGTCCGTCGTATCGCTTGGTTTGATCTTGATGACCCAACCGCTTCCAAAGGGCGCCTCGTTTATCGTCTCCGGTTTGTCTTTCAACACTTCATTTACGGCTGCGATCTCGCCACCGACAGGCATATAGAGGTCACTCGCCGCTTTGACGCTTTCGACGACCCCAAAAGCATCACCCTTTTTTAGCGTGGTTCCAAGTTCCGGAAGCTCGACAAAAACGACATCGCCGAGTTCGTCCTGGGCATAGTCGGAGATACCCACGACGACGAGATCGTCCTCGTGCCGCGCCCATTCATGGCTTTCTTGGTATTTTACCGAATCGTCAAATGTCACGTTCTCCCCCTCAGTTATCCACAGCTTATCCACACGTCGAAAGTGACGCCTACTACACATTAGTAGACAGAATCGCTCTTACAGTGCGTCCTTTACCGCCCAAAAAATCCAAAAAATCATTTACTTAGTGGTGGTCGCCGGCGTTTTCATCGACAAAAGCGGGCGTTATCCACCACTTATCCACAGTTTCCGGAGCTACCGCCCGAAATTCGATCCTCGGTAAAAGACCCGAACTTGCTTGTATAGCCCGTCGCCTTCGCTCTCGGTACCGATGTTCTCGATATCGTTGAGCGTCGTGTGGATCAAGCGCCGTTCAAACGGATTCATTGGCTCAAGGAGCTTGCTTCCACGGGAACGGAGCACCTGATCGCCGACCTTATGCGCCAACTGGATCAACTGCTCCTCACGCCGTGCCCGATACCCTTCGGTGTCGAGGATGATTTTGACGTCGCTCGCCCCGAGTGTCGCCGCCACCACATTTACCAAAACCTGTAGAGCATCGAGGTTTTTTCCCTTTCGCCCTATGAGGATATTAGCATGTTCTGAGTCCAAACGGAGACCCAACTTATTTTCGTCGCGGTACATTATCACGACGTCGGCGGGGAATCCCATCTTTGTAGTTACCTGGCGCACAAAATCGACAACGCCATGTTCAAAATCGGTTTCGGCCTCGGGATTCTGAGCAGTTCTAATCCGCGATGCACTGCTCGTCTGGGCGGTTGCCGCTTCGTGACTTGTATCGGTTTGTTCAGGCTCACCCGGGAGCAGTACCCGAATCCTGACGGTCTTACTGAGCCCAAGGAATCCCTGTTTCTGAGTTTCGAGTATTTCAACCTCAAACTCGTCTTGCTCTAAACCTAACGCCTCTGCGGCAGCGTCGATCGCTTCCTGCTCGGTTCGCCCTTCGTAAAATCGTTCCATATCTACTCCGTTATCTGGCGTTTGCGCCGCTGGTTAATGTAGTACTGCTGTCCCACGGTGAGAACGTTGGAGAAAATCCAATACACCAGCAGGCCGCTCGGCATGTTGTACAGAATAAAGAAGAACATTATCGGCATTCCGTACTGCATGAACTTCATCTGACTACCGCTCGTCCCCGCGGCAGGATTTTGCATCAGCTTACTCGTCAATAACTGTGTTCCGACAAATACGATGGGCAAGAGCCGGAGATCGGTCCAACCGAGAAGCGGAAGCGTGAAATCGCCAAAGTTCAGAATTGACTCGGGCGCCGAGAGATCGGTGATCCAGCCCGGGATAAATGTCGCCCCGCGAAGGTCGAAATGGTTGTTGAAGACGCCGAACATCGCAATAAAAAATGGAAACTGAAGCGCCAGCGGGAGACAACCACCAAGCGGATTGACGCCTTCTTTTTTGTAGAGCGCGGCCATCGCCGCGTTCATCTTTTGCGGATCGTCCTTGTATTTTGTCCGGAGCTCTTGAATCTTGGGATTTAGGGTCTGCATTCGGCTGGTGCTCTCATAGCTCTTGTGAGTTAGCGGAAAAAGCAAGGCCTTTACGATAATCGTGAGGATTATTATGGCGATGCCGTAGTTCGGTACCAGTCGATAAAGAAGCTGCATCAAGTATTTAAGAATCGATTCGAGCCAGCCGAATAAAAATCGCCGATCCTGTACTTGATCTAAATCGAGATTGCGTAATCCAAGCGCGTTATCGTCTGCATCGTTGTAACGCTCGAGGACGCGTTGCACCTTGGGACCAACGTAGAATCGATAGACGTCGCGGTTGGCCGCGGAACGAATAGTCGGTCGGGTCAACGCCATTGCGGCGCCATCGCGCAGTCCTTCCGGGCGTTCGGTCGAAAATGTCCACGTAAAATCGCTCGCACCGGGTATCGCGATTACCGCAAAGTACTTTCCGGCAAGCGCTGCCCAGGAGACTCGCTCTTGCATAATCTCGACGCCCTCACCGCGTATGCGAATGTTGCGGCGACGATCCCCGTCGTAGTACGAGAAGTTCCGATACTCTCTACGATTGTCCAGTTCCTCGTACGAGGGACCTATTTGCGGTCCATAGGTAATAGTGTAACTCGCGCCGTCGGCGTCCAGCGGTATCATCGCGTTTACCGAGTTTTGGATTTCGACCGCGGTCTCAATGACGTATTCACCGGGATAGAACCGATAACTGCGCACAACCCGAAAGGGTTGGTCGGGTGCGCCCTCGACAAAGAACTCGCGCGCAAATGCTATCTCGTTTGCATCGGAGGTAGCGACGCGACGAAACAGCGCGCTAACCGGCGCGGCGGCGACGTTCCCAAACGCTATCTCAAAAGCGCCACGCCCCGTCTCACCTTGCATCACCATCTCTACCGGTTCATCGCCGTCGAGATGTTCAAGCAACTGGAATGAGACGATTCGTGCGCCGGCGGGATCAAACGTGACCCGCATGATTTCGTTCTCGTACTCGACGAGGTCAGGACTGATTCCCGACTCGCTCACGGGTCGAACCGGCCCTTCGGCGTCTATGGCGACAAACGTCGGTGCATCATCGCTCGTTGAACTCACCGATCCTTCCGGCGAATTAGCGGCGACACTCTCGTCTTGTGTCGGTGTTTCATCAACGGTTTCGGTGTTCGAGCTTGGCGGAAAGAATACCTGTTGAACGGTAAATCCGATCGTTATTACCACTACCGACAGAATCACGGCGAGTAGCGTGTTTCGTTCCATCTTTATTCCTTACCGGTCCGCGATTACGCCGGACCTGCGAAGTAGATTCTCAACTTGGTGGTACCGTTCCGAATAGGAAAAAGAGCCGGGGTACAGAATAAACGCTAAATCGTAGTGGCCGGTCATCCGGTGCTTGAAATCTCTGTACGCTTCACGGACACGTCGTCGCGCCCGATTTCGATCAACGGCTCGACGGTAAGAACGCACGGCAGCAAACACAACACGGCTCCACCCCACGTCGTTGGCGACGATTCTGAGGTGGAGCCCGTTGGTACGAAACGCGGTTGAGTCGGAAAAGACACGGGTTATGTCCCGCTTATTCCGAAGGATCTCTGCCTTAGTAAGGCTTTTTCTCATCCGCAACCGTCAGTTTACTTCGGCCTTTCGCTCGTCGGCGCTTTAATACCAAACGTCCTCCCCGCGTTTTCATGCGGGCGCGAAATCCAAACTTACGGTTACGTTTGACGCGACTCGGCTGATACGTTCGCTTCATAACGGTAACTCCTCTATCTTCGTAACAGGTCGCAAAGTATAGCTGTGGCTCTTTGTCAATGTCAATCGGAACGCCGACGCTCGATCGCTCTTCGAAGACTGTCCAAGTCTCGTTGCAGCTCGTCGTCAGCGGCCGCCTCTCCCGTTGATTTATCCGGTTTTGTCCGCTCTGGTTGGCGTGGCACGGGTTCTATCGGTGGCGGTTGTTCGAGATCGCGTCCGGCGGGCGGGCGATCACGATCCAGATCATCAACGACAACAAAGTGAATGTAGCGGACGCGTAAATCGGGAAATTGTCGGTTGATAACTTTGACGGTCTTGTCCCGTTGGAGGTGCATCCGCTGAATCCATGCCGGATGATCGACTCCGACGACGACCGCGCCGTTACGAATATCGATAACGCGGGAATGAGCGGCCGCATCGGGGCCGACGATGGTGTGCCAGAGACGGACAAACGGCACGACTCCCTGTGTGTCCTGACCGCCAAACGACTCGATAAGGCGGTTAACCAAGTCACGAGCCGGCTTCTCCTCGAATTGCGCCATCCTCGACGTAGTATACCAACGTACTATTGTCCCGATAAGCGTCGTACGCCTCGCCCGGGAGAAAAGTAAACACGCGTTGTTCGGCCGGTGGCAAACGCTCGACAAAGCGCTCTCGACGCACGGGATCCAGTTCGAGCAGGACGTCGTCGAGCAGGAGTACCGGGAGCTTACCGCGAATTGCCCCGTAAAATCGTGCTTGCGCAACGCGGAGAATGAGGGACACCAAGCGTATCTGCCCGGTTGACGCTATTTTTACAAAATCGCCGTCTTGATAACGAAACATAATGCGGTCGCGGTGCGGGCCGCTGGTAGACGTTCTTTGATCCAGATCGTTTATACGCCGGTCTGCAAGGTGGGAAAGGACGTTCTCAACGGTCAAATCCACGTTCCAGCTCGGTCGATACGCGATACTAACGTCGTCGGGCAATCCGGCTATAGCGCGGTACTCTTCCAAAAAGACTTCGTCAAACTCGCGAATAACCGCTTCGCGCCGAGCGGTCAAGGCAACTCCGATTTCCGCCAACTCGTAGTCGTATATTGCGAGTAGCTCGACCTCGGACCTTTTGAGCGCCTCATTGCGATTCCTGAGAACCCGCCGATAACGGCGGAGGTCGTCGACGTACAGTACATCACTCATACTTAACGTTTGATCGATAAACCATCGCTGCAAATCAGGCGAACCCTGGACAAAATCCATATCGCTATGGCGGAACAGAACGGTCGGTACGACGTCGATCATGTCACGGCGATCCTTGACCGTTTCCCCGTCGATTCGGATTTGCTTTCGGTCGCGATTCACCGTCACAAAGATCCGCCGCATACTTCCGTTAGACGAGACATCGCCGTCAACCGCCATTTCCTCGGTCCCGATTCGAACCATATCGGCGTCGCGGCGAGAACGAAATCCTGCTCCATAGCTCAACAGGTACAGACTCTCAAGAAAGTTGCTCTTACCCTGCCCGTTTTCGCCGAGAAGAAACACCTGGGGCGCGGATAGATCAGTTGTTGCGTCGCGAAGGTTTCGGAAGTTGTAGTGCCGGACGCGCTCGAATCCCACGAGCGTGGATTCTATTGGATCTGCATCGGCATGACGATATGGAAATACCGGTCTTGGGGCTCGCTGTAAACGGTAAGGGCCTTACTCGGATCGGTGAAATGCAGCGAGAGGAGATCGCTGTCGACCACCCGGATCGGATCGACCAGGTACGTATAGTTGAGGGCGATTGTGGTTTCCGGTCCGTCGTACTCTACGGACAGCGCCTCGCGAGCGATCCCTATCTCACTTTCTTCGCTCCGGATCTCCAGCTGGTTTGAGCTCAAGTCCAGGTATATGCGTCGCGATTTTTCGACAAGCAACGAAACGCGTTTTAACGCCTCATTCAACTCGTTTTTGTCGAGAACGACGCTGTACTCCTGTTTTTCCGGTATAACGCGGCGGTAGTTGGGAAACTGCCCATCGATTAGCGCCGACGAGATCAAATGATCGTCGAACGCAAAAAACACGTGCTTGTCGGCAACGGCAATGCTGAGCATTCCCTCGCCGGTGGCGAGCTTACGAACGAGGTTGAGTACCTTCGGCGGAATAATAACGCCGGAGAAATCGGATACGCCCTCGGGCATGTCTTGGCTGATAAATGAGAGTCGGCGGCCGTCAGTCGCAACCATGATAAGACTGTCACCCTCACGTTCAAGAAATACGCCGTTCATAAAGAACCGCGTCTCGTCGTCGGAAACGGCGAACGCGGTTTGGGAGACCATCTCGATAAACACATCTTGAGGAAAATCAAAGTATCCGGATTCCGACTGAGTCTGGACTTCGGGATACTTGTCGGCCGGGATACTCCGGAGACGAAAATCGATTTTCTTGAACTTTGGGGTGATCACAAAGTTCTCGCCGGTATTCACGGGATTCTGTTCAAACTCGATATCGCCGGACGGGAGCGACCGGAGGATTCCCAACAGCTTGTCGCAGAAGACGGTCGTCATTCCCGGTTCCACCACCGACACCGCGATGGCGGTCTCGAAACTCACCTTTAGGTCGGTGGCGCGGATAATAAGGGTATTGTCCTGAGCCTGAAGCAAAACGTTGGAAAGGATCGACATGTTAGACCGGGACGCGATGATCTCCTGCGCTATTTGGATTTCTCGCGTAATCGCATCGCGCTCTACTGTGAACTTCACGGTGTTTATGTGCTCCTTTCTCCCATAGTATACATAGTAATAGAGAGTAGTAGTAGTGGTAGTAGGGCCTCGGGATATGTGGAAATCCTCGGTAAGACTACATAACAACAGTACTTACGCCCGGGATAACTCACTCCTCGTTATCCTCACTTTATCCCGATATCCACATTGGAAAGAGTTATCCCCGTAAGATGCCGGGACTATCCCCAGGCTATGCGCGGCTACCTTGATCTTTGATCTGACGGATAAGGGTTTGAATGACGTCTTCGATCGTTGGATCGGTCCGCATTCGGCTTTCGACTCGCTGACAGGCGTGCATGACGGTTGTGTGATCTCGATTGCCAAACTCGGTACCCACGTCCGTCATCGAGGCTTCAGTAATCTCGCGGGTGATATACATCGCCAGTTGACGCGGAAACGCGACCTGGCGGGTACGTTTCTTTCCTTTAAGCTCATTTGGTGACAAGTTGAAATAGTCGGCGACGACGCGTTGGATGATGTCGATCGTGATGTTGTTCTGGAGAGGGCTTGAAAAGAAGTCTTTTAACTGTCGTTGGGCGACATCCACGGAGACTTCCTTGTTTACGAGTTCGGCGTAGGCGATCATCCGCGTGAGTGCCGCTTCCAAATCGCGAACGTTGGTCGTGATTTTCTGACAAATCAGATTTACGACGTCGTCGGCGACCGCCACGCCCGCTTTCTCCGCCTTTTTTTTGAGAATCGCGACAGCCGTTTCCATTTTTGGCGGCTGTAGGTCGACGGTAAGACCACGGGTAAAGCGATTTTGTAAGCGCTCGGTGATGTCTTTGATTTCGCTCACGGGACGATCCGAGGTAAAGACCATCTGTTTTTTTGCATCAAACAACGCGTTAAAGGTATGGAACAATTCTTCCTGGGTTTCGTGCTTCCGTTGCAGAAAATGGATGTCGTCGATCAGGAGCACGTCGGCATGGCGATATTTGTTTTTAAAGAGGTGAGTCTTGTTCTCCTGAATCGCGCGGATAAACTCGTTGGTAAAATCCTCGGCGGTTACGTATACGATGCGGGCGTCATCGTTCGTGTAGAACACCTCGTTACCGATCGACTGTAAGAGATGGGTCTTACCGAGACCTACACCTCCGTAGATAAGACAAGGGTTGTAGGTTGTCCCGGGATTTCGGGCGATCGCCAGCGCGGCGTTTGCAGCAAAACGGTTGTTATCACCAACGACAAAGTGCTCAAATGAGTACTCGCTGCTGAGACCTGGAGCGGCGGAATAGGAAACTTTAGTTCTCTTGGCCGAGCTTTTTGCGGCGGTCCCGGCATCACGACGAGAGACTTGGGGTGCCGGCGCCGCGATATGGTGCTGCTCAATTTCAAAATCGAGGTGAATGTTTCTACCGGAAAGCGAAAAGAGCGTCTTTTCAATAAGATCAAGGTATCGTTGTTTAACTTGGTCGCGATAAAATGATGAAGGAACGGCGACGGTGATACTTTCCTCGTTGGATTTTGCGAAACGGATCTGACGAAACCACATCACGTACTCCTGTTCGGAAACGCTGCTTTCGATGTGTTTTACCGTTTCGTCCCAGAAAACCTTGTTATCCTGCCAATCGGCCATGATATCCTCATTTTATCCACAAGTTATCCCCAAAAACGCTCGCCTGGAGAATCGACACACAAATTCTAAGCATACCATAGATCAGCGTAGGTTCCAGCGGCGTGCGTAAAAAATTAGCCGATAAAGCGCAACAAATCGGTCATGTTTTCTGCTTATCGCACGCTAGCCACCGGACGGAGCTGTCAAGGGACAAACGCCTGTGAAGTGCTTTTTCATCGATCCACAACTTATCCACAACTTATCCACAAGACCGACAGTAGTTGGGCCTCGGTTTACGCGCACGCGATAATTCCTTATACTATGAGGACTTCACGAAGGAAAAATATGCCCAGAGATTATTCTGCTGATAACATCCAGGTCCTGACCGGCCTGGACCCGGTGAGAAAACGGCCGGGGATGTACATCGGGAGCACCGGCCCGGAAGGACTCCACCATCTTGTCTACGAGGTCGTCGACAACAGCATCGACGAAGCGTTGGCCGGCTATTGTTCACGCATCGATGTCGCAATCGAGAAAGACAACGTCATTTACGTTCACGACGACGGACGGGGTATCCCGGTCGATATACATTCCAATGAACAGGTGAGCGCGCTTGAGGTCGTTATGACCCGACTTCATGCCGGTGGGAAGTTTGACAAGGACAGCTACAAAGTGTCGGGCGGACTGCACGGCGTTGGGGTGTCGGTTGTAAACGCCCTCTCGGCATGGTGTCAGGTGGAAGTGCATCGAAGCGGACATATCTATCGCCAGCAATACGAACGCGGGATCGCTTCGACCGAGGTCACGGAATCGGGACAGACCGATCGAACCGGAACGACGGTGGTCTTTCGGCCCGATGAACAGATATTTGAGTCGATTACGTTCAGCTTCGACACGCTCTCCCATCGGCTTCGCGAACTGGCGTTTCTCAACAAGGGAATTCGTATAACGATCGAAGATCGCCGGTTACCCCAACCGAAAAAACACGATTTCAAGTTTGACGGCGGCGTTAAAGAGTTTGTTCAGTTCCTCAATCGGACAAAGACGCCGATTCAAAAAGAACCGATCTACTTTGAAGCGCATCGGGATGATGTCGAGATGGAGATCGCGATTGAGTACAACGAGAGCTTCAATGAGGTGATGTTCTCGTTTGCCAACAACATCAACACCCGCGAAGGTGGATCGCATCTCAGCGGATTTCGTGGCGCCCTGACGCGGACACTTAACGATTTTCTCAAGCGATCCAAGCACGCCAAAAAAATGGATGACAGCCTCTCGGGCGAGGACGTTCGCGAGGGATTGACCGCCGTTGTTTCGGTCAAGGTGATGGAGCCGCAGTTTGAGGGCCAGACTAAAGCAAAACTCGGCAACTCCGAGGTTCGCGGAATCGTCGAAAGCCAGGTCAACGAGAGTCTCACCAACTTTTTTGACGAGCACCCCAAAGTCGTCGACGCGATCCTTGAAAAGACGGTACTTGCCGCCAAAGCCCGACAAGCAGCGCGACGCGCGCGCGATCTCACGCGTCGAAAGAGTTTCCTCGAGAGCACCGGATTACCGGGAAAACTCGCCGACTGTAGCGAACGCGATCCCGCCAAGGCCGAGGTCTACATCGTTGAGGGAGACTCGGCCGGCGGCAGCGCCAAGCAAGGACGTGATCGGGAGTTCCAGGCGATTCTCCCGTTATGGGGAAAGATGCTCAACGTCGAGAAAACGCGAATCGACAAAGTACTGGCGAACGACAAACTTCAGCCGATCATTACGACGCTCGGTGCCGGCGCCGGAAGCGAGTTCGACCTCGAACGTTTGCGGTATCACAAAGTGATTATTATGGCCGACGCCGACGTCGACGGATCGCACATACGCACGCTCCTCCTGACGTTCTTTTTTCGATACATGTCCGCTTTGGTCGAGGCCGGACACGTATTTATCGCGATGCCGCCGTTGTACAAGATTACCCACGGAAAAACGATGCGCTACGCGTACGACGACGCCGATCGCGCCCGGATCGAAGCTGAGCTCGCTGAGAATCACGGTATCGACACCGAAAAACTGGGGATTCAACGGTACAAGGGGCTCGGCGAGATGAATCCCGGGCAGCTCTGGGAGACGACGATGAACCCGGAGACGCGTAACATCATGCAGGTGAAACTAGAGGATGCCGTCGAGGCTGATGAGGTGTTTTCAACCCTCATGGGCGAGCATGTCGCTCCGCGGCGAGAGTTTATCGAGCAAAACGCTCTCGCCGTTAGCAACCTCGACATCTAAGTCCTAGGAGATATCAGTGTCAGACCAGACAGGACGAGTTATTCCCGTTGCGATCGAGGACGAAGTCCGAACCTCGTATCTCAACTACGCGATGTCGGTAATCGTAAGCCGCGCGCTACCGGACGTTCGCGACGGACTAAAGCCCGTTCATCGTCGGATTCTCTACGGAATGAGCGAAATGGGGCTCCGCTCCGACCGGCCGTACAAAAAAGCGGCTCGTATCGTCGGAGACGTGCTCGGGAAGTACCATCCGCACGGCGACCAGAGTGTGTACGACGCCCTCGTCCGCCTCGCGCAGACGTTTTCGATGCGCTACCCGGTCATCGACGGCCAGGGCAACTTCGGCTCGGTCGACGGCGATCCAGCGGCGGCGATGCGCTATACCGAAGCGCGAATGCACAAAATCGCCGAAGAGATCTTGCGTGACATCAAGAAGGAAACGGTCGATTTTGGTCCAAACTACGACGATTCAGAACAAGAGCCGTTGGTGCTTCCGGCGGCGTTTCCGTTTCTGCTCGCTAACGGAGCGTCCGGAATCGCGGTCGGAATGGCGACAAATATCCCGCCCTACAACCTGCGGGAAATCGCCGACGCCGTGGCTGCAATTATCGATGACCCGGCGATCGGCACAGAAGGACTTCTGCAGAAGATCACGGGCCCGGATTTTCCGACCGGCGGGATAATCTACGGGCGAAAAGGGATCCGCGCTGCCGCCGCAACCGGCAAAGGACGGATAACCGTCCGGGCGCGGTTTGTTATCGAGGAAAACAAGCGCGGGCGAGACGTCATCGTCGTAACCGAAATCCCATACATGGTGAATAAAGCCACGCTCATCACGCGGATCGCTGAGCTTGTTCGCGATAGAAAGCTCGAAGGTATCGCGGATCTGCGTGACGAGTCCGACCGCGCCGGTATGCGAATCGTCATTGAGCTCAAGAAAGGGACAAACGTCAAAGTCGTCCTCAATCGTCTGTTCACGCAGACGCAGCTTCAAGTCAATTTTAACGTAAACGCCCTCGCTCTCGTAGACGGACGGCCGCGGACACTTTCGGTCCGCGACATGCTACAGGCGTTTATCGATCACCGGCATGAGGTGATCGTTCGCCGGACAAAGTTCGATCTCCGGAAAGCGGAGGAACGCGAACACATTCTTATCGGCCTCAAGATTGCCCTCGACAACATCGACGAGGTAATCCGGATCATCCGAGCGTCAGCGGACGTCGAAACCGCCCGAAACGCCCTGATGTCCAGCTTTGAGCTCTCCGAACGACAGGCGCAGGCGATCCTCGATATGCGCCTGCAGAAACTGACGAGCCTTGAGACCAAAAAAATCGTCGAAGAACTCGAACAGGTCCGCGCCCTCATTGCGGAACTTCGCGCCCTTTTGGCCAGCGAACAGAAGATCCGCGACCTCATTAAGCGCGAGACCTACGAAATCGCCGAGAAGTATGGTGACGATCGACGTACGGACATCGAGCCGGACGAGATCGAAGCGATCGATATCGAGGACCTCATTCAAAAAGAAGATATGGTGGTTCTCGTCAGCAACCGTGGCTACGTCAAGCGCCTGCCGTTTTCGAGCTATAAAACTCAGGGTCGCGGCGGCCGGGGACTCAACTCTTCGAGCAATCTCCGCGAAGACGATTTTATTGAACACATCTTTATCGGCTCGACGCACGATCACGTGCTTTTCTTCACCAGCCTCGGAAAAGCGTACTTCCTCAAAGTTCATGAAATCCCGGAAGCCTCGCGCCAAGCAAAAGGTACGCACATCAAGGGGCTCTTAGAGATTGCGGCCGACGAGGATATCGCCTCCGTTATAGCGCTTCGCGATTTTAGTCCCGATATCAACCTCTTCTTTGCGACTGCTCGAGGCCAGGTGGTCAAGATTCGGTCAAACGCGTTTGTTAACGCCCGAAAACGGGGTATATACGCCGTAAAACTCGTGAACGGGGATCGCCTGGTTACCGTTTTGATGACGAGTGGAGACGACGCGCTTCTGCTCGTCAGCCGCGGCGGGCAGGGGTTGCGCATGGAGGAAGGTGCGGTCCGCGCGATGGGGCGCAATACCGGTGGTGTGCGCGGACTCAAGCTCCGTGCCGGCGACGAGATAGCTGGGGCGTGCCTGGCACCAGAGGACGGATACGTTCTGTTGGTGACGGAGTACGGCGCCGGAAAGCGGACGCCGTTTCGCGATTTCGCGCTCCACGGCCGCGGTGGTCAGGGCGTACGGGCATTCTCGGTTACCCAAGGTGAGACCGGCGGGACCGGAGAAGTCGTCGCCGTCTTGCCCGTATCCGACGGAGACGAGTTTATCGCGGTTTCCTCGCAGGGCCTTACCGTCCGCCTCCGCGCAGAGGGCGTTTCTCAACAGGGCCGTGCGGCCCGCGGTGTTTCCGTTATGAACGTCGAACGCCCCGACTACCTCGTCGGCGTCGCCAAACTAGAGGACAGCGACGAGGAATAATGCGCGTTCCTCTCGGCGAGGCGCGGGTAGAAGTCGAAGCGAAACGCTCGCGGTTTGTCGCGTATACGCAACCGATAGGCGACGCCACCGACGTACAGACCGTAATCAGACAATATCGAGACGAACATCAGCGGGCGGCGCATGTTGTATATGCGTTCGCGTGTGATGCGGACAATTCAACGAAATACGGAATGAGCGACGACGGGGAACCAAAGGGAACGGGCGGCCGGCCCGTTCTTGAGGTACTTCGTGGTAGCGCGATTACCGATTGTCTTATCGCCGTTGTTCGCTACTACGGTGGGATCAAACTAGGAACCGGCGGACTGGTTCGTGCCTACGGAGACGCGGCTAGGCGGGCTCTAGCGGCCGTCAGGACGGCCGAGAAACGCGTGACGCACCAAAAACACGTTGTATGTCCGTATTCGCTCCATAAACAACTCACACAGGCTCTGAGCTCCGCAGGGGCCGAGATCGTCGGTGAGAACTTCTCTGGTACCGTGGAAGTGACGATTGAGTTTGAGAGAGTCAAGTTGGACAGGATTACCGAGGTGGTCCGAGATGTTTCACGTGGAACAATCGATCTAATCTGACAGGCCGTTGTTCTTCCGAAACGACTCGACGTTTCGGATGTACTCTGTTTTTAGCGCCTCTTTATCCTCGGGCGAGACAAAACTGCCGTCGAGGGCGGTGAGGTTTAGTTTGACCAGATCATCTATTTCCAGATCAAAATAGCGGCAGGCTTTCATGTAGTCGTCGGTGAGATCGGTATCTTGAATCGTCGGATCGTCCGAGTTGATCGTTACGGGGACGCCGCTGCGATAGAGGCGGCCGACCGGGTGATTGGGTTCATCTACCCACGATCCGGTCTGGTAGTTGGACGTGATGCATTGTTCGAGAACAACGCTCTTTTCGATCAGTTCTTTTTGAAGACGCGGATCGTCAACAGATGACGTTCCGTGGCCGATACGCGACGCGTGCAGATATCGGATCGAATCCCAGATCTGATCTGCGGGGCTCACCTCTCCGGCGTGAATTGTCGTGCCGTAGATACCGTCCTCTTTGACAGTTCGAAAAAACTCCTCGAACTGTCGGGGCGGGTACTGAGTTTCGTCTCCCGCCAAGTCAATTCCGACAATTTCCGGAATTCCGAGATCGCGAATCTTGCGGTACAGCGCGATCATCTCGTGTTGATCCTGCTTGGCGCGGTTAAAGGTGATGAGATAGCGAATATGGAGACCGATTTCTTTGGCCGCGTCGTTGCTGGCTTCAATGACGACTCGCGTAATCTCCATGCGATCAAAATCGTTTTGCAGGGCAAAGTGTTCGGGAGAAAAACGCAGTTCGATATAGAACAAACCGTCACCGGCAAAATCGCGCACCGAATCGTGGGTGATGTCGTATACGTCCTGATGCGATCGATACCAGTCGTTTTTAAATTTAGACAGGAACTTAAGAAAATCCGGCTCCGAATCTCTCGGGAACTGGACTTCGGCCTTAAATGATTCGAGATCGGAACTGTATGGGAGTTTGTTCGCCATCGCAATCCGGTGAAGTGTGGGGACGTAAAACGCCCCCTCCAGATGACGGTGGAGCTCGACCTTCGGAAACGCTCGCATGATAGCTTTGTTCTGTCGGTAGTCGCCGTTTCTCATCTCTATAACTCTATTCTAACATTCCGATCACGAATACTCGCGATTCTCTTACATTCTTGTCGGTAAAACAGAGGCGAGAGTTTATGAAATGTCAGAGAATATGAGCGAGAAACCGCTTTGTGCGTTCCTCAGACGGCGAATCAAACACTTTTTCGGGGCTGCCCCACTCGATAATTTCCCCGTTATCCATAAAAACAACTTTATCGGCGGCGGCGCGGGCAAACCCCATTTCGTGAGAGACGACGAGCATGGTCATACCGTCTTTGGCGAGCCCAAGCATGACGTCGAGAACTTCCTTTATCATCTCGGGATCAAGCGCGCTCGTTGGCTCGTCAAACAACATAACCTTTGGGTCCATCGCGAGCGCTCGGGCGATCGCCACGCGTTGCTGCTGACCGCCAGAAAGCTCGTCGGGGTAGCTGGATTCCTTTTCCGCAAGTCCAACGCGCGCCAGGAGCTCTCGCCCGCGTGAGTAGGCCGCGTCTTTCGAGACTCTCTTAATCTTCCGTGGCGACAGGGCGATGTTGTCCAACGCCGTGAGGTGGGGGAAGAGGTTAAAGCTCTGAAACACCATTCCCACTTCCTCGCGAATCTTTCGGATATTGCCGTGCGGATCGGTGACTGAGTCCTCGTCGATGAGAATCTCACCTTCCGTCGCGGTCTCGAGACGGTTGACGCAGCGCAAAAGCGTGCTTTTGCCACTTCCCGATGGGCCGATGATCAAAACGACTTCTCCGGCTGCGACGGTAAGGTCGGCGTTTTTTACCGCTTCGACGGATCCAAAGCGCTTGGAAACGTTTGAAATGCGAATTCTATCGGCCACGGTAGGACAACCTCTCTTCCATGATCGCCACGAGCTTTGAGAAAAAGAGCGTTATGACGAGGTAGATCAGGGCAACCATCGTGTAGGCCTCAAAGTAGTAGAACGTGGTCGAGGCGTACTCGCGTCCGCGTCGGAGAAGATCACTCACCGCGACGATCGAGACGAGCGAGCTGTCCTTGAGAAGGGCGATAAACTCGTTTCCGATGGGCGGGAGAATGACCCGGACCGTTTGGGGGAGAATCACCAGGCGAAGCGCTTGGGCGCGGTTCATGCCCAGAGCGAGTGCCGCTTCCATCTGGCCTTTGGGGATCGATTGAATACCGGCCCTGAAAATCTCACCCATATACGCGCCGTAGCAGATCGACATAGCCGCGATCGCCGCAACCATTCGATCAAGACTCAGAAAACGACCGAGCGCAAAGTAGATGTAGAACAGCTGCACCAATAACGGAATTCCGCGAATAACCTCGACGTAAACTGTCGCGATACGGTTGATTAGCGTTACACGAGAAATCCGGCCCAGACCGGCGACAAGCCCGATGATGAGGGAAAAAACGATCGATATGACGGTGACCTGAAACGTTCGGAGGATTCCGTCGGGAACAAAGCGGATGATTTCTCGATAAGGTTCCGGCGAAACAAGCGGGAGGATCACGACCAGCGCGAGCGCACCAAAAAAAGAGATGCGCCACGCACTAAAAACGGAGGCCTCTCCCCTGTCGGGGATCAGCGCTCCGTCGCTAACCGTGATTTGGGTTGATGACTTTTTCGGCGAATCTACCGAAGCCACTTGTCCGTGAGTTCCTCGATCGTACCGTCGTTGAGGACAACTTCGAGACCGGCGTTGATCATTTCCAGAACCTCGGTGTTACCCTCGTTGACCGCGATCCCGTAGAGCTCATCGGTAAACGGCTCGCCAACGATCTTCAGCACTTCGCTGTAGTTCTCGTTCTGAAGCGCAAAGTCCGCAGCGATTGGATTATCGGCGACAACACCGGCGATTCGACCCTGGGCGAGGTCCTCGATCGCGAGGCCAATCTCGTCGTAGGTGCGCAGTTCGACACCGTCGACCCCTTCGATCGCGATCGCGCCCGTGGTACCGATCTGGGCGCCGACGGACTGGCCGACGAGGTCATCGAGCGTTTCGACGGACGCGGGTGCATCCTGGCTCACAATTAACACCTGTCCGGCGTTGACGTACGGGATTGAGAAATCCATCGTTCGCTCGCGTTCCTCGGTGATCGTGACCGACGAGATAACCGCGTCGTAGTCGCCGTTGGCAAGACCGGCAAAAATACCGTCCCACGCCGTGTTCTGGACGACGACCTCAAAGCCGGCCGCGTCGGCAATGGCGTTGATCAGGTCTATGTCGAATCCGACGATCTCCTGGTCCGTATTAATAAACTCCATCGGCGGCCACGTGGCGTCCGAGGCAACCGTAATTGTCATCGGACCGTCAGCTTCCTCCGACGAGCCACCGGCATACACCATTCCAATGGCAGATACGATGAGCAGTACGCTCAAGAGTTTTGATCGCATAGTTCCTCCTTATGAATATGACGAATCATTGAGCACTGAGTAGTAATAAATATGCGCCAGTTGGTCAATGACGGTATATATATTCGCAGTGACAGAACGACCGCGCTGAGCTATACTGCCGCACCACACTATGGGAAAAATCATCACCGTAGCTAATCAAAAAGGTGGCGTCGGTAAAACGACGACGGCGACAAACCTCGGGGCCGCGCTCGCCGAACTCGGGAGCCGTGTCCTCCTCATCGACTTTGACTCGCAGGGAAACCTCACCTCCAGTGTCGGGGCCGATGTAAAACAACCCGGGATCTATCGCGTCCTCAGTGGCGAATACAAAGCGGAAGACGTGGTCCAGCCGACGTCACAGGAGCGCTTGACGATTATACCCGGCGGGTCCGACCTCACGGGAGCGAACATCGAGCTTGTAGACCAGGAACGCCGCGAGTTTTTTCTCCATACCGCGCTACGCGAGATACGCAATACCTACGACTACGTGTTTGTCGATAGTCCGCCGAGCCTCGGACTCCTGACGCTCAACGCGCTTGTCGCCGCCGATTCCGTTATGATCCCGCTCCAAACCGAGTATTTTGCGCTTGAAGGTCTTACCCAGCTTATGCAGAGTATCAAGCGGGTTCAGACCTCGTTTAACCACCGCCTGGAGCTCTTTGGCATCCTTTTCACGATGTACGATTCCCGAACGCGGCTGGCGAATGACGTTGTCCAGGAAGTGATCGGATACTTCGGCAAGCACGTGTTCCGGACGATCATTCCGCGCAATATTCGGCTTTCCGAAGCCCCGTCGCATGGTATTCCGGTGACCCAGTACGACACCGAATGCGTTGGTGCGCGCAGTTACCGTAAGCTCGCCGAGGAGGTTGCTCAGCGTGTCCAAGCAGCGGCGGCTCGGTAAGGGAATCGACGCGCTCCTCCAGGGGCGCGACTTGAGCCAGCTCGAGGGCGAACTCAACTCCGTTCGCAGCGTCCCGATCGGGAATCTCCGCCCAAACCCCGACCAACCCCGAAAAGACTTTGCCGCCGAACCGCTCGCTGACCTCGCTCGGTCAATAGAGGAACGGGGGATCATCCAGCCGATCCTCGCCGAGGAGCAGCCCGACGGCACCTACGTGATTATCGCCGGCGAGCGGCGGTATCGCGCGGCCGAAATCGCTGGACTTACCGTCGTTCCGGTCATTCCCGGTGAGTTTACCGCCGACGAGAAACTCGAGATCGCGCTCATAGAGAACATCCAGCGGGAAGACCTCAACCCGATCGAGGAAGCGCGCGCGTACAAAGAACTGCAATCGCGCACGAGCATGAGCCAGGATGAGATGGCAAAGCGACTCGGTATGAGCCGACCGGCGCTGGCCAATGCCCTACGTCTCCTCAAACTGCCGTCCGCCGTGATCGAGCGGGTCGCCCATGGTGAGCTTTCTGCCGGTCATGCCCGTACCCTTCTCGGCCTCGAATCGGTCGCGGCAATAGAGCAATTGGCCGCGAGTATCGTCGCGAACGACCTCTCGGTCCGAACCGTTGAACGGCTTGTTGCCCTCCTCAACGACGGCGTCGAGTTGGAGAGCGCCCTTGCGCAGGGCGATATCGCGTATAGACCGGAGGGCGGCCGGCAGACGGAGCCGGATATTCGCACCCGGTTGGAAAACAACCAAGCGCGATCGCAAGACCGCAGTGGCGGCAAAACGATCGAGATGCGCGAGCTTGAACAGCGCCTTATCGAGCGGCTGGGAACGCGAGTTGTTCTCTCCGGCAGCAATGACAAAGGCAAAATTGAGATCGCATATCTATCGATGGACGACCTCGACCGAATTATCGAACTGCTACTTGAGGCCTCACAGGTTTAAGGCCGCGCTGGGCGCGAGGGCGGCCAACCCACTTGTTGTCCAAAATAGTAAATCTATAAAATTTGTCCATAGCTCGCGAGATACCGATACGGCGTGAGGTAACGATGTCACGCGGCGTAACGTCGAGGACATCCGAACCCAGTAAAAATCTCCGTCGAGCCTCGGTCGGATCGAGTAGGAGAAGTGACGCCTCCGGGCCGCTTGCCGGGGTATCGCTCTCCGTCATGTCGATGTCGAGTGCTTCAGTTAGTTTTCCGGGGCCGTTTGTTGCATCCGTACCTTCACGACCTCGCCGCGCGTGGATCGTCTCCAATCCGTATATCGGCTCGATGGCGCGGATAAGTACCGCCTCCCCGACAGTCTCGGGACCCGTAACCAGATTTAAGCAGTGATGGATTCCGTAGCTGCGATAAACGTACCAGCGGCCTGCGGGGCCGAACATCGGCGTGTTTCTCGGTGTCGGACCCCGAAACGAATGACTCGCGGGGTCGTTGGCCAGGTAAGCTTCAGTTTCAACGATGATCCCTCCCGTGTACCCGCCGTCAGGCTCAATTTTCACGAGATGGGCGCCAAGCAACTCCTGGGCGGCAGCGAGGGTGTCGAGCGCTACGTTCACGTTGTCGTAACGGTAGCACGTGTACTACAGTCGCTTCTATGATTCTCCACGACGCGACCCCTAAACGACCGATCACCGACTTCGGGATAGATATACCGATAACCGCGTCAAACGATAGACGAACGCTCGAGCACCTGTTCGCGATTCCCGAGCTGGCCGCACGTGTTGATGAATGGCTTATTGAAGAGGCGCTCGCGCCCGTCTCAAAAGACGATGCCGCTCTCGCGCACGATCCCGAATATCTCGAACGCCTCTACGCCGACGCCGGTTCATGCGAGCGGGAGATCATGACGGCGTTTGAACTTGTCGATGCCGACGGGAACTTCTACCGCTACGAACCGCGGGCAGCCAAGGCGAGCCTGTGGGACTTGCGCGATCAAGCCCTTCGTCTGGCCGGCGGCACAAGTCGAGGCGCGGAGTTGGCGCTCGAGCTGCCCGGGAAGTTCTGTTTTTACCTCGGTGGCGGAATGCACCACGGCCAGTACGACTTCGGCGAGGGTTTTTGCCCCGTCAACGATCTCGTCATCGCCATTCGTCGACTTCAGCGGGCTCAGAAGATAGAACGAGCCTGGATAGTCGACGTTGACGCGCATAAAGGCGACGGCACGGCGGCACTGACGCATGGGGACACAGCGATCGCTACTTTGAGTATCCACATGGCTTCTGGATGGCCCCTGGACCAACCGACCGCTTTGCCGGACGGTCGCGCCAATCCGTCGTATGTACCGAGCGACATCGACATTCCAATTGAGTCGGGCGAAGAAGGTTTCTACGTTGCCCGACTCACGGAGGGTCTACGTGAACTCGAACGACAATTTGGTGTACCCGACTTCTTTCTCGTGGTGGATGGATCCGATCCCTACGAACGAGATCAACTGCCGTCGACGCAGCTGATTCAAATGCCGGCCGTCGATCTCCTGAAGCGCGACATGCTGTTGTACAACTGGGCCCGAGAGCGCGGGATTCCGGCACTCTTTGTGATGGCAGGTAACTACGGGTACCACTCCTGGGAAGTGTACGCCCAATTCTTGGAGGCGGTTCTCCGCGAACGGCTATGAGCCGGCATCCCCGGTCCAATCGTCGACGACGCGCCTGACATCGTGCGGGACGCGGATCGGTTTACCTGTCGCGACTTCGGCGAAAACGCCTTCCTGAATCACGTCGGCGCAGGTTTGGCCTTCGACGAGAATCTGCGCACCGAGATAGACGCGCGCGGCGCCCACGCTTTCCACCCACATCCGCCCGACTACCGGCTCAAACAGCTTTATTGCCCGACGATACTGGATATTCGTTCGGGTCAGGATCGGGGCGAATCCGCGCTGCAATTGCCCATCTAAAGGGAAGTAGGTGGAAAGCCACAGCAGGCGAAGATCCTCCAACCAGCGTATGTAGACGATATTGCTCACGTGACCGAGAAAGTCGATATCGTATGTTTTGACGGTAAACGTGGATTCGACGAGAAGGGGGTGATCGGCGCCTTTCATGATCGTAGTTATACCAATCGATTTATTGACAAGGCAATGCGCGGCAGGTATAGTGCTTGGCGCGTTGGAGAGGTGTCCGAGCGGTTTAAGGAGGCGGTCTTGAAAACCGTTGTGCCCTCGCGGGTACCGTGGGTTCGAATCCCACTCTCTCCGGATCGACCGGGCTTCGGGTCGTTCCGGGGAGATCAGGTCGCTCATCGACGCCCCAACACAACCAGGAGAGGTGCGAGAGTGGTTGAATCGGGCTCCCTGCTAAGGAGTTGTGCTCGTAAGGGTACCGAGGGTTCGAATCCCTCCCTCTCCGAAATCGGTAGTGCGACCGTTACTAGGGTCGCAGCCGAGTGATGTGCCTATAGCTCAGTTGGATAGAGCGTTAGATTGCGGATCTAAAGGTCGGTGGTTCGAGTCCACTTAGGCACGGAGCAATGCCCACGGTTTAATAGTAGAGCCGTGGGTATTTTTTTATCTAGTGGACTCGAAACGGAGCCGCGGCGCGAACCCGTGGAGCGCACCGCGACAGGATGTCGCGGTAGCGGCGGAGGCGGCCCGGAGGACGGACGCAGGAGGCGTACGTTTGGAGGGCGAGTCCACTTAGGCACGGATGTACGCCCACGGTTTAATAGTAGAGCCGTGGGTATTTTTTTATCTGGTGGACTCGAAACGAGCCATCGCGGGGCGTATATCGCGGTGACGCACAAACACGTTCGAAGTAGAGATATCGCGGTTTCCGCCTTTATTTTGTCGTTCATTGAATTCTAACGCTGTTAGAACTACTATTTGGAACGGCGAAACATCGCTGAAGGAGGATCTGAATGAAAAGAGCGTTACAGATCGTTGCGATCGTAATGACTGTACTGGCCGTCGGGGCGTGTACGACGTTTCAGCTATCGGGAATTCAGGTAGTTGAGGACATGCCCGGAATGCAACCGATCGGTGACTTTGAGGTCAAGGTTTCCGTCCACGAGTTCCTCGGTAACTCCGGTGGGGCTAACTTGTTCAACGCATCCGCGACGGCAATGGACAACGAAATCTACGACGCGATTCGACGTGAGGTCGAAAAACGATCCGGTGATGCGGCTATCAACGTGACCGTCGAGTACCAGGCGAGTTTCGTCAATCTGCTACTCAACGGACTTACGTTCGGACTCTATGCGCCGGCAACCGCGCATCTCTCGGGAACGGTTGTTAGCTACAACTAGCCGCCGAAACACGGGATTCGAGACGACAAACGGGCGGCGCCGATTTCCGGCGTTCGTCCGCGTCTCGATTCTCATTGTCGCGAGCGGCGTACTTTTTGCTGCGTGTTCGCGCGCCGATCCGGAAAGCGAACGCCAGTCGATTCGGCGGACGGTCCGCGTATTCTTCACCGCTCTAGAAACCGCCGACGGCGACACGCTTCGCTCCGTCGCCCCTGCTATCGCCGAGGCCGCTCCGGGTGCCTTGGCGCAAATCACCGCCGGACTCGGCGAGATCGAAATGCCCGAAATCGGCGAACCAGAAATCACCGGTAGACGCGCGACAGTCGCGGTAACCCTACCCGTTCCGAACCAATCCGAGGCGACAACGCTCATCGTGCCGTTACGCAAACGCCGCGGTGATTGGATTATCGACTCAACTCTCGCCATTACCCAGACATTCGACGTCATCAGATTCTCCGACTAATCCGTATTGATTTTCGCACCCGAGTACGGTAGTATCCTCTGCGCATTCGCGTCCGGAGAGGTGCGAGAGTGGTTGAATCGGGCGGACTCGAAATCCGTTGTACAGCTCTGCTGTACCGAGGGTTCGAATCCCTCCCTCTCCGTTCGGTTCCGTTGGCAATGCGGGTCGTTAGTGCAAACGGAAACCTTGGAGAGGTGACCGAGTGGCCGAAGGTGAACGCTTGGAAAGCGTTTGTACCCTAACCGGGTACCGGGGGTTCGAATCCCCCTCTCTCCGTGATTCGCCCCTTCGGCGTTGAAGCCTGGGCCCTGTGCAAGTCCTCGTCGCCCAACCCCGTCAGGTCCGGAAGGAAGCAGCGGTAAGCGATCGGCGATTGTGCCGCAGACCGCTTGGGTGGAGCTGGAGGGGTTTTCTTTTTATCGAGCTGGAGGCCTGATACGGCATGAGCTACGAAGTTACTGCAACACGACGTCGTCCGCGAACGTTTGACCAACTCGTTGGACAGGACTTTGTCGTTGCGACGCTCAAGAACAGTATCGCTGCAGGTCGCATCGCCCACGCCTATCTCTTTGCCGGGCCTCGCGGTGTGGGAAAGACAAGCGCCGCGCGAATTCTCGCCAAAGCGCTCAACTGTCCGGACGGCCCCGACGCCGAGGGTTGTGCGGACTACGAAGGTAGCGAGGAGATTGCCCGAGGAACCGCGCTCGACGTGATTGAGATAGACGGCGCTTCCAATACGAGCGTTAACGACGTCAGGCAAATCAAGGACGAAGTCCTGTTTGCGCCCAATAGTTCGCGCTACAAGATATACATCATCGACGAGGTCCACATGCTTTCGAACAGCGCGTTCAACGCGTTGTTGAAAACGATCGAGGAGCCGCCGCCGTACATCGTCTTTATCTTTGCGACGACGGAGATTCATAAGGTACCGGCAACGATTCGCAGTCGTTGCCAGCAGTTCAACTTTCGACTTATTCCCACCGACGAGATCAAACGACTCCTCGCCGAGGCTGTCAACGAAATTGGCGTCGAGGCAGATGACGACGCCCTCGCCTGGGTTGGCAAAGAAGCGACCGGCAGCCTTCGTGACGCCTATACCCTGTTTGACCAGGTATTGTCGTTTTCAGACCGCCATATCACGCTCGCCGGTATTCAAACAAAGCTTGGATTGCTGGGATTCGACCGTCTCAACGTCCTCGCCGAAGCCTGCGCGTCGTCAAATACGGCACAGGCGCTTGGCGTCATCGAGGACGCGCTCCAATCCGGCGTTTCCGTAGAGCGTCTGACGATCGATATCGCCGACTACTTTCGCACCCTTCTGTTGATTGACGCCGGCGTTCATCGCGAAACGGTGTTGGGGGTCGCCGTCGAACGTATTCCGGAGAACATTCGCCAGGCGTTTGATCGTGGCCGACTTGAACTTGCCAACGAGATACTCCTCCAGCTGTACCGGGATATCCGCTACTCCGTTAATCAACGATACGAACTCGAACTCGCCGTTAGTCGACTTGCCGCGCTATCCGACTACCTCACGCCCCAGGCCCTCGTCGAGCGTATCGAGGCCTTGCAGCACGAGATTCTTCATGAAGAAGCGTATCGTCGCGGGCAAGACGACATGGAACCATCGAGCAAGACGCAGGCCGCGCCTTCGCCCAAAACCGCGCCCCCGAGACCGTCCCCGACCGCGCCTCCACCCGGGCCGGCCACAGTGCCGCAACCAGCGACCACGCCCGGACCCGAGTCGTCGCCCGATACGCGCGCCGCGTCGCCGTCCCGGACGGCGCCTCCACCCTCGCCGGCTACGCCGGCGCCCCCGGAGGGAGTAGCGACCGATTCGCCGTCCGACTCACCTGCCGCCTCTGTAGCCGACGACGCGGCGTCGGAAGAGGGGGGGCCGCCGGCGGTGCGCTACGTTGGGATTTCCGCCGAGAAGATCGAGGCAATCGTCGCCCGGTTTCGGAGCCATCGGATCAGCGTGGCCGCGCTCCTCGAGAGAACGCGCGAGTGGCGCCTCGCAGACGCTACCCTGGTCATAATAGTCGACGACGACTACGGCGTGAGTGCACTCGATCCCGAACGAGACGAAGTCCGGGCGGTCGCGGCAGACGTGCTCGAAACCGAGCAACTCAAAATCACAATTACCACTGCCGAAACCGAAGTAGAACCGCAACAGCGGCCCGATTCCCAAGCGGAGATGGTGCGGAAGATGTTTGGCGGTGAATACCTGGAGAGCGAATCATGAATCCGATGGACCTCCTCAAGAACCTCGGTGACCTACAAGGTAAAATGCAGGAAATGCAACAATCGTTGGCGGCGACGACCGCCACCGGCGAATCCGGTGCCGGTATGGTAAAAGTCACCATCGACGGCGAGTTTCGCCTCCGAGACCTCGTCATCTCGCCGGAAGCGATCGACCGCGAGGATCCGGCGTTTCTCAAGGATCTTATTACGGCCGCCTACGCCGACGCCCACGCAAAAATTCGTGAAGAACTACAACAGAACCTCAGCGGACTCACCGGTGGTATGCCCTTTCCGCCCGGCTTGTTTGGCGGTTCATCGTGACCACGCTCGATCGCTTGATCGACGCTATCTCGCGCTTACCGGGCCTCGGAAAGAAGAGCGCGACCCGGCTGGCGTACCATTTACTGGAACGCGATAGAGCTGCCGTTGCCGATCTCGCGCAGTTGATTGCGGCCCTACAGGAACGGACAAAGCGCTGTTCGATCTGTGGCAACTACACCGAAGAAGATCCCTGCGCGATCTGTACCGATCCTTCCCGCGATCGGCGTACGATTTGTGTTGTCGAACATGCGCAGGACCTCGCCGCGCTGGAATCCAGTCATGAGTTTCATGGCCTCTATCACGTTCTCGGCGGGGTGATCGCTCCGATCGAAGGAGTTGGTCCCGGCGACCTCACAATTGCCGAGCTCGTCGATCGTTGTCGTCAGGGCGAGGTCGAAGAGGTAATTATCGCGACCAATCCGACCGTGGAGGGCGATACGACCGCGCTGTACGTCGCCAAACAGCTCGAGCCGCTCGGAATTAACGTCTCGCGACTCGCCTTGGGTCTACCGGTCGGCGGTGATTTGGAGTATGCCGACCGGCTGACGCTGGCCCGGAGTCTCCGAGGGCGCACGACAATAGGAGAACTCAGATGATTTCTCATCACGTGAGGCGGTTCGCGCTGTTTTTATTGTTCGTTTGTGCGTTTGGCGTAAGCGCCCAGCAAAGCAGCCGAATTGCCTGGTTGGACTCTCTGGCCGACGCGCGTGCCTCCGCCGAGGCGCGCCCGCTCTTGGTCTTTATTACCGCTGGAATATGGTGCGATCCCTGCGACTGGGTCGAGACCAACGTCATGGGAGATCCGATCATCGCCGAGATAATTACCCAGCGATTTACGCCGGTACGACTCAATGACCTGGACACGGACGCGCTTGTCGTCGACCGGCTGCCAACCGTCGTCGTAATCGATCGTACCGGCAGTGAACGAATGCGCCTGGCGGGTCCGATTACCGCCAGGACGTTGGAACGAGAGCTACGCCTCGTCGCCGACCGGATCACGGTGACCGCCCCGCCACCGATCGACCAAGGCGACCAACGAGACGTTTTCGCGCGGGCCCGCTTCCGTATCGGATCATCCGGGACGCTCTTAAACACCGGTGGCGGACGATGGATCAGCGAGGACGCAGGAATCCCACCGCGACTCGACGAGTTCGATCGCGATGACCAGTTTCTCTACCTGATGGATTCATCGTCGGGAACCGTTTTGGCGATAAGCATCCCCGACGGAGGACAAACCCTTTGGCGTTGGGATCGAATCGCCGAGACATGGATGCAGCAATCGGTCCTGACGCGGCTTCCCGATTCCGATCGTTAAGCCCGGCATACAGCTAAATCTCCTCTATACGCCCGAACCTCCTGTCGAACTGTCCACCGTTTGATATATTGGAGAGAGCGGCAAAACGGCCGCGGAGGAGGACTAAATGAAATCCAAAACAAAGCAACTTAGCGGCGCACTTCTGGCGCTGATCGTAGCGGCATTGCTCGTTTTGAGCGGATGCGATAGCGGTAGTGGCGGCGGCAGTGATCCGGCCCCAAGTCCCGAAAACGCCGATTTTGACGCGACGCTTGATGCAGTCGTCGGGGTTGCCGCGGGCGTCCCAACGTACGGTGCGATCGTTGCCACGGGCCAGGTCTCCCTGGGCCTATTTGCGGCAATTGTTGAGGGTTGGGACGGTAGCACGACCTATACCTACGGAAGCGAAACGATCACGGTCGTTTCGGCCAACAACGTCTGGACGATGACCTACACCGACAGCGCGACTAGTGAGTCGATGATCTTCCGGATCGAGTGGAACGGCTCAACCTGGGATATCTCCTGGACGGTCAACGGCGATGTTCTGCTCTCCGGTACCGTGAGCAACGATGGTTTGACCGGCAACCTCACCTTTTTTGATCCGGCGACCGGCGATACCGAGTTTACCTACGTCTGGGGCGCGGGTTCCACGTTCGCTCTCGGGATCACGGGGACCTTATATACGGGTGGAGTGGCATCCGATCGGGTGGTCGTCGAGACGACGCTCGACGGTTCGACCGGCACCTGGGTATATACCGATCTTGACAACTCGCTAAACAACGACTCCGGTTCCTGGTAAAATCTATCGGCCCTCGCGCCGACATATCTAGTGGGGGGCGGTGTTGCGTTGCACGCCGTCCCGACAAGTAGCCTCGTGCTCCCAGGCAGCGTGTAACGCGGTGCCCGGGAGCCGTTTTTTTTGGTACCACCAATCCCCCGTCGGGGGAGGTCTCCCCCTCGCTCCGGAGCGCTCCGCGGCTCCTCCGCTACCCCCTCTCGGCGCTCTGAGATTGGCCTTCTGGAGCGGGTACCGGCCGCGTCGGCCACGTCCGCGATCTTTTTGTGTTCACAGCTTGAACATTCTCGTGCGAGCGCTATACTTGGTTGCGAGCCGTCGCCGTCTCTCGGGAGATCGGCGCGCCGCCTTACCGTGTTCCGGCCGGGAGCGGATGAGCTCGCGAGATTCCGCACCGTTGTCGCCGCACTTCCCACCAAGCGGCATCGGCGAAGCTGTGCTCGGTGCCGCGTATTGCCGTTATATATCGGACAGGCACGGCATCCACTAACGACCGTATTTCGAGAAAACCAAAAAAACCGTGTTGTACACCCCTAACGATCCAACGCAGATTACCCCATCTCACGACCACGAAGAACACGAACTCCGCGAACTGGAGGTCCTGGCGCACGTTCACCGGGCTCCCGATCGATTGTCGCAGCGCTCGATCGCTCGTGCGTTTGGTATGTCCGTCGGATTGACCAACGCAATCTTGCGGCGGCTGGCCGACAAGGGTTTTCTCATGATGCGGCGTATCAACCAACATAACGTGCATTATCTAGTGACGCCAACCGGCATAGATCAGATTGGGCGACGGAGTTACCTTTACTTGCGTCGTACGATCGGACACGTCGTACGTTACAAAGAGCGGTTGCGGGCGTTCTGTCGCGCGCAAAAACGCGCCGGTATACGCGAGATCGTTCTCGTCGGTGAGAGCGATCTTACCTTTATCTTGGAGTGGTGTGCGGAGAAAGAAGGCATCGACTTCTCCGTATCCGCGGACGGAACGAGCGTCGATCGGGGTAAAACGCGCCGCGTTCTACTCGGTGAAAACGGGGCCAACCGATCATCCCGAGTAGCGGATTCGGACGGCGATACCGTGTACCTTGACGAAATTTTAATCGGTTATCCCGCTGATTCGATTGGGGGAGAAACATAGTGTTAGACGGAAAGTCGATTCTCGTCACCGGCGGTACGGGATCGTTTGGTAAGAGATTTACCCAGCGGATTTTTGCGCAATACTCGCCAAAAAAAGTAATCGTCTACAGCCGGGACGAGTACAAGCAGTTTGTGATGCGGCAGGCATTTCAAGATGTCGACGACGATGTTCGCTACTTCATCGGGGATGTACGGGACAGGGAGCGATTACTCCGTGCCTGCGAAGGCGTTGACTATGTCGTTCATGCCGCCGCTCTCAAGCAGGTACCGGCCTGCGAGTACAATCCCTTCGAAGCTGTCAAAACCAATATTCATGGTGCTCAGAACGTCGTCGACGCCGCGATTGACGGCGGCGTCCAGAAGGTCGTCGCCCTCTCAACCGATAAAGCCGTTAATCCGATCAACTTGTACGGTGCGACCAAACTCGCGAGCGATAAGCTTTTTGTCTCCGCAAATGCCTATGTCGGTCCCAAAGACACGAACTTTTCGGTCGTGCGCTACGGTAATGTCGCGGGTAGTCGTGGATCGGTCATACCGTTCTTTCACAAACTGATCGCCGAGGGCGCCACTGAGCTCCCGATAACGGACTACCGTATGACCCGATTCTGGATCACGCTCGATGAAGCGGTCGATCTGGTTTTCAAAGCGCTCGACGAGGCCCAGGGGGGTGAGACCTACATCTCAAAAATTCCGTCGTTTACGATTACTGATCTTGCCAAGGCGATGCTCCCTTCCGGAACCACTCGGGAAGTCGGCATTCGCGAGGGAGAGAAGCTACACGAGGTTATGGTCACGCAGTACGACTCGTTCCACACATATGAGTATGACCATCATTACATCGTGTATCCGAACTTCGAATGGTACGACGCGGAAAAAAAACGAACCCCAGGTGGAACACAGGTCCCTGAGTTCTTTGAGTACTCCTCGGACGGCAACGCCGAGTGGCTCTCTGCGGAGCAAATCCGTGATCGTATCAAGGACATCGAGATCGTCTATTGAGCTGGTCCAATGAGCGATAAGTACTTACCGTATGGGCGGCAATCGATAAGCGAGTCCGACATTGAGGCGGTTGTGCGCGTGCTGCGTTCGGACTATCTCACGACCGGACCTGAGATCGCGAAGTTTGAGCAGGAGCTTGCCGAGTATACGGGGGCGCGCTACGCCGTCGCGGTCTCGAACGGGACGGCGGCGCTCCACCTCGCCGTCCTCGCTCTCGGGCTGCCGGCCGGTTTTATGGGATTAACGAGTCCCAATACCTTTGTTGCTACCGCCAACGCGGTGCTCTACGCCGGCGGTCACGTTCGTTTTGCCGACATTAATCCGCGTACCTACGTACTCGATCCGGAATCCGTCAAAGAACAGGTTGCCGCGCACAAGCCTGACGTCGTTCTGCCCGTCCATTTCGCCGGGCATACCGCCGGATTGGAGACAGTTTCGGCGAGCGCCCGTCAGGCGGGCGCCTACGTAATTGAGGATGCCGCCCATTCGATCGGCGGTCGGTACCGCGACGGGTCGATGGTAGGGTCGTGTGGATACTCCGATATGACGACGTTTTCGTTTCATCCGGTAAAAACGATGACGACCGGCGAGGGAGGAGCGATAACGACAAACGACGCCGCCCTCTACGAGCGCCTTTTGGACCTGCGAACCCACGGAATCACGCGCGATACTGATCGGTTGGGAATCAACCCGGGACCGTGGTACTACGAGATGCAGATGCTCGGGTACAACTACCGAATCACCGATATTCAAGCCGCGCTCGGACGGAGTCAGCTCTCCCGCCTCGACCAAATGGTATCCCGGCGCCGCGAGATCGTCGCCCGCTACAATCGGGCGTTCGCGGACCTGCCATGGTTGACGACGCCGTACGAGGAACCAGGGAGGGAGACCGCGTGGCATCTGTACGTACCGCTTTTTGAATGGAAAGCGCTCGGAATTGATCGCCCCGGCGTCATGAAACGACTGAGGGACCAGGGCATCGGCTCCCAAGTCCTCTACATCCCCGTTCCGGACCAACCGTACTACCGGCAGCGATACCCCGATGCGGGCCAACGTGCTGCGAATGCACGCGATTTCTATGAACACGGGCTCGCGCTCCCGCTTTTTCCGGCGATGACCGATGCCGATCAAGAACGGGTAATCCAGGCAGTCCGTCAGCTGACAATGCCGTGACGGTACCTCGCCTCGCGTTAGGCACGGCGCAACTTGGACTCGACTACGGTATTACAAATAGCGCAGGCAAGCCCGAAAAAGCCGAGGTAAAGCAACTTCTTCGCCGCGCAGCCGACGTCGGAATCGCAGTTTTGGATACCGCCGCCGCATATGGAGATTCAGAAGAAATCTTAGGCGACTATCAGGCGACAAAAACGTTCCGCGTCGTTACTAAAATACGTCCTGAAACACATGACGACGTAGCCGCGAAACTACTCGCCAGTAGCTCCCGATTGCGATGCGGGCGCCTTGATACCGTACTCCTCCACGATGTAGTGGTCCTCGAAAGGGATTTTGCTATCTGGCGAGAGCTCGTAGCAGCGCGCGAGCGCGGTACGGTCGACAACATTGGAGTTTCGGCCTACTACCCGGAAGACATCGACTGGTTAATAGACAGATGTTTGTCGGCGGGGCTTCCGCTTCCGGGAGTGATCCAGATACCGATAAGCGTGTTTGATCAGCGGTTTGCATCCCGGCTCCCGGCCTGGGATGAGGAAGGCATCGAGGTTCATGCCCGAAGCCTCTATTTACAGGGAGTTGCTTTTCTGTCGGAGGACAGGTTACCGCGACATCTGCGTGAGCTGGCGCGACCGATCAACCTTCTCGAGAAACTTCAAAGCCGGCTGGCAGTCCGACGCGCATCCGTTTTACTCGCATACGGGCTTCTTTTTCGAGAAATCACCTACCTCGTTATCGGAGTCGAAAGCCTCGCTCGGCTCGACGAGTTGAATCTTGCCTACCACGAGGCGACAACGGTCGCCGACACGTTTCTCAACGACGGGTCGTTGCGGCGCACTCTCGACGATATGCGCGTGGACGACCTCGCCACGATTATCCCGAGCAATTGGAGCACCGCACAGTGATTCTTGCTTTAATCCAGGCGAGGATGGGATCGACGCGAATGCCCGGCAAGGTTCTCGAGCCGCTCGCCGGTATTCCGGTTATACGCCACGTCGTTGATCGGGTCTCGCGGGCGACTGCGGTCGACGAGTGCATGGTCGTCACTTCGATAGATCCAAAGAACCTATCGCTCGTTCGCGAGGTCAGTACGTTCGGGACGCGTGTGTTTGTCGGTAGTGAAGACGATGTCCTGGACCGGTTCTGGCAAGCGACCAGACTCACCGACGCCGCTCACGTCGTGCGGATTACGGCTGATTGTCCGGCGATCGATCCTGAGATCATTGATGCAACGCTAAACCAACATTTTCGAGACGGCAATGATTATACGTCCAACAGCGATCCGCCAAGCTGGCCGGACGGTCTTGATGTTGAGGTGATGACGCGGACCGCTCTCGAAGCGTCGTGGTCCAACGCGCAGGAGCCCAAGGAGCGTGAGCACGTGACTCCGTACATGCGTACCAACTCCAAGAGATTTCGCAAGGGGAACTACACGGCGCCATACGATCTGTCGGAGTATCGATGGACCTTGGACCGGGAAGCCGATTACCGATTTCTCAGCTCGGTTTTCGATAGACTGTTTCGGGATAAACCGGCGTTTGGGTACAAAGACGTCCTCGAGTTGCTGGATCGAGAACCCGAGTTGCTCGCCATTAACAGCGACATTCGACGAAACGAGGGTTACTGAGGCATATGCCAAGTCGTTCAGGACAGGAACTCTACAAACGAGCAAAAAAGATCATCCCCGGCGGGACGCAACTCCTCTCAAAACGACCCGAGATGTTTCTTCCCGAACAGTGGCCGGCTTATTTCTCGGTCGCATCGGGCTGTGAGATCACGGATCTAACCGGCAAGAAGTACTTGGATTTCTCGATAATGGGGGTTGGCTCATGTATTCTTGGGTATGCCGATCCCGATGTTACCGCGGCGGTTGTAGCCGCGATCCAAGCCGGTAATTTGGCGACGCTCAACGCGCCGGAGGAAGTGGAACTAGCCGAGACGCTTCTCGAGCTTCACCCCTGGGCGGAAATGGTTCGTTACGCCCGCACTGGTGGCGAGGCGATGGCTATTGCCGTGCGGCTGGCTCGAGCGGCATCCGGCAGGGACATCGTCTTGTTCTCAGGGTATCATGGATGGGCTGACTGGTATTTGGCGGCAAATATCGCCGACGACGCCGCCCTCGACGGGCATTTGCTCTCCGGACTCCAACCGACCGGCGTCCCTCGGGCGCTCAAAGATACCGCAATCCCGTTTGCGTTTAACGATGCACAGTCTTTTAAAAAACTAAGCCGTAAATACGAAAGTCGCATTGGAGCTATCGTTGTCGAACCGGTACGTAACAATACGCCTTCGCCGGAGTTTCTGGACACGATTCATACCTATGCGCGGTCACATGGGGTACCTCTGGTCGTCGACGAGATAACCGCTGGATTTCGTCTCAACGTTGGCGGCTCCCACCTCGCGGTCGGTTGGAAACCCGACCTCGCCGTATTTGCCAAGGGAATCAGCAACGGGCACCCGATGGCGGCGATCATCGGTTCGCAGTCCGTTATGGACCAGGCGCAGCACAGTTTTGTGAGTAGCACATACTGGACGGACCGAACCGGTCCGGCGGCGGCTCTCGCAACCATTCGGAAAATGCGCAGAATCGACGCACCGAGTATCCTCGATCAGGTTGGGGCACGCGCGCAGCAAGGATGGTCGGAGCGGGCGCAGGCGCGCGGACTCAAAGTTGATGTCGGCGGTATCAGACCGTTAAGCCACTTTGATTTCGCCTGCGACCAACCGCTCAAGGCGCGAACAGCGTTTACACAGGCGATGCTCAAGCGGGGGTTTTTGGCCAACCGGGCCCTTTACGCAACTACGGCGCACACGCCTGAGTTGATGGAGCGATATCTGGACGCCTGTGACCAAGCGTTCGTTGAGATCGCACCGTACATTGACGGGGGCGACATCGATACCTATCTCGACGGCCCCGTTGTTCACGCTGGATTTCAGCGTCTGACATAGCCGACGAAATAAACGGCCGCCGCAGCATTATCTTACCGGGAAAATGAAGGAACCCGATCAAACGCGATTTCGCTGGAGAAATCATGGATAGGCGCAACGAGTTAAGGCTTATCGACTACGCGGTTGTCCGTAATCGAGACATTCCTTCTCGCCAAGACGCTATCACTTGGTTCCGAAACGAGAGTCGGTGAGCGCGCAACAGATGCGTGCGGTCTTTCTGACCACCGCCGACCCCGATATCGGTCTCGGACACCTCTATCGCTGTGATGCCTTGGCGACTGCGCTCAACGAATGGGGAGTCGCGACAACGATCGTCGTCGATACCCAGGCCGGACCAAGCTGGCTCGTTGACCGAGCCCCCGAAAGCCCTTGGACCGTCGCGTCGTGGACCAGCGACACGACGACCCTCTCCGACCTCATTGTGGACACGGATCGGATCGTCGTTGACGCCTATGGGATTGATCCAAAGATCCGTGAGGTAATCGATAGTTCCGACGGCCGAGTCACGGTGTTTGACGATCAAGGTAGCGATTGGCCGACGAAAGGAGTGGTCGTAAACGGGGGCCCCGGAGCAGTCCATATTTCCTATCCCCAACATAAAGATGTCGCGTACCTCATCGGTCCGCAGTATCAAGTTTTGCGGAAAGCGTTTCGGCGCCCCGTAAAGCGAGCGATTCGTAACAGTGTCGATACGATCGGTGTTATGCTCGGCGGAACCGACCATCGTCGGCGATTATCCGATGTAATCGCGGCAATTCGGACTGCGGTACCACACCGCGTCCGGATTCTCGCAATCGGCGCGGGCGAATCGGCAGTATCACGACGAGACGCCGAAACGACGGGGAGATTGACGCCGGACGGAATCTCCCGTCTGTTTGACGAGATCGACCTACTTGTTACCGCTGCCGGACAAACGGTTGCCGAAGCGGTCTCACGAGGCTTGCCGTGCGTGATGGTTCAAACGGCGGAAAACCAGCAGTTTAACGTTCGGGGATGGACCGAACGCGGTTGCGCTGCATTCGCTGGCGCGATTGACGAGGAATCAGACCTCAACAGAATTACATCGGTCGTCGCGGACACGCTCGATCGCGCAATCCGTGAGAGATTGTCGGTTCGAGCCCAAGATGTCGAGTTGTGGAAGGCAGCGGACTGGGTGGCCGACGAAGTGATTCATGGCGAAGCGATCGACCACGGCGATTTGGTTCTGCGCCCGTTTTACTCTTTAAGCGAATCCGAGGCTCGCGAGGTCTTGCGCTGGCGCAACGACGAACGAGTTCGACTCTGGATGGATACGCGTGATCCGATTTCGTTTGATACTCATCGTCGGTTTATCGATAGACTCAACGGAGATCAGACGCGCGCGTTTTTTCTCGTTTATCGATCGGGAAACGCAATTGGGGTGATCAACCTCTCCAAAATCGATCGTAAAAACCGGGTTGCAGAACTTGGCCTCTATCGCCGCCCCGACCTGGCTGAGCGAGGAGTTGGAAAGATATTGATGAGCGCGATTGAATGGTACGCCGGTATTCGATCGGTTGAGACGGTGCGGCTCAAAGTACGTCATGACAACCATCGGGCGATAGCGTTGTATCGCGGTCTTGGATATGCCACCTATGGCGAAGATACAGATTACAGATATCAACAAAAGGTTCTGGCATGAATACCGATAAGCGGACGTTTGTCGTTGCTGAGGTATCGGGAAACCATGCTGGTAAACTGAAGGTTGCCCGAGACACCGTTCGGGCGATCGCAGAAACGGGCGCCGACGCCGTCAAGCTCCAGACCTACACCGCCGACACGCTGACAATCGACGAGCGCGGCCTTGAGTTTCTCACGGCCACAAAAGGTACGATCTGGGAAGGACAAACGCTCTATGACCTCTATAAAGAGGCATATACGCCGTGGGAATGGCACGCCGAACTTAAGGACCTTGCTGAATCGCTCGGACTTGAGTTCTTTTCCGCTCCCTTTGATCCGACCGCGGTCGATTTTCTGGCCGAACTCGATATTCCGATTTACAAGATCGCGTCGTTCGAGATAACCGATATTCCCCTGATTCGCTATACCGCGGCAAAAGGCAAGCCAATGATCATTTCGACGGGCATCGCCGATGCCGGTGATATTCAGCTGGCGGTTGACGCCTGTCGCGACGAGGGCAACAATGACATCACCCTTCTTCAGTGCACATCGAGTTATCCGGCTCCGGTAGAACTCGCCAACCTACGCATGATTCCGAATTTGGCCGAGACCTTTGGTGTTAAGTCCGGATTATCCGACCACACCCCTGGTACTACCGTAGCCGTAGCGGCGGTCGCGCTCGGCGCTACCGTGATCGAAAAACACTTTATTCTGGATCGGAGCCTCGGTGGACCGGATGCTTCGTTCTCCATGGAGCCGGTCGAGTTTACGCAGTTGGTAAGCGATATACGCGTCGTCGAAAAAGCACTTGGGAAAATAGATTACTCACTCACCGAAAAGAAACGATCCAGCCGCACGCTATCGAGGAGCCTCTTTGTCGTCCAAGATGTCGCCGAGGGTGAGCAGCTGACCGAGCACAACGTCCGATCCATTCGGCCCGGAGATGGGCTTCATCCCAAGTTTCTTCCCGCGGTTTTGGGCCGTCCCGCCGCGCGAGCGCTTAAGCGAGGAGAGCCGTTGGGGTGGGGGATGGTTGGCGGGCCGAAACCATGAGAGTATTTGTCAGCGCAACCGGGATTAACAACACAGATGGATTGGAGCCTCGATTGTGAACATAGCCATCGTCGGTTGCGGCCGAATTAGCAAAAGACATATCGAAGCGATCGATGCCACCGACGGAGCGACGCTAACTGCGGTCTGTGATATCAAGCCCGAGCGCATGAGGGCGGGGTTACTCGCTGATAGAGATCTGATACGGGTCACCACCTACTCAGAGCTATCCGGCCACCAGATCGACGCAATAGCGATTTGCTCGCCGTCGGGTATGCATCCAGTCCACGCCGCGGAAATCGCTGAACAAACCGATGTACCGGTGATCGTCGTCGAGAAACCAGTGTCGCTCACTGTCCGCGAGGCGCACGAGATGTTTCGACGCTCGGACGTCGCGCATAAACGGCTCGTCCCCGTGTATCAGAATCGATACAATCCCCTGATCCAATTCGTGCGGAAGCTCGTTAACGATGGCTCGTTGGGAACGATTTACCAGTTTAACGTAAACATCTTTTGGAACCGAAACGACGAGTACTTCAACATAGATTGGCATGGGACACCCGACCTCGACGGAGGCGTCCTCTATACGCAGGCCAGTCACTACGTCGATATGCTCCTCTATCTGTTTGGCCCGGTAAATCAAGCGAAAGGAATTGGCGGACGACTCAGAAACCTAGGCGTACAGGACTCGATTAGCGCGGTTCTTCAACATGCGACTGGTCTGGTTGGATCGCTCAATTGTACCGTCAGCACGTATCGCCAAAACTACCAGACCGAGTTCACCGTCATAGGATCCCGAGGTACCGTTCGTCTCCAAGGGACTAACCTAAATACGATAGATTTCTGGGACGTCGATGGTATGCAGAAACCGGAAATGGATTTTACGCTCGACCATATCTATGGGAAAGGGCACGATTTTCTCTACGGCTACCTTGTGGAAAACAACGATGCAATGTTTCCAACTCGAGACGAGGTCATGGCGGGAATCGAACTCATGGAACGACTTAGTTTCTAAGGAAAAAAGATGGAGTTTGTTGATCTAAAGCGCCAGTATCGTGAGTACCAGAGCGAAATCATGACCGAAATCCAAAAAGTCCTCGACACCGCATCGTTTATCAACGGTCCGGCGCTGGGGGAACTGGAAGCAAGTCTCGCCGAGCACACCGGCGTAAAACACGCAATTGGTTGCGCGAGCGGGACCGACGCGTTGATTCTCGGCATGATGGCGCTCGGCGTCAAACGCGGCGACGAGGTCATCGTACCCGATTTCTCCTTTATCGCGACGGCAGAAACGGTCGCCCTCATGGCGGCGACACCGGTTTTCGTTGATATCCGACCTGATACCTACAATATAGATCCGGAATCAATCCGCGCCGCGATATCCGACCGAACCGTAGGAATCATACCAGTCTCGCTCTACGGGCAGGTTGCCGATATGGATGAGATTAATGCCATTGCCGACGAACACGGCCTTTGGATTATGGAGGACGGCGCACAGTCGTATGGCGCAACGTATCGAGGTAGTCGGTCCGGCTCACTATCCCTTCTTGGAACCACTTCTTTCTTCCCCGCCAAACCGCTTGGTGCCTACGGCGATGCCGGAGCAGTGTTCACCGACGATAGCAAGCTTGCCAATCAGATGCGTATGATACTCAACCACGGTCAGCGTCGGCGGTATGATCACGCAGTGATTGGGCTCAACGCTCGGCTCGATACTCTGCAGGCCGCGATTCTCAAGGTCAAACTGCGGCATTTTGAAGACGAGATTGCGGCCCGACAACAAGTTGCCGAATGGTATGATCAGTCCCTCGCGGGCGAAACGGATGTTGTCTTGCCGACAATCCTTACGCATAACTCCTCCGTCTGGGCTCAATACACAATCAGAGTGCCATACAGAAATGCCCTACAGGACTACCTCAAGGCGCAGGGTGTCCCCACCGCGGTACATTACCCGATCCCGCTACACCGTCAAGATGCCTTTGCCAGTCATCGGCAAAACGACCTGTCGATTCCGAATACAGAGACCGCAAGCGCTCAGGTAGTGTCACTTCCGATGCATCCGTTCATGACAAAGGCTGACGTCATGACGGTTACATCGGCGGTCAAAGCTGCGTTGCTGGAGCCGGTCAATGGCTGAAGCGGCGTTCTTTACCCACGAAACCGCGGTTGTCGACGCCGGGGCTTTGATCGGCGACGGCACCAAGATCTGGCATTTCTGCCATGTGATGAAGGGCGCAACTATCGGCGAGAGGTGCGTCTTGGGCCAGAACGTGTATGTCGGAAGCCGAGGAGTTCTTGGAAACGGCGTCAAAGTACAGAACAATGTTTCGATCTACGACGACGTTATATGTGAAGACGATGTGTTCCTTGGGCCAAGCTGTGTACTGACCAATGTAGTCGATCCGAGAGCATTCGTTGAACGCAAGTCTGAGTACAAGAGCACGCTGATCAGGCGTGGCGCTTCGATCGGTGCTAATGCCACAATTGTCTGCGGCGTTACTCTCGGTGAGTTCTGTTTCGTGGGCGCTGGATCGGTCGTGACAAAAGACGTCCCAGCATACGCTCTCGTGTACGGGACGCCCGCTCGTCATCGAGGATGGGTGAGCCGGGTCGGACGGCGTTTGGGAAGCGATCTCGTTTGCCCGGAGACGGGTGAGAAATACCAAGAAATTGATGGAGAATTGAAACCTGTATGAACGTCGATAAACTACGAACGAAGATCGAGAATAGAACCGTCGTCGTCGGCGTGCTGGGTCTTGGTTACGTCGGGCTTCCTCTCGCGGTGACATTTGCTAAGAACGGAGTTCGAGTGCTCGGATTCGAGAAGAACGGTGAAAAAGCGACCAACGTCAACGCGGCTGATAACTATATCGCCGACGTCGATGACGATGAGTTGAGCAGCGTCGTAGCTACCGGCAAACTTTGCGCGACAACCGACTTTGGTCGCATTCGAGAATGCGACGCCGCGATTATCTGCGTTCCAACTCCATTGGATCGGTTCAAAAAACCGGATCTGAGCTACGTCGAGAACGCAACTCGCGAAATTGGCGCATCTATGAGGCGCGGCACATTCGTTTCGCTTGAAAGCACGACTTTCCCAACGACAACCGAGCAAATCCTAAAGCCGATTCTCGAAGAAGAATCGGGTATGACCTGTGGAGAGGACTTTTTTCTCGCCTATAGCCCTGAGCGCGTCGATCCTGGTAACACCAAATGGAAAACCGAGAATACGCCAAAAGTCGTCGGGGCAATGAGCGAGGATGGCTTACAGATCGCACTCGCCCTTTATGGAACGAGCGTCCAGCACTTACATCCCGTTTCGACGCCACGCATCGCTGAGATGGTCAAGATTCTTGAAAACACCTATCGGCTAGTTAACATCAGCTTGATGAATGAGCTTGCGCTTCTCGCTGGTAAAATGGACATCAACATCTGGGAAGTCATCGAGGCAGCAAAGACTAAGCCGTACGGTTTTCAGGCGTTTTACCCGGGACCCGGTATCGGAGGGCACTGTATTCCGTTAGATCCGTTTTATCTGGAGTATATAGCCAAACAGTACGACTTCGATCTTACCATGATTCATACGGCCGGCCATATTGATATGCTGATGCCCCATCGGATGGCAATAAAGATTAACTCGGCGCTAAATCGGCATAAGAAATCGATCAATGGATCGAAAATTCTATTTCTCGGTGTCGCATACAAACCGAATATTGCAGATGAACGAGAGAGTCCAGCGCTTAAGATTATTGACGAAGTAATCGCTAAAGGTGGTGTCGTCGAGTATTATGATGCGTTTATCCCCGAGATTAAGACCGAATCGGGCGCCACGTTTCGAAGTGTCGGTGATTTGGCCGAGTTAGCCGGTTATGATTGTGTTGTTATATCCACCAAACACACTGACGTAGCCTACGAATATGTAAGGGAAAACGCCCAGTTGATCGTAGATTTGCAGAATACGTTTAGCGAATCAACTCAGGATTTGTATAAACTGTGACGTATACGCCGATGGATTTTGGCCGTTGGATCAACGGAAATACACGGTTGACGCTTGGATAAGGCTAAGAATTCAACGCTGGAGCTTAGTCCTACAGGCAGTACGAGATCTGATCAGGTCGAACTACAAGGCCTTTAAAAACACAATTTCGAATATGAGCGTTTGTGGAATGATAATTCTACGTTGTGCGTGCGCAATGCTATCACATCACGCTGTGGTGGATTCAAATAACAAGTAGATTACTTCGCGACAGCGTACGATCAACGAGACTTTAAATTGGGACGGTGACAAACTATGAAAGAAAACGAGCTTACGCGCGGTACCATAAGGGAGGCGTCGATACCAGAAGAGGACTACTTCTCGGAGTCTTACTTCGCTCTGACGCAGCTATTCACGCAAGCTTATCAGATTCACGCGATTGCCTCGATGAGACCAGCTAGTGTTTTAGAAATCGGAATAGGAAACGGATTTGTATCTAGTTTTTTGCGAAGAGCCGGATTCCGCGTAACGACCGTAGATATTAATCCCAATCTTAAACCCGATTTTGTATCTGACGTGTTAAATCTTCGAGACGTTTTGAAAGGCGAGAAATATGACTTGATAGTCGCCTGCGAAGTCTTGGAGCACATACCATTTGATAGATTTGATAGCTGCGTTGAGGAATTCAAGAAGGTCGCTAGTAATTGTTTTCTAACTTTGCCAGACGCAAGAATTGGAATTGGATTTGGAGGTTATCTTCGATTACCGAAGCTAAAGAACACCTTTATACATTTATATCTCCGGATCATAAAAAAACGGAAGCTAACAGAACAGCATTTCTGGGAAATCGGATTCACCAGAGAAACGAGAATCCGGAACATACGATCGATACTGCAAAACCACTTCAGTAGTGTCGAGAGCGGCACAATTGTCGTCAATCCTTATCATCGGTTTTTCGTTTGCAAGAGCTCTAATGCAAATCGATGACCTGTTAGTCACGGTGGCGTCGCCGAAAGTGATGTATACCGCGTTTTAAAGACAGAAGCTAGAACTGCGCCGTCCGACTTTTGTTAGATAGTGCTAATCGACGATTAGTTCGAACTAGACCGCTGGATGTATAACTTCCTTGATAACTAAGAACCATACTATCAATCGGATTATCACATTGTTATCCGGTTCAGTAGTTGCCCAAGTTATAACGTTCGTATCGCTCCCGTTCTTAACGCGCTTTTTTCCCAAGACGCAAATTGGGATTGCCGAAACAATTATGGCAGCCGCTGTCGGCTTGGCTCCACTTTTGACTCTCGCTCTTCCTCAAGTGTACATGACCGCGCAGAACGGCAGCCAACGAAGCGCATTACAACGGACCGCTTCTTGGTGGGCTGTCTTAGTTTCTGCGGTGGCCGCGCCGATAGTTGTCGCGAGAGTTTTTCCGGACGTGGATTCCGCCAACGAAACGCGCATTCTAGTTTTGGTTTTGTTCCTAACTATGATCGGAGTATCTCTTTACGAAATGGCGTCAAGCGTCGCTCTGGTATCGGATAGAGAGAAACGAATTCCTATCGCTCGTGTGACGATTGCTGTGATTACAAGAGTGGTTCCTCTTCTTTTGCTTCTCTTTGGAAGTAGCCCTGGTAGGTTTGCCCTCGCGTGGTGTTTAGCACTCGGATGGTTGATCCCCAGTCTTTTGTTATCTGGGCCCGTCCGGTGGCCTACCGTCGAGAACCTACACAGTGTTCGGACGCACTACGGTATGTTCGCGATTGCGCAGTCTTTTACTCGCCTATCGAACTCTCTCTCAGCTTCTCTCCCCGTTTTGCTATCCACGACAATATTTGGGTCAGACTCCGGTGCCGAGGTCGGAGTTGTGTTTCGTTTGGTGATGGCGCCAATCGTCCTCGTATCTAGTAGCATCGCTAGAACGTTCGTCACAGAGATCGTACGAAAATCAAGTATGGGAGAGAAGTTAGATTACTTCCGCAGATACTCAGGATATCTCACGATTATTGGAGTGTTCGGCGGATTGGTGGGAGTCGGAGTAGGGCCATTAGTTTTCCGTTGGTATCTCGGTCATGATTGGTTATCGACGAATGTCCACATCACCCCCATTATGCTCTTGATGAGTAGCCGGTTCATCGTATCCCCGCTTTCAATGGTACTACTCGCCCAAAAACGGTATGGAACTGACCTCGTTGCCGCTATCGGTAGCCTGGCCCTACGAACCGTGGCATTTACGGTCGGAGCGGCGCGAGGGCTGAACATTGCGTTATGGCTTTACTCAATCAGCGGAATCTTGTCCTACGGGATCTTGTACTATTTATCTAGAGCGTCGTTGCGATTAACAACGATTGAAACCCAATAGGTTTCTCGGGCGGCGCGGCTATCAAGTGCAACGGGAAGTTCGAGAACGCTGAGAACGGTACAACGCCGTTCTCGGGCGGTATTCGACGCGCTACGAGCATATCGTTATAAGGATCATTGGTTCGATGTTTTCGCACGGTTCAGACCTCATTAAACCTAACGCTGTCTTAAACCACCCGTTAAACAAGGACTGGGCCTCGCTCGGTATGAGAGTATCATTGAAGGTAGCCGTTTCGTCGCTTATCCGGTTCAAATTTTAGGAGCACTCTGCGTGATTAATATCGTTACCGTTGTCGGTGCGAGACCACAGTTCGTCAAAGCCGCCGTCATCTCGCGCGAAATCTCTGGTAGTTCAGATGAATCAGTCGTTGAAACGATAATACACACCGGACAACACTTCGATTCAAATATGTCGAGCCTGTTTTTCGAGGAGCTAAGTATTCCGGCTCCGTCGGTTAACCTTGCCTTGGGTTCTGGATCTCATGGCGAAATGACGGGTAAAATGATAGAGCGCTTGGAGAGAGAGTTTCTAGCGCTAAGTCCGGACATAGTTTTGTTGTATGGTGACACAAACTCGACGATTGCAGCGGCTCTTGCGGCGACAAAGATCCATATACCTGTTGCACATGTTGAAGCGGGATTAAGAAGCTTCGACCGCCGCATGCCCGAGGAAGTAAATCGAGTTGTGACCGACCACTTATCGAACCTTCTATTTGCCCCGACGTCCGTTGCCATGACTAATCTCCAAAACGAGAACGTGTTCGGCGAGAAGGAGCTTGTTGGTGACGTTATGTACGACGCGGTTCTTTATTATAGGAAGATCGTCCAAAATCGAACGAAGAGCGATCGAGTAGCGTCGAGGTTTCAGCTGCCACATAGGTACTTTCTGGTGACAATTCATCGCGCAGAGAACACCGATGATCCGCAGAGACTATCTTCGATTTTTCGCGGTATTGGATCTCACAAGGATTTACTGGGCGTGCTACCGATCCATCCAAGAACGGCGAAGGTCCTGAAACGACACAGTATCAATGTTCCCGATAACCTAAAGGTCGTTGATCCAGTTGGGTATTTAGATATGTTAGAACTTGAGATGAACGCCGATTTCATAGCAACGGACTCTGGCGGAGTTCAGAAAGAAGCGTTTTTTCATGGTAGACCCTGTATTACGTTGCGCGATTCAACTGAATGGGTTGAGACATTGTCTATTGGCGCGAATAAGTTAGTCGGTTACGACGCCGATCGAATTGCAGAAGCAATATCTAGTTTGGAGAGTTTTTCGGGTATTACTCCGAGTGATATTTTCGGAACTGGTGACGCAGGCTCAAAAGTAATCAAGCGGATAGTTGAATGGATTTCTGATAACGATGGTTAGCCGGAGATTATCTTCTATCTAATTGGGCGTCCCGCACTGTTTAAATGAAAGCTAGAATACTTTACGTCACGAACACTTGGTCCGGTCTAAGAGACTTTATTACGTCAGGGTCTCGAACAGGTATGCCTGCTTTTATTCGACCATTGTTGTTCTTTCAAACTAAGGGGTGGACAACGGACATAGCGATCTTAGATGACCAAAATCTATCCCTACGGGCGCATCGGAAGCAGATCTCCCGGTCAAATATCAGGCTCTTTTTATTAAGCAGTCATGCCTTCTTAAGCGCGGTAAATAGACTGCGTTATGTTATTCAAGTCATCCGAATTATACGAGCGGGTAAATACGATTTCGTATACTGCCACGGGCCATTTGGAATCTCTGGGGCGATCGCGGCAATCCTTCTACGGAAGCGTTTCGGCGTGCGGCTATACGGCACGTTTCTGGCTGAATGGCTTTCAGAGAAAGGACGCCTAAGAAGCTTTCTTAGATTCAAGTCGGAGTATATTCTGATGAAACTCCGAAAAGACTTTTTGATGACCACGAACGACGGAACGAAAGGCGATTGGGTCAACAGAATAATTGGCGAGAAGAAGTCTCGGTTCTTCTTTCCAGTGAATGGCGTGGATAATCGTGATATTGATCCAACTTCACCGAGATACGATCACTACCGGTACCTTGGGAAGAATTTCATCATCTATCCCGCCCGAATCGATTCTTGGAAACGGCAAGATAAGGCCTTAGAGGTAGTGGCACTTCTTAAAAACGAATATCGAGTACCAGTGACGTTAGTGTTCGCTGGACACATATCCGACGCGGCCTATTATAAATCGTTAAAACAACAAACTAGGGATAAGGCAATGGACGACAATGTTGTTTTTCTCGGCCCAATACCTCACGATGATCTTCTTTATCTGGAAGACCAAGCTATTGCGCTACTATCTTTCTACGACGTATCGAACTTCGGCAACGTCGCAATAGAAGCGCTTAAACGCGGTGTGATTGTCGTTTCTCTAAACGACGGCTCTTTAGATAACTACATTGAGCACGAGAAGACAGGGTTTCTCGTTAATAGTTCGAAAGAAGCTGCCGCGATAGTTCGTCGCCTAATCCAGAAAACAGAAACTACGTGTTCAATGAAGCAACGAATACGAATAGCGAATCGAAACGTGTTTAAGACATGGAACGAGAGAGCATTCGACGAGTATATGATAATCGATCGAGTTATCGGTAAGTCACGTAGGAGGTGACGATTTCAATCGAAGCTTTCCAGTTCTTCTGCTCGCTATCGAAGCGTTCAACCATTCGTTCAAATCCTAACGGAGTTATACACTGACAAAACAGTTAATCGCCGTGCTTTATCGAGACGCTTACTTCATCAATCGAATCGGATTCGCAGTTCGTGATACCCAATTCGTTGAAACGATAAGGCGTTCGGACTACTTTGACAAAGTAACGATCATAAATCGACCGGTATTCCTACTCGAAAGGATAGTAAAACCTAAGCGACACAGCGGCGTTGAAGGTTTTCACATAGTTGACACGACATCATATCGGTTATTTCCGTTCTTTTCCGGAAGACGGTCCCTATTAAACGTTTATAATGAGATTCTTTCTAAGACTCTTGCAGAATCGCGGGAGCACTTCGATGTAAGCGTCGTTGTCGATTTTCACCCAATTTCTATGTTGCGTGTTGAAGATAGAGAACGACTTATCTTTTGGTATGACCAAATCGACAATTTCGCGAAACATAATCGGTTCAGTCGCAGCGAAAGGGAGCTAGTACGACAGAAAACACAATACGTTGCGAATCACTATGACGTGATTTCTTCGGTTTCTTCTCAGGCGGGAGAGGTTTTTTCTCGAGCCGACGTTTTCGTAGCGCCTAACGGCGTCTTTTCGTCCGGTCCGGACGTGTTAGATGCCGTCGAGCCAACGTTTGACTTCGGATTTATAGGTTTTATCACTGACAAAATCGACATCGAGTATCTATCGGAATTAAGAAGAAGAGGATTTTCTGTAGTGTTATATGGGAAGTCTTTCTCAAGGGCGACATTGAGTAGTCTTACCGACGCCGGCGTAGATTACATGGGTAGTTTTCAGTATAGAGACGTCTCGAAGATAATACGGACCTTTTCTGTGGGCTTGATACCTTACCTTGCCGAGCGAAGCCATGACGGATCTCCTCTGAAAATGTATGAATACTTAAGAAATCGCAGGCCGTGCCTAACTTCGATTGATTACGAACTGAGGACTCCGTGGATTACAAATTACAGAGACGCAAATCCATCCGATGGCGATTTGAGAGAACTGCTACGAGAAAGCGGTAATCCTGCGATAGCTAGTTCGATACCCGAAGACGCCTATTATGAGAGACGACTTGAACCGATTATGGACCGGATAGGAAAGCTTTCCGCGAAGATTGCACGCGGACCGGCGGCAACGCGCGAATGACGCAGTTATTGGTCGATTGATATGAATCAGAGGAATCACGAGAATCGCCATGAAGGACTGCCGTTTTTTATACTTCTGATATACATTCCGTTGCGGTATAGTTGGCAATTACTCGAAAAAAGCTACAGCCTTCCACAAGTTGATTTTCTTAATATGGCATTATTTTTTGCATTTTTTTGCTACTTTTTGGTCATACTCGCGGGTCTAAAAGAAAACCTGCTTACTGCGAACCCACATGTAATTTACGTCATTGTCGCCGTAGCATCGCTTTCGGTGCTAGTTCTGACGGTCATCGTTCTAGAATGGATTTCACTGAGGAACCGATATCTGTTTTTTAATAACGTCGGCGTCCCGTTCTGGTACGTCGTTTCCGTCGGCGTTGGCGCTACTCTTAGTAGCGGTGCTCTCAGTTCTCGGCGTCACGCTATGGTTGTGACCTATCTCTTTATGTTTGCGTTACTAGTTTTGAATTCAGACCTTTCTTTATTGAGGATTCGCTATGAGAACCTTACTCATTTCGGGATGCGGCTTTTCTTAGGTGATAGCTATGCGATCTGGGCTGTTCTCGTTCTAATCGCGGTCCGGCGTTTATTCGTGAAAGTTTCGATATTTTTTATAACTGTAATTTCCCTCTTAATCCTTCAGAACCGGGGGGCACTCTACGGATTTGCATTGCCAGCGACTGTGTACCTGTCTTGTATATTCTTTGCAGAGACCCAACGAAAAAGGATCGGAACTGTAATCGGATGTACGGGCATATTCTGTATGGTCATGCTTCTTGTGGATTTTGAGCTACCGACGGCCACAATCGACCGAATGGTTTCAAATGTATTTGCTCGTGAAGATGGTTCAATAGCGTCGCGGCAAGTCCTTGCGGAAATGGGAATGAGGTCAATTAGGGACAATTTTTTATTTGGTGATTACGGGTCCCAGTTAGAAGTAAGCTCAAATGGACTAGGAGGCGCATTCGGATCCTACATTCATGATTTCAGGTCTCTTTGGAGACAGTTTGGCCTAGTTCCATTTGCATTGCTCGTGTTTTCATTTTTTTTTGCATGGTTTCACGTGTTATGTAGCGCCTTCCGTAACCGGAATGGTTGGCAGCATTCTTTGCTCGTATTGACGTGGGCAACCATCATGATGTTTGGCCGGACATACACTTGGCCGTACGCTTGCTTTGGCCTCGCGTTCTCATTGCGCCTGATAGAAGTCAAGTCCGATACCGTTAACGATTCAATCGATCAGAAGGCAACCGAGACTCGAACCCTTGACGATAGAGGCCCGTATAACATTGTTCTGTAACCGATACGACACGGCCCAACTCTAACGATGGCGAGACGCATATCATCTGGAGGCGACGTAAGCTCGCGAGCCAAACCGATCCAGACGCTAGCAATAGTTGGAGTTCAAGGTGTTCCTGCAAGCTACGGAGGGTTCGAGACCACGGCGGCCGCCCTATCGTCGATTTTAAAGTCTAGGTACGACGTAGCTGTAATCTGTTCTTCAAAGGATCAGGCGCGCGTTCGAGTTCCTGGGATTAAGCAAAGGTATGTTCCTCTATCCGCGAACGGTGTTTTTAGCATCATATATGATGCCGTAGGGTTGCTCTGGAGTAGAAGAGCGGACGCAGTTTTGCTTCTTGGAGTCTCCGGTGCTTGGTGTTTGCCAATATTTCGAGCCATTTCTAGCGCAAAAGTCGTCGTTAACATAGACGGTAAAGAGTGGGCCCGCAAGAAGTGGTCACGTTTCGCTCGCATAGTGCTGAGGATTCTCGAGCGATTCGCTGTTCGGTATTCACGGGTCGTTGTTTCGGATAACGCTGCGATACGTGATTATGTTCGGAATGAGTACGATCGGGAATCTGTTCTGATTGCATACGGTGGCGATCCCGTCGACGAATTAGTACTTAATAGTACGGACGCACTAACGACAATCCAACTACCTGAGGATTATTGGTTCGCTCTCTCCCGCATCGAGCCGGAAAACAACACAGAAATGATTCTAAACTCATTTCTTGGAAATGGTCCGACTCTCTTGTATATCGGTAATTGGGATCAAACGGCATATGGACGCAAGTTAAAACGGCGTTTCGCAAACGTTCCGACAGTCCAGATGATCGATCCGATATACGATGCTTCCGCATTACTCTTCTTACGACGGCGAGCGCGTTGCTACGTCCATGGTCATAGCGCGGGTGGTACTAATCCATCGCTGGTTGAGGCAATGTTCGCCGGCACGCCCGTCGTCGCTTTTCGTTGCGATTTCAACCGCAATACGACTCACGACAAGGCGGTGTACTTCAGCTCTTCATCCGAGCTTGCCAATATAGTCCAGTCTATTGATATGGTCTCGCTTCAGTCAAACGCGTTGTCTATGCGACGAGTAGCAACGCAGAATTACACTTGGGATTCAATCGCAAATCAATATGAGAGAGTTCTCTTCGATGTGGAGGTTTGAGTGAAAGGCGTGATCTTAGCTGGAGGTTCTGGAACTAGACTGTACCCATCTACTTTACCTGTTTGCAAACAACTCTTACCAATTTATGACAAACCGATGATCTACTATTCTTTATCCACGCTTCTCCTAGCCGGAATTCGTGAAATTCTCATTATTTCGACACCGGATGACACAGCTAGATTCCGACAGCTCTTCGGCGACGGGAATGATTTAGGGGTATCGTTCGAATACAAAGTCCAAGATTCGCCGAGGGGATTGGCTGACGCATTTATCGTTGGTCAGAGTTTCATCGGAGCCGACAACGTTTGCCTCGTATTAGGCGACAATATTTTCTTTGGCCACGGATTCGTTACGCTTCTCAGAAACGCCGTAAATGCGGTCGATTCGGGATGTGGTGCAACTGTGTTCGGGTATCACGTCCCTGATCCTGAGCGGTATGGAGTTGTCGAGTTCGACGGAGAAGGTAACGTGATTTCGGTCGAAGAGAAACCCCTCAATCCTAAGAGTAACTACGCTGTCGTGGGACTCTACTTCTACGATAATCGAGTTCTCGAGATCGCCTCAAGCCTTAAGCCAAGCGATCGTGGCGAAATTGAGATTACTGACGTAAATAAGGAGTACCTCCGCCGAGGGGCGCTATCCGTCCAACTCATGGGTCGAGGGTATGCCTGGCTAGACACCGGAACTCACGAGTCGATGTTAGAGGCTACAAATTTTGTTAAAGTGGTCGAGGATCGTCAGGGATTAAAGATTGGATGCATAGAAGAGGTCGCTTGGAGACAGGGTTTTATTGATGATGCACAATTGGCTCGTCTTGCGGACCGTTATGATCGATCGGGATACGGTTCGTATCTCCGCGCGATCATGACCTAACTATTGAGTAAGAAGATGCCCTTCGAATTCTATCCGACCGAAATACCTGAAGTGATTCGTGTCATTCCACGGAGGTTTCGCGATGCACGGGGTTCGTTTGCGGAGGTCTTCAAAAGCAGTGTGTTTTCTGAAGCGGGAATCGAAGGACCGTTCCTACAGGACAACTGTTCCGTCTCCAGTAATCGAACGCTCCGTGGACTTCATTACCAGGTACAGCCTTTCGACCAGGGGAAGTTGGTCCGTGTTTCCCGTGGAGTTGCCGTCGATGTTGCTGTCGATATTCGCAGGCACTCGCGAACGTTCGGCGCGTGGGTGGCCGTTGAGTTAAGCGCCCTGAACGGCGAAATGCTTTGGATACCATGTGGTTTCGCCCATGGATTCGCTAGTTTAGAAGACGACACGCACCTGAACTACAAATGTACGGCGGAATACCACAAAGAAAGCGAACGCTCGATTCGGTGGAATGATCCGGATCTCGCTATTGACTGGCCTAAACTTCCTGCGAACGCCGAGTATCGATTGAGTGAGAAAGACGCGAGCGCTCCGTATCTTTCTGAAGCTGAGGTTTTTCCGTGACTATTTGGGTAACGGGAGCCGCCGGTATGTTAGGGCAGGAAGTCATTGCCAAATTGTCGAAGTTCAGGGGTACGAGAGTGTTGTGCTCCGATCGGGACGTAGACATTACGAATACGGATTCGATTTCCGCCTTTCTAGAAGCTTACGGTGATATCGACTGGATTGTTAATTGTGCAGCATGGACTGCAGTGGATGATGCTGAGAACCATGAAGCGGCTGCCCATAGTTTGAATGCGGACGGACCGCGTATACTCGCCCAGACCGCAAAAAAGCGAAACGCGGCAATCGTTCATATATCTACGGACTACGTGTTTTCCGGAAGGCGTTCGCGACCTTATCAAACTGATGATGCTCCCGAACCGCTTAGTGCATATGGGCGAACGAAGTTAGAAGGCGAGAAAGCGGTTTCAGCAGCCAATAGGGACTCCATAATTCTTCGAACTGCGTGGTTATACGGAGAAGGGGGGCGAAACTTCGTTTATAGCATGCTACGTCTTATGAAAGAACGCAAAGAGATCGGCGTCGTTTCGGATCAAAGAGGGCTTCCTACTTTCGCTCCTAACCTTGCCAGAGTGATCGCGCAAATCGTCGCGCGATCGCATTCTCTCGAGGCCCCTCCTTGGGGGATCTATCACTACACCGATGCACCAGACGTGGGAGAAGAGTTGCGAGGGATTAGCTGGTTCGACTTCGCATGTGAAATCTACAAACGCGGCCGTGACGCCGGTTTGCTAAAAGGCGACTGTACGATTAATGCCCTTACAACGGATGAATACCCGGCGATGGCGACCCGACCTACATACGCACTTTTAGACTGTAACGATATAATAAATACTTTTGATATAATTCGACCGATTTGGCGAAGTGGCCTGGGAGAGTTCATATCAAGTATCAAGGAAAGCAACGTATGAGTCTTTTGTCGGACCGCTCACTTTCGACGGTCCTTGTTACTGGAGGTTGTGGCTTCATCGGCGCGAACTTCATCCGTTATTTACTTGGATCTAGCGAAAGAGCGGATAAGCCCTTTACGGGACGAATAATCAATCTCGACGCCCTCACGTATGCCGGGAATCCCGGAAATCTCGCGGATCTATCCTCGAGCGACCTTGAACGTTATCGTTTTGTACATGGCGATGTTACGGACACGGCCTTACTGAGAACTCTTTTTGCCGAAGAGCCCATCGATACTATTGTGCACTTTGCTGCCGAGAGCCACGTCGACCGCTCGATTCACGGACCAAAAGCCTTCGTTAACACGAACGTAGTAGGTACCTTCGTACTTCTCGAATCCGCACGGACGGCGTGGACGGATGACGCTGGCAAAATGAGAGACGACGTACTATTTCATCACGTCTCTACGGATGAAGTGTTTGGATCCTTGGGGGACGATGGCTACTTCACCGAGAATTCGCCATATGATCCGCGAAGCCCATACAGTGCGAGCAAAGCATCGAGTGACCATCTGGTTCGCGCATATCACCATACCTACGGACTACCGACAACGCTAACGAACTGCAGTAACAACTATGGGCCATACCAGTTCCCCGAGAAACTTATCCCGGTGATGATCCTAAACATCAAAGACGAGAAGCCTCTACCCGTTTACGGGAATGGTAAGAATGTTCGGGATTGGCTGTTTGTCGAAGACCACAACAGCGCCGTATGGACAACTTTGCGACACGGCGTGTGTGGGGAAACCTATGCAGTCGGTGGTGATAATGAATGGGAAAACATTGCACTTGTCGAGACCCTTTGCGACGTCGTTGCGGACGAGTTGGGAAGGAATTCAGCGGACACGCGGAGTCTCATTCAGTTCGTTAAAGACCGCCCCGGTCATGACAATCGCTATGCGATCGACTGTAGCCGAATAAAAAACGAGCTTGGATGGAATCAAACCGTCGATTTTCAAGAAGGTCTTCGTAGGACCGTTCGATGGTACTTAGAGAACGCGGATTGGATCGATAGTGTCCGAACTGGTGCGTATCGAGAATGGATCGAGACTAACTATCGGCGAAGATAGTAAAGACCGAGTACTAGGGTAATCCCTAATCCCAGGCCGCAACTGCAGAATATCCGGAAAAAGTTTCGCGGTTTCCTTGTTTTATCTATGCTTCGCGCCGTTCTATGGACGGGATTGAGATTGAAGTTCTGGTCGGAATCGCCTAAAAGCCACAAGCACAGTTTTGGTTGGACTCTGTTCCTCAGGCCGTGTTTCGTTTTCGCCTATTTAACGTAACTAAATAGGCATAACTCGTTGTGTCGCTTCCGCCCCTCGAGATCGTTTGGGATTGTTTGTCCGGGTGAGTAAGCCGATATAGCGACGCAAAACTCTTCTGTCCATTTCTTGCCGAATCCTAGTACTTTCGACGTTTATCGGATAGAAGGCCCTGAATAGATCGTACCGGGGTGCCCAGCAGTTCGATTATGCGCACGTTCAATGCCAGTACTGTTGACTCAGCTTTCTCGTTTTTACCGTTTAAATACAGGGTGATTTAACAGACGTGTTTCGCTCATATTGAGACGGTTACCCGTATTACACACTCGATACATTCGTTTTGCGAGCACTATTTCCCTCGCAAGGGCTGATATTATCATAAGTCGCTGAAAATGCCTCCGCGATGTACGAGTAAAGCCAAGCTGGTTTTCGCATCAACGGTATTCACGTCTGTCGAAACTATTTCGCCAACGGACGGCTGCGAAGTAAACACTATCAAAGCTCAATGGTTAATCTCGTTTCCACGCCGCTTTCAACTTCGCCATCTCTTCCGGATCCTGTTTGATCCGCCTTACGAATCCCAGCATAAACGCAAGAAACATCGAAACAAAAAACGCGGTCATCGTTGCTATTATCACGATCACGGCGCGATTCCCCGTCTGATCCTCATATACCGTTGGGGTTCCAAGAAGAGTGTACAACGAGCGTGCATCTGTCGCGACGTCATAAAGGCGCTCAGCTGCCGATTCGAGTATCGCCAGCGAGTTCAAGTCCATGCCGGCGATACCATCGACTGATGCAACTATCTCAAAGACTGATACTTCGGCAAAAGCAAGTTGCGGAACCGCTTGCTCAAATAGGCGTGCGACGGTTCGTTCCGTCTCAATTATTGCCGTCTCGATCGCCCTCGCCGTTTCTGCAATCTGCGGTCCGGCCTGCGACGTGAGTTCGGCACCCATAATTCCGACAATTCGTGCGAGGAAATCGATCGCATGTTCCGGAGAGGCGTCAGTGAATGAGAGTGCCAAAATCTGTGTGTCTTCATCCCATTCGACTCCGTAAATGTCCCCGATAACGCTCTGCCTGACCATAGTCAGGTATTGCTCTTCCGTACGATCTTCGGGGGGATCCTCTTCGAACGGTCGGTACACCTCGCCTACGACCCCCGGGCTCTGAAGTATTGTCCGGACAGCGGCCGCTGGATTAATCGTTATATACTGTTCCAGATCGGCCGGGACCTGATTGATCAGGATTCTCTGCTCGGCCGTATACACAATCTGGGGACCTATTTCAAGTCCGATTAACGGTCCGAGAAAGAGAACGACGATCGCCAGCGCGCCTGACAGGAAGGTGCCCAGTACGACAAGCCTGCGATACCGCACGATTTCAGCAATTAGATCTATCAGGGTGATCGTGTCTTCGACCTGCCGCGATTTGTAAGACGACTTTTTATCGCTCATAGTTTCTTCTTGGCCACGACTCTACCCCGTACGTTTAGGCCCGGCAACTCCTGTCGGGCCTTTTTCTTTTTCGACGGACTAGCACACACGTTGTCTGCTACAATCCCGCCGTGCTTCTCGTCCTCGCGATAAGAAACGTAACTCGAAATATACGTCGCCTTGCACCGATGATCGTTATCGTTGTTTTTGTGTTTGCCGTAATGGTCGTTGGCAATGCGGTACTCGCTTCTTCGGCCCGAGCGTTGTATGGGACTTACGCGCGCCTGATTTCTGGGGATCTAAGCGTTAGCGCCCGGGCCGACAGTAACTATACGGTTTTTGGATCTGACCAGCTGCTTATCGGCGAGTATCTCGTTGCGCCGGTTATCCCCAACTACGAAGAGATAGTCGTCTCACTCTCGGGGGTAGCAAACGTTCGCGCGACCGCAGGCCTTGTTACCGGTGCAGCGGCGGTGACGATCGATGGTGTCCGACGCAACCGCACGTTTTTTGGCGTAGATTTTGACGCTTACCGGGAACTCGTGCCAGAACTCGAGCTTGTGGCCGGACGGTGGCCCGATCCAGGTGAGGCCGGTATTCTCGTCCAAGAGCTCAACGCTTCGGCCAATGGCAATCCTGTCGATCTGATTGGCCGGCCAGCCCTCCTCGCTTCCGGATCCGGTCGGAACTTCGCGCTCCGCGAGGTCCCGGTCGCCGGAGTGTTTCGCTATCCAGTAGATGATGAGCTCCTCGCAACCGTTGTCCTCGTCGACGCAGGTACCGCCCGGGCGCTCAACGGATACGTATACGGCGCGCTCGACGAGATCGAGATCGCTCCGGAAACACAAGAGACGCTTGAAATCGACGTTGACGAGCTCTTTGGTACCGTGGAACCCCTGTCCGACACCGCCACCGAAACCTCTGTCGTCGACATCGACGCTATTCTTGGGTCTGGCGATTCGACGGCACCGATCGACGCCGCTCCCGCCGATCGCCCGGCCCCGAGAGATCAGGACCGGGCACGCCAGGCAATCGCCGGCGCCTGGAATTTCTTGCTCGTTTCGCTTGAAGATCCCGGGGAACGCCAAACAGTGATACGTCGTATCGAAGCTGACGGATACAACGAGCGTACCGGATACCGAGTTCGCGACTGGTATCGGACCGTCGGGGGAAACGCGACCCTCGTCCGCTATCTCCGATTGCTATTTAACGCGGGACTCGCGTTTGTCGCTTTGGGCGCGGCGATTATCGCGACCAATGCGCTTATGCTTTCGATTCTCGAGCGCACCGCGGAGATCGGTACGATGCGCGCCCTCGGAGCGGGAAGGGCGAGAGTCGCCCTCCTCATTTCAGTTGAAACGATGATCGTTGTAGTCGGATCTGCGGCCCTCGGCATAGCCTCAGGCGCTGTGGTCGTCTCCGCATTAAACGATGCCGCCTACGTTGCATCCAACCGCTACATCGCGATCCTCTTTGGCGGAGAGCCTCTACGCGGTCTTGTGACCTGGACATCGATAACGCGGCATGTCGTGGCTGGAATGGCCCTTGGGACCTTTGCGCTTCTGTATCCTCTCCGCCGCGCGCTCGCAATTAGTCCACGGGAGGCGATGGTCACGTGATTGCCGTTCCCGCATGGCGGAACTTTGTCCGCAACCTCAAGCGCTACCGCATTCTCTTGGTCGCGTTGGTTCTAATCGTTTCCGCGCTCACGGTTGTACTTGGGACCGTCCTCGGCCTTGCGAGCGGTATTCGCCTCAAGGCAAGTCGCTATTTTGCCGGCGACCTCGTGATACTCGGATTTGACGGAAGCGGTGGCTCGGAGATCTCCGATTCAGCAGGTATCGAGGGTGCCGTTGCGAGCGTAACGGTCGGTCCCGGGGCTGAACGACGAGCACAGAATGGAGACAGTTCAGTTCCCTCATTTCAACTACGCGCTTTATCGCGCCGGAGTACGTACTACGACTTCATCAACATCGAGCTGTTCTTTGCCGGCTATTACACCCGGCAGAGACGATTGGTCGGAGTAGAGTGGTCATTAGAGCGGCCGATACTCGCGGATTTCGATTTCGTTGCCGGTGGGGTGCCAGCGGACGGCGACGAGGACGCGATCCTCATCTCAACTGCGACCGCACGAGATCTCGAGATCGCCGTCGGCGAGCCGGTTCTCGTTTCGATCAGGAGCGACCGTCGACGGACCAATACAGCCGAGTACATTGTCCGCGGTATCTACGCCGAGTCGAGTTTTTTTGGATATACCGGCTACATCCATCGTCGGGCGCTCAATCGCCTTCGTGAGGCACCCGAGGAGAACGTCAACGAGATCGGTATCTATCTTTCGCCAGGGCAGGCGGACGATGAGGAAACAATCGCTACCGTTATCACTGCCGCCCTCGCGGCGGAGGGCCTACCGGTCTTTGACCCCCTTTTTACCCGCCAAGCCTACGTCGACGGCGCTCGGGTAGATCGCGATCCGCGAGCGTACGGCGTTGTGACTGTCGGCGCCCAGCTCTCCGAGATTACTGACTTACTCGACGCGATAACTCTGATCGCCGCCGCGATAATGGCGCTGTTTCTCGGTATTGTCATCGTCGGCGTGAGTAACACTTGGACGATGGTGGTCTGGGAACGAACGCGCGAGATCGGTACGCTCCGGGCGATCGGTATGCAGCGCCTCCGCACCGTCGCCCTTTTTCTCCTCGAAGCGGTGTTTCTCGGAGGTCTGGGTGTTATTCTTGGATTTGCATTGGGACTCGGACTCCTCGCGGGCGTATCGACCTGGGTCGAGTTTGATCCGAACGCGTTTACCACGCTTTTCTTCACGCGCGGGCGTCTCCCCTGGCGCGTTCCGCTATGGGGAGCCGTGGCGATCGCGGCGCTTGCGATTGGGGCAAGCGTAATTGGAGCGCTTCGCGCGGCGATTCGCGCTGGATGGGTCGATCCGGTTGAAGCGTTGCGACACGAGAAGTAAGGATAGGGACGATGAATTTTGGAATGTTTTTAGATCGAGTTTCCGGCGCGCGTGTTGCGATGGCCTCGGTGCTATCGGTCTTGCTGGTCTCAGGTACGGGGCTCTCGGCCCAGGAGATAAGTCGCGCCGATAGTCGGCGGATCCTTCGACGTGTAGATGAGCTTGTTACCTATGAGGGCCAAGATTTCTCGGCCGAGTATACCGTCACCGAGTCGCGCCCCGGCGAACCGGCAAGTAGAACAGTGTTTGTCCTTTTTCGGCGCGATTCTGCCGAGAGCTACACGATCCTCATCCGCGAACCCGCTCAGGACCAAGGAAAGGGATACCTTCGTATCGGGGACAACTTCCAGCTCTACGACCCCGTTGCGCGGCGCTTTGAGGTTATTCGCGCGTCGGATCGTTTTGAAAATACGGGGGCGCGAAACTCAGATTTCAACCGATCAACTCTCGGTGACGACTACCGCATCGTTTCCGAGTCACGCGAGCAGTTGGGCGCCTACGCGACAACGGTGTACGATCTCGAGGCGACACACGACGAGGTGAGCTTTCCGTATCGTCGGATCTGGATCGATACGAACCAGCTCGTGCGTAAGGTAGAGGACTACAGTCTCTCGCGACGCCACATGCGCACCACCGCCATACCAAACTATCAGGCGCTTGGCGAGCGCTACGTCCCAACGCGAATCGTTATCCAGGACGAACTTCGCGGCCGTGAGATTGACGGTACGTTTCGTCACCAACGCACCCTTATCGAGGTTGCGCGACCAAGTTTTCAGGAGGTCCCCGACATGGTTTTTACCCGAACTTTTCTTGAGCGAGCCGGGAACTGATGACGCGTACCTACCAACTTCTCGTCCGATGTTTACTGGTAGCGAGCATGCTCGTTCTCGTCATCGCCCCGGGATATTCCCAGGAAATCGACGATGTTTTTAGTGAACCCGACGCAGTGACCGACGACGGGAACGGCGGTGCGGAAGAATCGGCGGAGAGCCCCGAGGAGCCGGAAAACGTTGTCGACATCGATGCCCTTACGACCTCACCTACTACGGTCACCGGACGCGTTTCCAGTTCAGTTGGTCTCGGACTCGGTCTTCTCGAGTGGCCCGGATCGGACGCAGCAGAAGATGAGGACCTCGAGGACCTCGCCCGCTATGATGTACTGTTTGAGATAAAATCCTCGATCACCGTCGATAGCCGGCCGGAACCGTACCTGCGATTCCGCACTCGTTTGTCGACGGAGCTCGACGAGGCGGATCTGGATTTCACGAGACCCGAGGTCGACGAGCTTTTTGTTGATTATACCTTTGGCGAGAGCGTGTTTGTGCGCGCCGGTAAATACTCGATGAAATGGGGACGTGCTCGGCTGTTTGACAACCCGGCCGACCTGGTTAGCCGCGTTGACGATGGCGCTGCACTTCGCGGAACCTTTCCGGCGGGTCCGGGGAGCATCACCGCGTTAATCTACAGCCGACCTGAGTGGCTGGCGACTTATGGAGAGGAGACAGACTGGCGGGCGTTTGGCGGCGCCTCGCAATGGGAGTCAACTTGGGGACCTCTCACAACTGAACTCAGTGGGCATTACCAGCATGACGAGCCGGTCGGGAGCGCACTCGGTCTTACCCTCGGTGCAGGCGAGTTCACCGTAACTGCGGAGGGCGTTTACAACTGGGATCAGGACGATCCGGCCGGCGGACCGGTAAACGGGCAGGACTCGTATCAAGCGGTAACGACCGTCTTTTGGGAAAACGGGGCTCGTTCCTGGTCGATTCTCGGCGAGTATCAATACGATAGCAACGATTCCGGCGGCGGTGAACACCTGGCAGGATTCTCCGTTCGCGGTCCGTCGGTCTTTCGACGGCCGGGATGGCGACCGGGAGTCCGATGGAAGCACGCATTGGAGGATGGCTCCGGCGAAGTAATCCCGGGAATCTCCGGCGAGATCGCCCCGGACCTCGATCTTTCGATCGGCGTTCCCGTTATCTACGGTGAACCGGGAACGTACTACCGCGAGGCGCTTAGCTCCGATGATGACGAGGACGACGACGACGAAGATCTCGTCCCGTTTGATCGCGTTGTCACCGTGCTATTTGGATTGAGCTTGAGGTTTCGTTTCTGAAGTGACCGATATAGTAAACGCGGCGGCCATGACTGATAAAAACTCCCAAATAGCGGTTCGCCTCAGCGGCGTCCACAAGCGCTATCCGTTGGGGAACACCGAAGTACATGCGCTAAAAGGAATCGACCTCGCTATCCGTGAGGGCGATTTTGCGTCGATCGCGGGACCATCGGGAAGCGGAAAGTCGACTATTCTTAACTTAATCGGGTGCATCGACGTCCCCTCGCAAGGATCCGTCGAGGTCGTCGGGAACGATACGACGAGTCTTTCCGATAGACGAATCACCAAGCTTCGTCACAAGGCCATCGGGTTTATCTTTCAATCGTTTAACCTGATGCCGGTGCTCAACGTGTTCGAGAACGTCGAGTTTCCGCTTCTCGTCGCGGGCGGCGCGCCGCCGCGCGTTGAGCGTCGAGAATACGTTGATTTCCTAATCGAAGAGGTCGGACTCGCCGAGTGGCGTCGGCACCGGCCGAGCGAGCTTTCGGGTGGTCAACGCCAGCGCGTGGCAATCGCTCGTGCCCTCGCAACGCGTCCGCGAATCGTACTCGCCGACGAACCGACCGCCAACCTCGACAGCGCAACTGGAGAGGCAATTATCGAGCTCATGAAAAAGATAAATCAGGAGCTCGCCACAACGTTTATCTTCTCTACTCACGATCCGACGATCGTGGAGATCGCCGACCATATCATCCGCTTGCACGACGGTGCGATCACGGACGAAGAACGGCGTTAGACCTGGTGAGTTAAGATGGACGGATCGCCGCGTCGATTGCGTTCAGCGCAGTGGCCCCAGAGGTCCGGCCATATTTCGAGTACTGCCCCATAAATTCCGACGAGCTTTTTTGATCGTTCCGCCGAGCCAACACCGCGGCGCTCCGGGAAGATCGAATTTGGCTCACGCAGGCGCTCATACACGGTATCGAGGTGCTCGGTAACGTCATCTGCCCAGGTCGGTGGCTGCCGTTCGTAGGTATCCAGAAGGCCTTCGAGGCGTTCGGCGTAGTTATAAAAGCCGCGGGACCAGATACTGTGTACTTCGGTCTGAAACTCGCTTGTCGGCAACGATGCGAGTTCGAGTAGCACGGTGCCGAGATGCCGCAGCCGATCGGCAGGGTCGGATAGCTCTTTGGGTGGAAGGTTGTGTACGAGAACTGCCATTATCACGTCTGGAGCGGTCGCGTACAACGAAGTCAGGTCGCCCCGAGAAAACGGTCCCCGTTCCTCGGCGTCGTGAAATACACCGAAATCAAAAAAAGCGGTGACGCTGGTAAGGTCCATAATCCGCGTTGTTACGCCAAATAGGCCGTCCGCGTTGCGCCCAAACGGCACCATTGGCGGCAACAGTTGGGTGTTGTCGAGCCCGATGTGCATTCCCATGAGGTGAGCACCGGGCCCCACGTACGGTCGTTCGGCGATCCGTATGATGTCGCGCGCATATCGGATTCGTTTGTAGGAATCGTCCGCGCTGAAATTGACCGAACGCGAGACGCCGTCGATACCGAGGATCGTCCTCGCAGCACCCATTCCGCTATCGCCGTAGGCGCCCGGCGTGGATACTCTGACGGTGCCGCTCCGGCGCGAATCGTCGTCGTGTATAACGGTCACGGACGAGCCGAGTACGCGATCGTGTTCGTCGAGTATGTCGCGGTCTGTGAGCGTGACAGTCGAGCGCGCCTGTTCGCGTGAGACGCGATACCGAATGTGAACGGGTAGAAACGCGTCGGTCCAATCGTAACGTTCGAGATCGGTCGCGGCGCGTTTGAAGTCCGGGTCGCCGGTAAGGTCGGGCGCCGAGAGCTGCGCCGTTGTGGCGTGAACGTCGTCGTCGGTCGAAACGAAGCGCCGTCCCGCGTGCGCGAGGATCATCGCATTTTGGTTTGCTCCGGGGCCAACAAATCGGTCTAGATCGCCCTCGGGAACAAGCGCGGCACGAACGACATCCGGATCGAAGTCGCTACCAAGCTCGGCGATCGCGCGGTCTCGGTCGCGGACGCTCGAAACGAAGGCGTCAGACGCGAAGTCCGCGGTCGTCTCCGCCAGTTTATTTTCCACGTCATCGAGCGTCTTCTGGGATGTGTTGTTAGTCGCGAGGTATATCTCGGATTCGTGCCCGTGAGAGACCGCGTTCTCGAGAAAAGAGGTGATGCTTTCAAATAGCCGAGCGCGGGTGCCCGCGCTCGACCACGTGAGGATCGCCGTTTCGGGCATGTACGCCGACTATGAGCTGGATACGCTGCCGATGTTTGCCTGCAACGCAAACGTGAACGGGTTCTCATCCGCGTCGTTACTTTCGATTGAGACCATGGCTTGACGGTCTGCCGGCGTAACCGCGTACGACGACGTGAACCGGATGATGAAGTCGACTGATCCGGCCGGTGGAACCGTACTCGCAGGTTGTGTGGGTATCGAGTAGTCACCCGCCTGCGGACCGCTGATCACGATCGGCGTAGTATCGTTAAGATTGAGTGAACCCGTACCGATATTTGAGATCGTGACTGTGACATCGTACGTTGTTCCCTGTACGTCTGTTGGAAAACCGTAGTCTATTTGGGTGTCGCCCGATATGTAGTCGATATCGTTGACGCCCGGTGTATCGAAACCAAACTCGTCGATCCCTGACACCACAATCTCAGGAACTCCTTCGCGCGTTACAACCACGGTGTAGGTCACCGAGTCGACACCGTCGGAGACGACAACGTCGATCGAGTTGGCACCGACGGCGAGCGAGAGCGTCGTTTGTCCCGTACCGGGTAACACGACGTTCCCGCCAATGGATACTTCGAGATCCGGATTGTCGGAGGTCACTGTAACCGATATCGAGCTAATCGCGTTGGCCACGGTCGCCGTGTATGCGGTTACCGTCGGGTCGAACGAGGGTGAAAGCGTCCCCTCCGAGAGAGTGAGTCCCGATATCTCGATCTGAGTCCCGCCTCCGCCTCCTGCGCCATCGCAGGCCACCAGTGCAACCGAAACTACGGCAATTACCGCCGTCAGTAGGATCTTTCCTTTCCTAAGTCTCTTCATTACGTCCTCCCGGCGATCCTCGTCGCCTTGCACTCCCTTTTTTGGATTCAACACTCACGTCAAGAGTTCGATCTGTGCTCGGGGCGCGAAACAAGACCGATAAACCGGCGTCGAGAGAAACCACCTTTCCTATACTTCTGATTTTTTTACTCAGGTTCATCCGCATACTCAGTATACCCCCAATCCGACAAGATCGCTGGACAACCGGGTGATTTACTGGAAGCACATGCCTGACGTCGGATTCGCACTATGGTATGATCCGCGGCACATGACCGAGATAATCGAAACGATGGTTCGTGCCGCGCTCGAGGGCGGTCGCGAGGTGATGGGCGTATACGCCGGTGAGATTGCGGTCGAGTTAAAAGACGACCGGAGCCCGCTCACCGAGGCCGACCGACGGAGCCACGACACGATCGTCCGAATCCTCTCCGACGAAGCGGAAGACATAGCTCTCTTGAGCGAGGAGGGTGCCCACGCCGCGCATACCACTCGTGCGGATTGGGACCGGTACTTTTTGATCGATCCGCTTGATGGGACTAAGGAGTTTATCAAGCGTAATGGCGAGTTCACGGTAAACATCGCGCTGATTGAGCGATCACCGGTCGCACCGGCCGGGTCGACCGATTCACCCGGTCCGACGGTTCCCTCGTGGATGCCCGTCGCCGGAGTTGTATACGCGCCTGATTTGGGAGAACTCTTTGTCGGTACACCGTCCGGCGCGTGGCGCTGGCACAACTTCCGTCCAGCCGAAGTACCGACCGGCTTTCGCGGTGCGGCGCTTGGGACCGGCGGTACGCCGATTCCGATCGCGGCCACGACGCGTCCCTATACGGTCATCGCGAGCCGAAGCCACATGTCTGCGGAAACTGAGGCTTTTGTCCAAAGGCGACGAACCGAGTACCCCGATTTACAGCTCAAGAGTGCGGGGAGCAGTCTTAAGCTCTGCCGCGTGGCCGACGGAACGGCCGACGAGTACCCGCGGTTTGCACCGACGATGGAGTGGGATACAGCGGCCGGTGACGCAGTCGCTCGCGCTGCGGGTTGTAAGGTACTTCGTTGGGATGCGTCAAAAAGTGCGCCTGCGGGTTCGCTTGTCTATAATAAGAAAGACCTCCACAATCCGTGGTTCTTAGTGACGAGGAGTACAGCGTCGTGACGAGCGGTACAACTATGGACACCCTGGATCAGCTTGAAAGCGAGGCCATTTACGTCATCCGCGAGGTGGCCGCTCAGTTCGAACGACCGGTCATGCTGTTTTCCGGCGGAAAAGACTCGATCCTGATGAGCTACCTTGCCTACAAGGCGTTTTTTCCCGGTATTATCCCGTTTCCGCTGATGCACATCGATACGGGGCATAACTTCGACGAGACTATCGAGTTTCGGGACCAGTGGATGAGCGAGATCGGCGCAACCCTCATCGTCCGTACGGTCGAAGAGTCGATTCAAAAAGGTCGGGTCAAAGAGGAAGAGGGCCCCAATCCAAGTCGAAACGGTCTCCAGACCGTAACGCTCCTCGACGCGCTTGCCGAGTTCAAGTTCAACTGTGCCATGGGCGGTGCTCGTCGTGACGAAGAGAAGGCGCGCGCCAAGGAGCGGTTCTTCAGTTTTCGGGATCGTTTTGGTCAATGGGATCCCAAGAATCAACGCCCCGAACTCTGGAACATCTTTAACGGCAAGCACCGGCCCGGCGAGCATATCCGCGCCTTTCCGATCTCCAACTGGACCGAACTGGACGTCTGGCAGTACATCCAGCGTGAGTCGGTGCCGATGCCCAACCTGTACTATACCCACGAGCGCGAGGTTGTCGAACGCGACGGTGTCATCCTTGCGCTTGGGCCATACAATCAACTCCTCGACGGAGAGATGGCCCGACGCATTAAAGTCCGATTTCGAACGATCGGGGACATGACCTGCACCGGCGCGACCGAAAGCCTTGCCCGTTCTATCGACGACATCGTCAACGAAGTAGCTGCAACCCGCGTCACCGAGCGCGGTGGAAGAGCCGACGACAAGCGGAGCGAAGCGGCGATGGAGGATCGAAAAAAGAAGGGGTATTTCTAATGTCGACGACGATCGTTCACGAGCGTGATCTCCTCCGCTTTTCGACCGCTGGTAGCGTCGACGACGGAAAAAGCACGTTAATCGGCAGGATGCTCTACGATAGTAAACAGATCTTTCAGGACCAAATGGACCAACTCGAAAACGCCAGTAAATTGCGCGGTGAGGAGGAAGTAAATCTCGCCCTTCTGACCGACGGTCTGCGCGCAGAGCGCGAGCAGGGCATCACGATCGACGTTGCCTATCGTTATTTTTCCACCGCCAAGCGTAAGTTTATTATCGCCGACACGCCGGGGCACGAGCAGTACACGCGCAACATGGTGACGGGCGCGTCGACAGCGGACCTGGCCATAATTCTCATCGATGCCCGCAACGGCGTACTGACCCAGAGCAAACGGCACGGGATCATCGCGAGCCTCCTCGGAATACCCCACGTCGTTGTCGCGGTCAACAAGATGGACCTCGTCGATTACTCGCGCGAGCGCTACGAAGAGATAAAGAGCGAGTATCAATCTTTTGCCCAAAAGCTTTCGATCAGCGACGTTGAGTTTATCCCCGTGAGCGCCCTTATGGGTGATAACGTCGTCGATCGGAGCGAGAGGATGCCGTGGTTTGAGGGCGCACCCCTCCTTCAGTTTCTCGAGAACGTCACGATTTCCGGAGATCGAAACCTCGTCGATTTCCGCTTTCCGGTTCAATACGTGGTCCGACCAAATCAGAACTTTCGCGGATTTTCGGGGCGGATTGCCAGCGGTTCGATTACGGTAGGCGAGGAGATTATCGCGCTGCCCGGACGGCAGCGGAGTAAAATCAAGGGAATCCACGTTTTTAAGGACGAACGGGACAACGCGTTTGCCGGCCAAAGCGTGGTTCTGACCTTGGACGACGAAATCGACGTGAGCCGCGGCGACATGTTGGTCCGCAGTCACAACATTCCCGAGGTCGCCAACGAGTTTGACGCCGTGCTCACCTGGATGGACGACGAGAATCCCCTCGATGTCGGAACCCAGTACCTTCTCCAACACACGACACGATCGACTACCGCCTACGTAGACGAGGTGGTGTATAGAATCGACGTCAACTCGCTCCATAGAAGTGAGGCCGAGACACTCCGTCTCAACGAGATCGGACGGGTCAAACTCACGACCGCCAATCCCGTGTTCTACGACGCCTACGAACGCAACAGAAATACAGGTGGGTTTATCCTGATCGATCCGCACGATTACCGCACGGTCGGCGCGGGTATGATTCGATACAGCTCGCGTTCGACGATGGAGGAACTCCGCAAGGAACAGCGGCGTAAACGAGTCACACGAAGCGACGCCGGCTGGGATGGAACGCCGGTGAGCGAGAATATATTCTGGGATCCTGGATTTGTCGGTCTTGAGGATCGTGTCTCCCGTTACGGGCACCGGCCCAAGGTCATTTGGTTTACCGGGATCTCGGGAAGCGGAAAGAGCACGATCGCCAAACAGCTCGAAAAACGACTCTGGGATACCGGAATGCAGGTCGTCCGACTCGACGGTGACAATGTGCGCCACGGCCTCAACGCCGACCTCGCGTTTGGGCGGGAGGATCGACGTGAGAACATCCGGCGTATCGGCCATTTGGCGCGCCAGCTCTACGACTTTGGCAACATCGTACTCTGTACCTTTGTTTCTCCGTTTAGCGAAGATCGCGACGCCGTTCGTACCCTCATCCCGGAAAGCGACTTTATCGAAGTCTATCTTCAGGTCGGCCTGAAGGAGGCGCGGCGTCGCGATCCAAAAGGGCTCTACGCCAAAGTCGACAAAGGTGAGATTCGCGGTTTTACCGGCGTCGACGCCCCCTACGAGGCCCCGGAATCCGCCGAGGTCGAGATCGACACCGACAAGATCGGCATAGACGGAGCTTTGGCGCTGATCCTTACCTCGATGGGAGTCACGACGTGATCGTCGCGCGGCGTACCTACGCTCGGGCGATTTTTGTCGGATTGATCTTTGTCTCGGCCGCCCTTCCGGCGCAACATGTCACTTATGTCGAGAGCGTCTGGGACGACCTGCTCGAAGACGCGAGCGTCATCGGTGGAGCTGAGAGACCGTATATAAACGTGCGTACGCTCGCAACGACGCGGTGGACGTTCGAGGAAAATCCCGATCTGCCCTACGACGGTTTTCTGCCCAGTTCGCGACCGCTCGCCTCGAGCGGCTCGGTCGCGTTATACGCTCTCCCGGGCGTCGCGTGGATGAGTTACAACTCCGCGTATCCCTCCGGTGGTAATGATGGCGCGGCGTGGCAGGGACGGGGAGTTAACGCTTCTTCGACCGCGGGAGTTCGGGTGGAGGCACCATATGTTTCCGCGACCTTAGCGCCGACGTTTTGGACCGCGCAAAACCTTGGTTTCGACCTCGTCCCTTCGGCCACTTCAAGCGAGTTTGGTTACTTCACGAGCAATATTGACCTCTATCAGCGACCGGGCGACGATCCGCTCGCCGAGTTTGCCTGGGGTGAGAGCGAAATCCGCGTCGGCGGTAAAGTTGTTTCTATCGGCTTTGGGACTACGAGCGTCCGCCTCGGTCCCGCTCAGGCAAATCCTATTATGCTCAGCGAGAACGCCGCGGGTTTTCCGCGTCTTGATCTCCTGTTGCGCCCGACCGAAACCCGAATCGGCACGTTTGAAACACTCGCGTTTTGGGGGCGCCTGGACGAGTCGGAGTACTTTGACGATGACGCGGATAACGATCACCGCTTGATTACCGCGTTTTCATTTTCCTATCGGCCATCGTTCGTGGCAGGCCTAACGCTCGGATTTCATCGAACCGTGATCGCCAATTGGGAAGACGCCGGCGCAGCCGAAGCGTTCACGATTTTTATTCCCGAGATGGACACGTCGCTCGGAAGGGATGAGCTTGATCAACGCGGCTCAATTACGATCGATTGGCGGTTCCCAACTGTCGGATTCAACATATACGGAGAGTGGGCGCGCAACGACTACAGTTCGAATTGGCGCAACATCGTGCGGGCGCCGGGGCACAGTCAGGCGTTTACGATCGGTGGGCGCCAAGCGATCCGCGGATCGTTCCCGGGATTCTTTTTGGTCTCCGGTGAGCTGACGCAATTGATTCTCAGTCGCGACTACTATATCGATCTTGGCGTTGGTCAATCTGGATTTTACACTCATGGGACGGTGCGTCAGGGGTATACCCATCGCGGTCAAAGTATCGGGGCGGCGATCGGTACGGGAGCCAACGCTCAGATGGCGGAAATCGAGTACGTTTTTTATCGCGGGACTGCGGGACTCTTTGTCGAACGAGTTGCTCGCGATCAGGACTATATCTATGGCGATCCCGATGCGGCTCCCAAGGATATTCGGATGGTCGACGTCGAGATGCGCTACGGAAGTCGCGGCGTTTTCTTTGTATCGTCAAACGTCGCGCTTGACGGCGAGCTGTCGATAGCCAACACGATTAACCGTAACTACGAGGAAGATAACGACGTGATCAACTTCTATGGGCGTTTCGGCGTTACCGTGTCGTACTAAAGGATAGGCAGGTGCAAATCCTTTATGGGATGCCGCGATTCGGCACGATCTCGGAGACTTTTGTCGGCGACCTGTTGTCCGGCTTGTTGGATCGCGGGCACCGGGTCACCGTCGCGTGCAACCGGAAGCGTGGACCGGATTCAAACCGTGAACGCTTACAAGTCATCGATCTGGGTTACACGCGTCGTGGGATCGTCGCCCGCCTGAGAGATAGCGTCGGAGACGCCGACGGAGCGCACCGGCGCAAGCAGGAGCGCGCGGCGCGGAAGCTACGTGCTCGTCTGGCGCGGGAGCGCTTTGACGCGGCGTATATCGATTTTGGTCAGAGTGCGGCGGTCCTGACACCGTACTTGTCGCGAGCCAGAATTCCTTTTGTCGTTCATTTCCACGGTGCCGACATAACCCGTGGTCTGAGCGATAAGGCGTATCGCCGTTCTCTTGGAACGGTATTTGCCGAAGCGTCCGGCATCGTTGCCGCCTCCAACCACATCCGCCGTCTGCTTGTTCTCGAGGGTGCGCCGGTGGACAAAATTAAGATCGTCCGTCTTGGTTACGACCTGGAAGGCACCAAACCACTCGCCTGGGAGTCGCGACGGCAAAACCTTCCCGGAATCGCCTTTCTCGGGAGACTGGAACCCAAAAAACACCCGGTCGCGCTTGTCGAGGCGTTTAATATCGTCGTGAAAGCTGTGGGGAACGCACGTCTGACACTGATCGGCGACGGCTCCGAGATGCCGCGAGTTCGCGAACGAATCGATTCTCTAGACCTGCGCGACAGAGTCACGCTGTCCGGACGACTGCCTCGATCCGAAGCGCTGAATATCGTAAATAACAACTGGGCATACGCTCAGCATAGCGTGACCGCACGCGACGGTGATCAGGAGGGGTTCGGTGTGTCGATCGCTGAGGCCGCGGCGCTTGGTCTGCCGGTAGTTTCCACCCTCCACAACGGCATACCGGAGCAGGTTGTCCATGGCGAAACCGGTTACCTCGTCCGTGAACACGACTTTGAAAAGATGGCCGAACATCTCATTGAGCTTCTGACCAATCCCGATCTGAGTGAGCGGATGGGCTTGGCAGGACAACAGAACATCGACCAGATCTGCTCCACCGACCGTCGCATCGACGCGATCGAATCGATATTTTCCGAAATCGCCTCTACCGATCGCCCATAGTTCGCGCCCATGCTAATGCACAATAGAAAGAGCTACGGTATGATGACGTAGTAAAAGGAGGCGTGATGGCCAACGCAGCCGACGGATCTACCGGACGGGTTATTCTGGAGACGAAGAACATCGTCAAACAGTTTCCGAAAGTTCGGGCAAACGACGACATCAATATCACCTTGCACGAAGGCGAAATTCTCTGTCTTCTCGGCGAAAACGGAGCGGGAAAAAGCACGTTGATGAACGTGTTGTACGGATTGTACAAGCCGACCTCCGGAACGATTGCCCTCGACGGCGAGGATATCGAGTTTTCATCGCCGCGTGATGCGATCGATCGCGGGCTCGGCATGGTTCACCAGCACTTTATGCTGGTCGATACGCTCACCGTGACCGAGAACATCATTCTTGGATCCGAACCTGGAACCGGACCCGTAATCGACTATAAGACCGCTCGAGAGCAGGTTCTCGAGTTGAGTCGTCGATACGGTTTAAAAATCGATCCCGACGCGCGAATCATGAACCTTTCCGTCGGACTCCAACAGCGTGTCGAGATTCTCAAAGCGCTTTACCGTCAGGCGAAGATCCTCATTCTGGACGAACCGACCGCCGTTCTCACGCCGCAAGAGGTCGAAGAGCTCTTTTCGGTCATCCGGACACTTCGCGACAGTGGAGTTTCGATAATCATCATCACGCACAAGCTTGAAGAGGTAAAGGCGATCGCCAACCGCGTTTACATTTTGCGGCGAGGTAAAATCGAAGGCGAGCGTGAGATCGCCGACGTCACAAAAGAAGAGCTCGCCAATCTTATGGTCGGGCGCAGTGTCGTTCTCACCGTCCATCGCAAACCGCACGAGGCCAAACCGGAACCGGTCTTCTCGGTAAACGACCTGACTGTTCTCGACGATCGCGGGGTGGCCGCGGTCGATGGATTCTCGATCGCCGTACGACCCGGCGAGGTCGTCGGTATCGCCGGCGTCGACGGGAACGGTCAGAGCGAACTCGCTGAGGCGATTATGGGCCTGAGAACGGCAACCGCAGGTTCGATCGTGCACCGTGGTCAAGATATTGGCCACCTGTCAACGCGCGAGCGGATAAACCAGAACATGAGTCACGTCCCGGCAGACCGGCAGCGTTTTGGCCTGGTTCTGCCGTTCTCGGTCGCCGAGAACATCGCGATCGGCTACCACGACCGTAGACCCAACTCACGCGGCCTGGTACTCGATTACCCCGGAATGGAAGCGCAGGCGAGCGAATTGATCGACAGCTACGATATCCGAACGCCGGGGCCGCTTGCGCCGGCGGCGCACCTCTCCGGCGGTAATCAGCAAAAGGTGATCCTGGCACGCGAGTTTAGCCGTGATCCGAGTTTTCTCCTGGTCAATCAACCGACGCGCGGTTTGGATGTCGGCGCGATCGAGTATATCCATTCTCAGATTCTCCTGATGCGTGAGAAAGACGTCGGTGTCATGCTCATCTCACTCGAACTCGAGGAGATCTTCGCGCTGGCGGATCGCATTCTGGTCATGTTCGAAGGTCGGATCGTCAAGGAACTTGCCCCCGATTCGACCGACGAACGTGAGGTTGGCTACTACATGACCGGCGGGAAGGAGCAAACTGCATGAATAAGACCTATTCTGCCGTGCTCGGCGTCGTAACGATTGCGCTTGGCGTCATCGGGGCGGTGTTGTGGTTGGGAGCGACGTTCCGTTCCGATGAGACGTTCTACTTCTGGGGCATCTGGCTCATCGCCGCGGCGATGGGCGTGTTTCTGCTGCGCTATGCCCTCGAAAACGGTACGGACGAACTCCTCGTGCTCGTGCGGCGCAGCGCACGCTCGATGGTCGTTCCTGTACTGGGAATTCTCGTCGCGATCGTCATCGGTGGCGTGCTGATGCTGATTACGGGGTATGATCCGTTTGTCGCTTATCGCGCGCTGTTCTACGGTGGCTTGGTAAGAAACTGGCATATCAGCGTCCTCAACGCGGCTCCGTTGATTTTTACGGCGCTATCCGTCGCGTTTGCATTTAAGGCGGGCCTCTTTAACATCGGCGCTGAGGGGCAGTACTACCTCGGCGCAATGGGTGCCACCTGGCTCTCGCTCAATCTGGGACTACCGGGCATTCTTTCCATCCCGATGATCTTTGTATTCGCGGCGCTGATGGGCGCGGCCTGGAACATCGTCCCGGCGTTTCTCAAGGTGAAGACGGGAGCGCACGAAGTAATCACGACGATGATGCTGGCGCACACCGCCCGGTATCTCTCACCGGTGTTCATCCGCGCGACTGGCGGCGATCCGGCGACGAGTAGCCACCCGTACGTGACCTTTGAGATCCTCGAAAGCGCCAAACTTCCGCGTTTCCAGATGTTTATGCAGAACGCTAACTACCGGGTTCATACCGGTATTATTCTCGCAATTCTGGTCGCTCTGGGTATCCACTTTCTTCTGTTTCACACTCGAATCGGATTCGAGATTCGCGCCGTCGGCGAGAACAAAGACGCGGCGCGGGCTCAGGGAATCAGCGTCGGTAAGAACATCTTTCGGGCGTTGTTGATAGCCGGTGGCCTTGCCGCGCTGGCAGGCTTTAATCAGGTCAACGGCCTTGACCACCGCCTGTTTGAGAATCTCCAGGCCGGGTACGGCTGGAACGGAATCTCGGTCGCCCTTTTGGCGGGAGGCAATCCGATAGGAGTCGTTTTTACGGGGCTTCTCTGGGGTATGCTCGACGCCGGTGGACAGTTTATGTCGCGGACGACGCAGACGCCGAGCGCGATCGTAGAAATCGTCAAAGGAATTATTCTGTTCCTCGTCGTCGCCAAGTACATCTATACGGCAGCGACGCAATGGTGGAAACGACGAAGGCAGAAGCAATCAACCGTAGTCGCGGCGGGTCAGGCGTAGGAGGCGGGTATGCTTAGTTCTTTTGATTTTGTCGTAAACCTGCTTGTCGCGACGATACGCCTTTCGACCCCGATTACGCTCGCCGCGATCGGCGCGGTGATCTGCGAGCGCTCCGGCATCGTCAATATCGCGATGGAGGGCATTATGCTCGTTGGAGCGTTTTTTGCCGCAATCATCGCGTTTTACACCGCCAATCCCTGGCTCGGTCTTCTCGCGGGAGTGTTCTTTGGCGCGCTTTTTAGCCTGCTCCACGCCTTTGCGACTATTACGCTCCATCTCGATCACGTCGTGAGCGGCGCGGTCCTAAACATCTTGGCCCTTGGGTTTACGCGCTATCTGATGGTATTGATCGTCGGTCACCCCGGTACAAGCGATCCTATCCCGCAAGGCCTCGGCGATTACCAGATCGCGATTCCGCTACTATCGCGGATACCGGTTATCGGGCCGATGTTCTTTTACCAGACACCGATCGTCTACATGAGTTTTATCCTCATCGTTCTCTTTGCCTGGTTTCTCTTTAAGACAAAAACGGGCCTCCATATCAGGTCCGCGGGAGAGCATCCGCTTGCGCTCGAGACGATCGGAGTATCGGTCTACAAGATGCGCTACCTCGGTGTACTGATCAGTGGTCTGGTCGGTGGTCTCGCGGGAGCATACCTCTCGATCGAGAACAACGTGAGCTTTACCGAGGGAATGACAAACGGTCGTGGCTTTATTGCCATGGCGGCGATGATCTCCGGTGGATGGCACCCGGTCGGCGCGTTTCTCGCCGCCCTCTTCTTCGGCTTCGCCGACGCGCTCCAGGTACGCCTCCAGGTATTTGACATCGTCGATCTGCCCGAAGAGGTGTTTATCGTATTTCCGTACGTACTCACCGTTGTCGCCGTTGCCGGATTGGTCCGTAAGAGTCGTCCGCCCAAGGCGGTGGGAACCGATTTTATGATTGAACGGAGCGAGGAGTAATCCGATTGTCGTGGATTAGTCGCCGGTGTATACTGGCGCAACTTTTTTATATCCCAAAAAGGGGGAACAAATGAAGAAATTATCGATCCTGCTGATTCTTCTTCTCGCTGCTGTACTCGTACTTGTCGGGTGCGGCCCCGCCGAGGAAGACGCTCCCGCCGCCGCGGATTCTGCTGACGATGGATTTTCCGGAATCGCCGCGATGGCGACCGACGTTGGTGGTCTCGGAGATAAGAGTTTTAACGACGGCGCCTTTGCCGGCCTCGAGCGCGGCGAACCGATGGGGTTTGAGGCCCGTGTCGTTGAAAGCAAGCAACAGACCGACTACATCCCGAACCTTTCGGGTCTCGCTGAAGACGGTGCGGATATCGTCTTTGCCGTCGGATTCCTGATGGAAGAAGCCGTCAAAGAGGCGGCCCAGATGAACCCCGACACCTTTTTTGGTGGAATCGACATCGGCGGTGACCCCGAGATTCCGAACCTGCAAGGTATTCTCTATCGCGAGCAGGAAAGCGGTTTCCTCGCCGGTATCGTTGCCGGTCATATGACCGCCGAGTTCTCCGACGCCTCGGACAAGCTCAACCCGGAACCCGTGGTTGGCGTCATCCTCGGTATGTTTATTCCCCCGGTCGAGCGATTTGAGGTCGGCTTTATCCAGGGTGTTAAGTACGCCAATCCGGACGTTGAGATCCTCTCCGTCACGGTCGGTGACTTTGTCGACCAGACCAAGGGTAAGGAAGCTGCCGTTGCGATGATCGAACAGGGTGCCGACATCGTCTTTCACGCCGCCGGTCTTACCGGTCTCGGCGCGATCCAGGCCGCCCGCGAAGAAGGCGTTTTGGCGATCGGTGTGGACGTAGACCAGAGCGAAGTCGCTCCCGACACCGTTCTTACGAGCGCGGTCAAGAAGATTCCCGAGTCGATCGAAGTCGTCCTGCAGAGTATCGTCGATGGAAACTTTGAGAGCGGTACCCGCGTGTACGGACTCGCCGAGGGCGCAACCGGTATCGCGCCGTTTAACGCGTTTGAAGATATCGTTCCTCAGGAAGTAAAAGACGCGGTCGAAGAAGCCACTCAGTTGATCCTCTCCGGTGAGCTCGAAGTCGCGACGACTCGTGCCGAGATCCAGGATCTGCTTGACTGACGCATCGCATTACGTGGTGTACAATGGCCGGACACGAAGTGTCCGGCCTTTTTTTTACCGCCGTGTAAGGAGCGACGATGGATACCCAATTAAGTAAAATCGAGTCCGCGTCCAGCTACATTGCCAAACGATCCGCTGTTAGCCCCGCGATCGGTCTTATCCTCGGCAGTGGATTGGGCGTACTGGGCGACGAAATCGAAGACGCCGTGAAAATCCCGTACGAGGAAATCCCCGACTTCCCCGTGAGTACCGTCGAAGGACATGCCGGTCGCTTGGTCCTCGGTAATCTGGAAAGTAAGCCCGTCGTCGTCATGCAAGGTCGATTTCACTACTACGAGGGCTACTCGATGGATCAGGTCGTATTCCCGGTCCACGTCATGCGCCAACTCGGGGTCGGAACGCTGATCGTCACAAACGCTGCGGGCGGTGTAAACACCGAGTTTCTCCCCGGCGATTTGATGCTGATTACCGATCATATAAAGTTCTTTACCGACAGCCCGCTCCGGGGACCAAATCTTGAGACCTTTGGACCGCGGTTTAACGATATGAGCGACGCGTATACCGCGCGGCTGCGGGATATCGCCCGACGAGCGGCGGCACAAGAGAGCATCGCCGTCCGGGAGGGTGTCTACGCTCACATGCCCGGTCCGAGCTTTGAGACGCCGGCGGAGATCCGGATGTTGCGTACGCTCGGGGCGGACGCGGTCGGCATGTCGACCGTTCCCGAAGTGATCGCCGCCGCTCACGCGTCGATGGCGGTTCTCGGGATAAGCGCGATTAGTAACATGGCTGCCGGAATACTCGATCAGCCGCTCAACCACGACGAGGTTATCGAAACCGGCCGACAAGTTCGCGATACGTTTATTCGGCTCGTCCGCGCCGTCGTGAGTTCGCTGTGAGTAAAAGCGGCGGCTCACATAGCCTGGCGATGCCGCCATCGATCGTCGTTGCCCCTGAGCTTGTCGACGAGGGTTTGCGGAAGATCGAATGGGTACGTCGGAACATGCCGATTCTGCGCGGTTTGGAAGAGCGCTTTGGCCGGGAACGCCCCTTTTTAGACCTGCGCATGACCGTGAGCGTCCATCTCGAGGCCAAGACAGCTTATCTCGCCCTTGTCCTCGCGGCCGGCGGCGCTAAGGTATCGGTCTGTGGAAGTAATCCGTTGTCCACCAAGGACGATGTCGTTGCCGCCCTAGACGCCCGGGGATTGTACGTCTACGCGCGCCATGGGGCGACACACGACGAGTTTGAGTCGGACCAGCTTACCGCGCTTACGATCGCGCCGCACATCGTTATCGATGACGGCGGAGATTTGGTACACCATCTCCACGAGGCGGCAAAAGATTATGCGCGCGATACGATCGGCGCCTGTGAAGAGACGACCGCAGGCGTGTTGCGAGCGCACGCCCGTCATCGGGCGGGGCAGCTTCGGTTACCCGTCATAGCCGTCAACGACGCACAAATGAAGCACCTGTTCGACAATCGTTACGGAACCGGCCAGAGCACCATGGATGCTGTGATGCGGACCACTAACCTCCTTATGACCGGGCGGATAATCGTTGTTCTCGGATTCGGGTGGTGTGGTCGCGGAATCGCCGCCCGTGCCGCGGGGATGGGAATGCGCGTAATCGTGTGCGAGGTCGACGAGGTGCGCGCCCTTGAAGCCGTCATGGAAGGATTTACCGTCATGCCGATCGCCGATGCCGCGCCGCTCGGATCGTTTTTTATCACGACAACCGGCGTATCTGATGCAATACCACTCAGTGCCGTCGAGCACATGGCGGACGGCGCGATTCTCGGTAACGCGGGGCATTTCTACGACGAGATCGCCGTCGATGCAATCCGCGAAATCGCCGTCGAATCGATACAGGCGCGTGAGAACCTCGTTGGATATCGCCTGCCATCCGGCAAATGGGTGTACCTCATCGCCGACGGTAAGATCGTGAACATCGCCGCGGCCGACGGCCATCCTGCGGAGATCATGGATACGAGTTTTGCCCTGCAAGCGCTCAGCGCGGAGTACCTGGCCAAACTCGACGATCCGCCGGCAGCCGGCGTGCATCCGGTCCCGCGCGAGATCGATCGCGATGTGGCGCGCCTCCGGCTCAAGGCGATCGGAGTAACGCACGATACGCTCTCGCAGGCTCAGCGCGATTACCTTGAAGATTTTCACAAGTAAACCAAAGATTACAAAAACGTAATCTTTTTGTAAGCTCACCGTAATCCGTACTGTCTACGGATATCTAAACACCTTAGCAACGAGGAAATAATGGTTCGTTTTAGAGACGTTGGCAAAGACTACGGAGACCTCACCGCGCTTGACGACGCGAGCTTTGCCATACCGCGCGGAGGCATCGTCGGTTTGCTTGGGCCAAACGGCGCGGGTAAAACCACGACGATGCGAATTATGACCGGGTATCTCGAGCCGACCCGCGGATCGGTTGAGATCGATGGCGAGCCGTTTGGACCGGAATCGGTCGGGACGAAGCGCAAGATCGGTTATCTTCCCGAGTCGGCCCCGGCGTATGCCGACATGCTGGCGTGGGACTACCTCGCCTACGAGGCCGGACTCCACGGCGTCGACGCAAAGACGAGAGTACCCGAGGTGATACGCCTGGTCGGACTGGAAAGTCACGCCCACATGCCGGTCCGCGCGCTTTCCAAAGGGTACCGACAACGACTCGGACTGGCGCATACGCTGATTCACGATCCGGAGCTGCTGGTGCTTGATGAGCCGACGAGCGGCCTGGATCCAAACCAGATCGTCGAAGTACGAAACCTGATCCGACGGATCGCCGAAACCAAGACAGTTGTGCTTTCGACGCACATCATGCAGGAGGTCGAGGCGCTTTGTGAGCGTGTGATCGTCATCCACCACGGGAAACTACGTTTTGACGGATCGATCGACGATTTTGACGCGCGCGGAGAGGTCCAACGTGTCCGACTGCTCGCCGGCGGCGTTCCCGCCGAACAGCTCGAAACGAGTCTCCTGTCGATTAAAGGTGTACGCGACGTCCACCTGCGCCCAACGGACGATGCGGAGTCCGGCTCACTTGTGGCCGTTGAGATTCGCGCCGAGGCCGGATCAGACATCCGCCCCGTTGTATTCCGCTACGCGGGAGAACAGGGGTTTGACATCTACGAGCTCTACCAAATTCGAACGTCGATGGAAGAAGTTTTTCATCAACTGACCCAAGGGGCCCAGGATGAACAGTAGAATGGGCGCCGTACGGGCGCTGTATCGTCGCGAAATCAAAGCGTACTTCGAGACGCCGGTCGCCTGGGTCGTGGGCGTCGTATTCCTCGTCGCCAGCTCGCTCCTTTTTTTCTCGGTACTGTTTCTCTTTGATCGAGCGGAACTCCGTCAGTTCTTTGGCAATCTCCCCGTCATCCTCGCGCTTCTTATTCCGGCGCTGGCTATGCGTCTGATCGCCGAGGAACGGCGTCGCGGAACCTATGAAATACTCGCGACCCTGCCGCTGGGAACGATCGATATCGTCATGGCCAAGTTTTTGGCCTTATGGACGACCGGGCTGTTTTTACTCGCGCCCACTATCTTGTTTGCGCTTACTGTCGGCGCCCTCGGACGCCTTGACTTTGGGCCGGTTATCGGCGGTTATTTCGGTGCGATCCTACTCGTGGGCGTATATGCAGCAATTGGCGTGTTTGCCTCAAGCGTTTCACGAAATGAAACGGTTGCGCTGATGCTCGCCCTCGTCATCTCGCTTGTGTTTGCGCTCTTACGGAGCTTCTTGATCTTAATCCCGGCGGGACTCGTTCCGGTGATTGAATATCTCAGTATTGCCTATCACTTCGACGGTTTTACCCGCGGAATACTCGATTCGCGATCTATCGTCTACCTGGTGAGCCTTGGCGCGTTTTTTCTTGTCTTGAGCGAGCGCCGGCTGACGACGCAGAGGTAACTCACAATGAACAAACGTTCGACGTACTTACGAATCGACGCGATTCTCCTGGTCGCTATTCTCGTCCTGGTAAACCTCATCTCGATTCGTGGATTTGCCAAATGGGACCTCACCCGCAATGACGCCTACAGCCTCTCCCCGATCAGCGTCGAGACCGTGGCACAAATCGAAGATCCGCTCCGCGTCAGAGTCTTTTACTCGGCGCAGGTTCCCGCCCCGTATAACGGTATTCGGCTCTACCTTCTTGATCTTTTGCGAGAGTATCAGAACGAAGCGGGAAGCCTGTTTTCCGTTGAGGTAATTGACGTCGCCTCTCCGGAGGGCAGACTCGAGGCGCAGAACTACGGATTGCAACAGGTCGAGATCCAGGAGATCCGCTCGGACGAGTTCCAATCACGAGCGGTCTTCCTCGGCGCGGTTGTGCTATACGGAAACGTCGTCGAGCGGATCGACCAGATAACTTCGACTGATGGCCTCGAATACCGCCTCACCGTGGCGATGCAAAGCGCGATCTCGCAAGTCGACGCCCTCGCCGGCACCACCGAACCGGTAACCCTCCGGACATTTGTCAGCCCGTCGGTGCTCGAGCTCGACATTCAAGGAGCGCGCGAGTTTTCCACGATGCTCGCCGCAATCCACGAGCGAGTAAACCGCGACAACTATCAGCGAATTGCGTATGAGTTGTTGGAGCCGTCAACAAGGGCGGAAATCGATCGTCTGGCGACGACCTACGCCCTCGAAGGCCTGCGCTGGGAATCGCTCGCCGGTGGAGAAGAGCGAGGGCTTCTCGAAGTCGTGTTGACCTATCGCGATCAGGTTGAGCCGGTGCCTATCCCGATATACACCGGGCTTTTTGGCGGCTACTCCTTACCGAGTGGAGAGGAGATAGAGACCGCCGTGAGGGATTCGTTGCGGAGTTTGGTCAACGCCAGTCCCCTCGTCGGATACGTCGATGCCGGCGGAACAAAGGATCTCAACGATTATCAGCTGGGCAGCGGTCCGTTTCGGGACCTTCTCGCGGAGCGACTTGACGTCGTTGCGTTTGACCCCACCGTGACGCCGATTCCGGCCGGTATCGACACGCTTATCCTCAACGGCCCGACGCTAGAGCTATCCGAAGCCGCTCTCTATCGTATCGATCAGTTCTTACTGACAGGTGGTTCGTTGTTTATCCTGATCGACGGTTACATTCAAGAGTTTCCGACCCAGCAAGAGATGATGATGGGCGCGCAACCTACCTGGCGTCCCAACGAGAGCAACGCGCTTGGCTTTCTTGCTCACTACGGGATGACAGTTGGATCAGAGATCGTCCTCGATGAGGAGAGTTTTGTCTCCCAACAGGGTGGGCGACGACAACAGCTCTTTCAGGCGCCGGTCCTCACCGGGCGTTCGATAAACCGCGAATCGCCGATTACCGCCGGCCTCGAGGACCTTATCTTTCTCAACGCCGTCGCGATCTCCGCTGACGATGGGACCACTCTATTGGAGAGTTCGCCGCGCAGTTGGAGCGTCGCTTCGCCCGAAGAAATTGGGCCGTGGATCAGCGGTCTGCCAAACGAAGACCGGGCCGAGCAGTTTGCATTTGCCGCAATTTCCGAAGGGGAGTTTGAGAGCTACTTTGACGGACCGGTCGATCTCCCGTTTCCTCAGAGCGAGAACGACAGTGATCAGGTGAGCGTCCAAAGAGACCAAACCGATCCCGGTTCAACGCTCGGTCGCGACGTATATCGATCGGCGTCGACCGAGCCGGGACGTATTCTCGTCGTTGGAAGTTCCGCCCTTACGACTCCGCAGATGCTTGACCCGCAAAATCGAACGCCCAACGGAACCTTCTTGCTAAACGCCGTCGACTATCTCAACGGAACCCCCGGATTTGCCGAGCTCCGTAGCAAGGGACTCGGCGTTCCCCGCCTTGATCCGGTTTCGGGTACCGTAAGTACCGCGTTGCGGTGGATCAACACGGTTCTGGCGCCGACGCTCGTGCTGCTCGTTGGGCTCGTCGTCCTCCTTCGTCGGCGAGCGCGGAGTCGACGGATCAAATCGCTTTTTGCGTCCGCAAACGGTGAGGTGCTTAAATGAAAAACATCGCCAATGTCCCGAGACGAACGGTCATACTCGCCGCAGTTGCGCTGGCCCTCGCTATTGTGTTTCTTTTGCAAACCCTCGTCTCGCCCGAGCGCAACACGATCGAGCTCCCGGCGATCAGCGGCGAGATCTCGGCGATTGAAATTGGATCAGGTGACGATTCATTTCGTATTGAGCGCGTCGATGACGTATGGCTCATCGACGAAGCCGGCTATCCGGGCGACGACGAGGCGATAGAGGAGCTGATCGCCGCAATTCAGGCGATCGATTCGGTCGATGTGATTTCCAATCGTGGTGGAGATGAACGCTTCGGTCTTTCCGAGACGGACCAGAGAACCACTCTTGTCGTGTCGTCCGGCGAGAACGCCGCTCGCGCGTTTGAGATCGGTGCGGCCGCCGCTGCGGGAGACGCTTTTTACGGACGCGTCCAGGACGAAGCCGCGGTAGTTCTTCTACCGGGTACGCTCGACGGCCTGCTGTCAACCGACCCAACTATCTTTCGTGAGAAGGAGATCGCCCGATTCGCCGAGGAAGAGATCGCGGCGGTTACGCTCGAGGCGCTGGGATTCGCGACGATAGAGTTGCGACGGGTAGAGCCGGAGGCGGTTGGCGATGAGGCCGAACTCTCCGAGGTCGAGCGTTTGGAGCGAAACTGGCAGGTCTTGGTCGACGGCGTCGCTGTAGACGAGTCCGCAGAGTCCGAATCGATAATCGGCGGATTTAGCCGACAGAGTTTTTTTCGCGAAATCGCTCCGTTTGAAGCCCAGGGTTTTATTGAGGGCACACCGGAGGGATCCCCAATCGCGCGGCTTCTGGTCGAGCGCCTCGACGGGCCGAGCGATGAGTTCGCCGTGTACACGCCGTTGGAAGATTTTTCTTACCCCGTCGCGTCGACGACGAGCGAGTACGTCGTTACGATCCCGGATTTTCGCTTACGCCGCTTACTCCTCGGACAAAACGAGATCGTCGACCAGTTTACCGCCGAGTAGTCCGCGACCACGCGCGAGCTGCCTCCCCGCAATCGGGGCGATCGGGCGTCGGTATCTACGCGTTCGCGGCGCGCTTTGCCAGTGCAGCCGCGCAGCGGCGCGCCTCGTCAATGACTTCGTCTTGCCCGGGGATTTTGTGATCCCGCATCAGGATCTCGCCATCGCAGATGACCGTTTCGACCAGAGATCCGTTGGCCGCATAGGCGATATTGCTCGCGATATCGTGTATCGGGTTGAGCTGTGGGGCGCGCAAATCGATGATGGCGATATCCGCAGGGTCGCCGGCGACGAGCGTACCGGAAACGCCAAAGTCGGCGAACGCTGAACTCCGCCCTCCCCACGCGATCGAGAGTGCTTCGGACGCCGGTAGCGCGGTGGCATCGCCCGTCGCGTGTTTTTGCAGAAGCGCGGCGATTTTTAGTTCTTCGATCATGTCGAGGTTGTTGTTACTGGCGACCCCGTCGGGACCGATCATCAACGGAATGCCGAGATCCCGATAGCGTTTATACGGTAGCGCTCCGGAGGCGAGTTTCATGTTGCTGACGGGATTGTAGGCGACGGTGATACCGTACTTCCCGATTAAGTTGATTTCCGCGTCATCGACCCAAACTCCGTGGGCGGCTATCGTTCGATTTCCGGTCTTACCCCAGACGCCGAGCGATTCGAGGCGCGTAAACGGTGGGGCCCCGTGATCGTCCCGCGAACGCTCTACTTCGCCGCGAGTTTCCGACATGTGAATGTGGTAGGCGAGACCGGTACTCTCGGACAAAGCCGCGCTCCAGGAGAGAAGATCCGAGCTACAGGTGTACGGACTGTGGGGAGCGATGGCGAGGAAAACGCGTTGCGGACTCGTGGTCTGTACCATTTCCGGATAGCGGGCCAGCAGTTCCTCGATCGTTTTTTCTCTCGCCGACACCGTTCGTGATCGTTAAAATCGAAGATCGCCAAGCCGACCGCCGCCCGGATCTTGGCATCGCGGAACGCGCGGATCGCCTCGTCGGGGACAAAGTACATGTCGTTGGCAAATGTGGTACCGGTTCTGATCATTTCTAGCGCGGCAAGACGAGTTCCCCAGTAGATATCTTCGGGCAGGAGGACGGCTTCGGCAGGCCAGATCCGTGTACGAAGCCATGGATCCAGCGGCATATCGTCTCCGTATCCGCGCAGCAGCGTCATCGCCGCGTGGGTGTGGGCGTTCTTAAAGCTCGGCATCACCGCTTTGTCGGTGCCGTCGATAATCGTAGCATCGCGATAGCGGCTGTCGTTCGTCGACGGCTTGACCGAGGCGATCATTCCGTCCCGAATCACCACGTCCGTATTACGCAGAACCTCCGTCCCCGTTAGGAGATAGTCGATGTTGGTGATGGCGATATCCATGAGGCTCGATTGTAGCACAGCCGCGCAACAGGGTACGATGGACGAGTATGAACGCCTTAGTTACCGGTGTCGCCGGATTTATCGGTTCTCACGTCGCCGAGATGCTCGTCGGCGATGGTCACGTCGTCTATGGTATAGACAACTTTGATCCGTATTACGACAGAGAAATCAAAGAGCAAAACCTAAGCGGTCTCGAGGATTCGGACTCATTTCGTTTTTTTGACGCCGATCTCCTCGATCCGCGGTCTCTTGCCCAGGTTTTTGGTACCGCGACCGAATCGAATCGGGCTATCGATGTTGTGATTCACCTCGCCGCACGCGCCGGTGTCAGACCGAGCATCGAGGATCCTCGCGGTTACGCGCGGACAAACGTCGAGGGAACGGTAAATCTTTTAGAGGCGATGGTCGCCGCCGACGTCAAGGACTTCCTCTTTGCCTCGAGCTCCTCAGTGTATGGAAACACCCGAACAACGCCGTTTCGCGAGGACGCCTGGGTGGATCACCCGATCTCGCCGTACGCCGCGACAAAAAAAGCGGGCGAACTCATCTGCCACACCTACAGTACGTTGCACGAGATGCGGATCGCCGCGCTCCGTTTCTTCACGGTCTACGGTCCGCGCCAACGTCCCGATTTAGCGATCGCCAAGTTCACGCGTATGCTCGAAGCCGGTCATCCGATTCCGATTTATGGCGACGGAACGACACGGCGTGACTACACGTTTATTGGCGACATTCTCGACGGTATCATCGGCGCCCTTGGTTGGGTGCGAGAACAAAAACCGGGTACCTACGACGTTTTTAATCTCGGCGAAAGCCGAACAGTTGCGCTGTCCGAGTTGATCGGGATTCTTGAGAAGGCAACCGGTCATTCCGCGAAACTCGATTACCAGGCGATGCAGCCGGGCGACGTCGATCAGACCTACGCAGACATATCGCGGGCTCGCGAAGCATTTGGCTACGCGCCGTCTACGCCGATCGAGGACGGCATCGCGCTGTTTGTCGAGTGGTTCAGGGATCGCGCCGCCAGGCAATAGTCCTCGACAAAACGCCCTAAATTCAGGAAGATCGCCCCATATGGCAAAAAAAATAACTGTTCTGGGAACGGGGTACGTGGGCTTGGTGAGTTCCGTCGGCCTCGCAGACTTTGGTAATACAGTCGTCGGCGTTGACCTTCGCGAAGATATCGTGAACCGGCTCAACGAGGGGCACCCCACCATTTTCGAATTAGGACTTGAAGAATACTTGGCGCGAAATATCGAAGCGGGGCGCCTCTCGTTCAGCACAGACGGTACAAGCGCTATCCGCGAGGCCGAAATTGTGTTTCTCGCGGTCGGGACGCCGCCGGCCGCCGACGGACACGCCGATCTGAGCCAGGTCGAGGACGCGGCACGTTCAATCGCCGACAACCTGACGTCGTACAAGGTAATCGTAACCAAGAGCACGGTTCCGGTTGGGACAAACCGACGCGTCCGCGAGATAATCGCCGAACGTTCGCGGCAAAAAGCGGGCGAGGGTTTCTCCGTCGTCAGTAATCCCGAGTTCCTCCGCGAAGGCAAAGCGATCCAGGATTTCTTTCACCCCGATCGCGTCGTCCTTGGCTATGAGGACGCCCGCGCGCGCGAGTACATGGAGGACGTATATCGGAGCCTCAATCTGATACAAACACCGTTTGTGTGGTGCAATCTTGAGACCGCCGAGCTTATCAAGTATGCCTCCAACGCCTTTCTCGCTACAAAAATCACCTTTATCAATCAGATGGCCAATCTCGCCGAGGCGGCTGACGCCGATATTCACATGATCGCCAAGAGCATGGGAATGGACGGTCGAATCAGCTCCAAGTTTCTTCATCCCGGGCCCGGCTATGGCGGAAGCTGCTTTCCCAAGGATACGCGCGCGATTGCGGCGACCGGCGACGAGTTTGGCATCGATATGAGCGTCATCAAAGAGGTAATCCGCGCCAACGAAGCGCAGAAAGTTATTACCGTAAAAAAACTCATTGAGCTTATGGGTAAACAGCCTTCCGGGCAGACCGTCGCGGTACTCGGCCTGGCGTTTAAGGCCGAGACGGACGACGTCCGTGAGAGCCCTGCGCTCGAAATCGTTCGCGAGCTCCTTATCGCCGGCGCTAAGGTTCGCGCATACGATCCCGAAGGTATGGACAACTTCCGCACGGCGCTACTAGGCGAAGGACCGTTCGGCGGTAAGCTTGATCCGGATCGACGTGACGCCGTGGCTCAGGCAGTTGCCACGGGAATCACCTATTGTGACGATGAGTTTGCGGCGTTAACCGGAGCGGACGCCGCGATCATCGTTACGGAGTGGAACAACTTTCGCAATCTCGATCTCGAGCGCGCGGCAGCGCTTATGAGTGGGCATATTCTCTTTGACGCCCGAAACGTGCTCGATCGGGTTCGCGCCGAAGAAGCGGGATTTACGTATCGGGGGGTTGGTCGCTAGCGGACCTATACCGGTCGGTACCGTTCGACCACGTCTATCGCTCGGGTGAAGTCAAAATGAGCGCATAACTCGGCGAGCCTCGTCTCGGTCGCCTGTAGGTTTACGTAGTGCCGGAACGCGTAGTCGCGGCGCAAGCCCGCAACACGCGGTTGGTCGGCGTCGAGCTCCCAGGGATGGAGGTAGAACATACCGCCGGTTCCCTGTCTCATCGCGTGGCGAAAACCGGCCCGAAACACACGTTTTGGAAACAGGCGGAACCAACCTCCGCCGCCCATCGGGATAGCTCGTCTCCCGATCCTGACGGTGGCAATCGGGAGCTCGACCAGACCTTCGATGAGCGGAATCATTTCCGGTGATGAAATGGCCCGGACATCGTCGTTGATTGGTGGCACGACGTGTTTCGAAAGGTCGACGCGACCGTAGCGATCGTGGCCCTGCGCGGGAAACCAGCTCGAATCATAGCGGTGCCCCGTTTCGGCTATCACCGCCAACGCATCATCGGTAATTGAGAAACTCGGGGCGCGGTATCCGTACACCGGCGTGCCGGTGATATCCTCGAGGAGATCTTTTGCCCGGAGGAGATCTGAACGAAAAGAGGCGATATCCTGCTCGTAGATCAGGCGATGATCGTAGCCGTGACTCGCAACCTCGTGGCCGGCAGCATGTATTTCCCGAATAAGCGACGGCTCACGTTGGGCGATCCACCCGAGGCAAAAGAACGTTCCCCGCGTCGCCGTGGAGTCGAGAACTCGGAGTATGGCTCGGGTGTTGGCGACCACGCGGCGTTCCTGCGATTCCCAGCTTTCGCGTGAGATCGCGCCACGGAGGTTTTCGACCTGAAACCAGTCCTCTACGTCAAACGAGATAACCGGCATGGTCACAGGAGGCGCCGCCCGCGTCGCCGTAATTCGCGTGCCTCATCGCGGGTCGGCCAGCTGTGGTAGCTTCCTTTTTCGTCGGGTAACGGGCGAGTTTCAACGCCTTCTTCGACGATCCGACACAGTAAACCCCACAGGGCGGCGGCCGACCGTCTTTTTGTCAATCGGATGAGCGCTTCCAGGCTCATCCGTGGCGTGATCTCAGTGGGTTCTTGGTGAAGAATGGCGCCGGCGTCGAGATCCTCGACCATTTGATGAATCGTCAGGACACTCGTCGACGCTCCATCGTAGAGCTGCCAGAAATTGGGAAGCATACCGCGGTAGTGAGGGAGCGGTGCGTTATGCAGATTTATGCACCCGAGCGGCGGCGTCTCGAGCACCGGCCGCTTGAATATCTGACTGGCCGATACCGAAACGACGAGGTCGATCTTCTCGGCGACGAGGAACGAACGAAACGACTCCGCGTTGGCGTCGTTGGGGCGCGGATTTTTTACCGATGCATCGGGCGGAAAGAAAAGAATCGGGACGTCCGCCCGAGTCGATAATCCCCGAACAGTCGGAGCCCACCGACCGAGGAGACCGAGCAAGCGGTGCCACAGGTAGCGAACACCGACAACCATAAATCCGAGCGTCCCGTGCAGCGACCAGATTCGACGAGCCAATCCGCGCGCAGTTCTATTGCCGAGGGGTTCCTGAATCATGACGCCGCGACAGATGATTCGAGCTCGGGGGTGTGAATCTGTGGCGCGGTAGAGTCGATAGAACTCCCGGAAGAATATCGGGATGTAGAACGGATCTTCTTGGGTAACGATGACGATTCTCAGCTCCGCTTTCCCCGGAGGGAGGCCGTATCGCAACGCTAACGACCCCGACGTCCAAAGATCGTCATGATCGTTTTAAGGGTGATCTTCAAATCGAGCACCAGCGAGATGTTTTTGACGTAGTACAGGTCATACGTAAGCTTAATCGCGGCGTCCTCGACGCTCGATCCGTACTCGTATTTCACCTGTGCCCACCCCGTGAGTCCCGGTTTCACGAGGTGACGGAGGTGATAATGCGGTACCTCCTGAGCGAGTGACTCGACAAATACGGGGCGCTCCGGACGAGGCCCAATAAAACTCATCTCGCCGCGAAGGATGTTGATGACTTGCGGAATCTCGTCGATTCTCGTCGCGCGAAGAAAACGTCCGACCGGGGTTATCCGGGGATCGTCCTTTTGCGACCACTGAGCGCCATGTTTTTCGGCGTCGGTATACATCGATCTGAACTTGTACAAGGTAAAATGCCGTTCGTTTTGCCCCGTCCGAACCTGTTGGAACAGAGCCGGGCCTTTGCTCGTCAGGCGAACGGCCAACGCTGCCAGGATTCCCAGTGCGAGAAAAACGGGCGACAAACCGACGACAAGGATAACGTCCGTGATTCGTTTTAGGACTTGGTAACCTTTGCGCGGACCGCGGTTGAAGTTCTCGAGAAACCAGCTGTCACGGGTTGCGTATATTGGAATCGACTCGTCAAAGTTTTCCCAGAACGACGCGAGTCTGAAAAAGTACAGCCGATACGGAATGAGGCGATACAAGTCTTCGTAAATTGAGAAGTACCACGAGTCACTCACGACGACCGTATGAATCTGGCGTCGTTCGATTTCCGCGCGGAGATCTCCAATTGAATCGACGACCCGTATTCCCTCTTCGGTCACCCAGGATGGTAGATCGTGGTCCGGATCTCTCAGTATAACCGCTACCCGAAACCCCTGGCGTGATTCCCGGACGATTCGATCGGCGAGCTTCAGCGAGTGCTCGTCGCTGCCGATGATAACGACCGCGCGATGCCATCCGATGTTGTCAACGACGCGGTTGAATAGAAACCGCCACGCGTAGAACAAGCCCATAAATACGATAACGACGAGCGCAAGGTTTCGACGGGGAGTGATATCGACGACATCGAGAAATATATAAAAACCGACCGCGCCGATCGCGGCTCCGACGATCATCGCCGTCAGGAAATAGCGGTGATTAAATGGAGTATTAAGGTTATACAGCTCGAGTATATAGAAAACGACGATCCAGAGCGCAAAAATAACCGCAAACGGAATAAAGTGCTCTTCAAAACGCTCCGGAAACCCGTCCAGACCGTACCGAAGAGCCAAGGCAAGGGCGAGGCCACCTACCATAACCGCGTAGTCGCCAAGCGCCAGGAGCACCTTGATCGTGTTTCGTCTCATGCCATCTCCGCGTCAAAATCTATACGACTTGATCGCCCCTCGCAACAGCGGCTACACTCTCCACCTGTCTATGAAGCGACTTGTTTTCTGGACGGCATGTATCGCCGTCCTTGGATCGGCGATACCGGTATCGGGGCAGAGTCTCGAAAGCCTTCTTTCCTCACTTCCACGCGACGCTCGGATAGCTCTCCTCGAGAGCGGATCGATCGAGCAATACCTGGAGGATCGCGACGATGTCTCGCTGATTCCCGATCACCCCCTCACTCGGCACATTCGCCGTGCGCTCCGGGACGCCAAACCGAACGTCATCTCCGAGCAACTCGTGCTGGTCGAAGCGGCGATCGATGAACGCGGGACCGTCGATCTGTTTAACTCCCTTCGGCGGGTGAGCGAGCTCAGCTATATTCAATACTACAACGCCGGAACCGACCGCACCCACGATCTGTTTCACGAATCCCAAGCGATCGATAATCCCGACGATCGACGGATAATTCCTGATCCGGTGCTTGCCGAACTCCCGCGTGACGACCTCGTCTGGGTTTTACAGGGCGTACCGCCCTTTGGCGATATCGTAAGTGAGTATCGGTACCGGAGTGAGAACGGAGCCTTTCTGTTTTTCGGAACCAACCACGAGGCGATGCCGTATCGCGGATTTCGGGTTGTACGACCCCGTAACATGGTAACCGCAATTCTGGTGGTTCCGACCGACGAACATGTTTTGATGTACGGACTTGGCGGTGTGCGGGCGTTTACCGTTTTTGGATTGCTCGATGATCGGATCGAGTCCGCCTTTTCCGGCCGCACCGACGGCATTTTTGCCTGGTATTACGATACATACCTGAGCGAGCTCGAATGACGCTTGACCGGGCGGCGCCCGGTAACGTATTTTCGGCGCATGACTCGTACAATTCCGTTTAACCGCGAGTTTATCGAAAACGTCGCGGAAGAATATCCAACGCCATTTCATATTTACGATGAAACGGCCATTCGCGAACACGCCCGCCGTTTTCTTTCGGCGTTTGCCTGGGTCGACGGTTTTACAAACTACTACGCCGTAAAGGCGCTCCCGAATCCGCATATCATGTTGATCCTGCACGAGGAAGGCATGGGATTCGATTGCTCGAGCTACACGGAGCTCCTGCTCGCGGAAAAACTCGGATATCGCGGCGAGCAGATCATCTTCACCTCCAACGATACGCCGGCTTATGAGTATGCCAAGGCAAAGGAGCTCGGCGCGATTATCAACCTCGACGATCTCACGCACGTCGAGTATCTCGCCCGCGAAGTGGGGATGCCGGATCTTATCTGTCTTCGATACAACCCCGGCCCGCTCAAAGGCGGCAACGTTATCATCGGAAATCCTGAAGAGGCAAAGTACGGGTTCACTCGGGAGCAGCTATTTGCCGGTTTTGAGGCAGCACGCGCGGCTGGCGCGTCGAGATTCGGCCTTCATACGATGGTCGCGTCCAACGAACTAAACCCCGACTATTTCGTCGAGACAGCGGAGATTCTGTTTGATGTCGCGGTTGAGATTCACAAGCGCCTTGGAATTCGATTTGAGTTTATTAACCTCGGCGGCGGAATCGGTATCCCGTATCGTCCCGGCGAGGTCGCCGTAGATTACGAGCGCGTGTCTGCCGGGATTAAAAAAGCTTACGACGATACGATTGTCGGGGAACATCTCGATCCCGTGAAGATAGTAATGGAGAACGGGCGAGTCGTTACCGGACCATATGGTTACCTCGTGAGCCGCGTGATTCATCGCAAGGATACGTACAAGCAGTACCTTGGATTAGACGGGAGCATGGCCAATCTCATGCGACCGGGTATGTATGGAGCGTACCATCACATATCGGTGCTCGGGAAAGAAAACGATCCGAACACCGCCACCTACGACGTTACGGGCTCGTTGTGCGAGAACAACGACAAGTTTGCGATCGATCGAGAGCTACCCCAGGTCGAGATCGGTGATCTGGTTGTAATTCACGATACGGGAGCCCACGGTCATTCAATGGGATTCAACTACAACGGCAAGCTTCGCTCTGCCGAACTCCTGCTTCGCAGTGACGGATCGGTACAGAAGATCCGTCGAGCGGAAACGGTCGAGGACTACTTTCAAACGATTCTGTGGTAGGTGGAGACGGGTACTATCGAGCGTGCGTGCGCTGTAGTACGCCGTCAAACGCCGTGTAAAGCTTTTTCTGAGCTTCTTCCTGTCCGAGACAACCAAGTACGTCGCTTCGGAAGTTTTTATCGTGGGCCAGAACCGCGAGTGAAGAAAGGATGCGAAGGTAGTCTATCTGTTTGTCGGGGTGACTACCGACGACAAACAGCATGTGGACCGGTTTCCCGTCAAAGGCGTTGAACTCGACGCCGGCTCGGGATATGCCCAACGATACTGTACTCTTGGTGAAGCTCAGATCTCTGCCGTGGGAGATTGCGATACCGTGACCAAATCCGGTGGTCTGTTCGCGTTCCCGCGTCAAAACCGCCGATACAAACTGCTCTATATCAAGATCATTGACCCGGTGAAATGGCGTCGACCGGAGAATCGTCTCCTGAATCGCGGCCTCTTTCTCCGTATTCTGCAAGTCCCACACGACGCTTCCCGGCAAAAAAAAGCCGGTAGCCGATGCATCATTCATACCGTTTTCATACATAACTAGGATCGCAAAAAGATGTCAAGAAGAGAGGTCAACTTTATGCCAAAACGTGCATTCGACAGGAGACGCGCAAATCATCGAGGCTATCGCGCGATTTTGACCATACTTCTACACAACCGTTGTGACTAACAACGGCGTACTCGTCACCGCGGTGGGTCTCAGCGAGATAGGTCAGCGTTTGAACTCTCGAATCAGAGGGGCGCGTCGTAATCGCATCGGCGATCCATTGGGCATATCGCGCGTTGTTTACGTGCTCGTTCCTGTCGATGTCGCTCTCACGCACTGGATACCAAGTCGCATCCTCGAGAATTTCTTCGGCCCGCGCTTGCTCTATCCCCGGAAGCTTTCCCGTCGGGATTTCCAACGCGACATCCGGAACGCGCCATTCCGGAGACAATAGGCGTTCGGGGCGAACCGGGCGTCGCGATGTCGCGTCGAGGATTACCCATGCGCTCGACGCCTCCACGAGAACTTCGCCTTCGCGGGTGGACAAGAGAAACTCGCGCATCGCGAGAATCCGCTCGACACGGCTTGGCCAGGTCTCCACGACGATCTCGTCTCCCCATCGCGGCGGACGGAGAACCCGGACGCCGAGCCGACGCAATATCCAGTAATGCACCGCTGATTCCTCGGTAAAGGCGACGCCGAGCGTCCGCGCGTGTAACCAGGCTGCCTCGCCCATGATCGCCGCCAGACCGTCGATGTGAACCGCATCGTCTCGGCGGCACAGATAGCTCGGGACCGTCAGTTCGTAGCGGTGCTTCATTCTTTCTCGAGGGCGTCGAGCAGCGCTTCGACCCGATACTCGCTTTGCTTTTCCGCCTCACGCCAGCGGCGATATACGGCGGCGATCTTTTCCGACTCGGCGCTGATCTTTTTCCAGCTGATCCGTCGCCCCGCAGCAACCGCCGCTGTTACTTCGTGCCATGCGGCGACGACGAGCAGCCAGTCGACCAGTCGCTCAAAGGACTCACGGTTGTACCAGGTTACGCCCTGATAGACGTGAATCTGGAGAAACGCCTCGACTGCCGAGTCGGAAAGGAGGATTTCCATGACCCGCGCCGCGCGTTCCTCCGGCGCGACATCGGTGGTGTAGCGCCACCAGTTGTGATGCGCCAGAGTAATCGAAACGAGCTCCCGCCACCATCGCGGGATATCGCCCGTGTCTCCCATCCGGGCAAAAACATCGGCGATCGTTTCGATTAACTCCCACTCAGCCGCCTGATCCAACGCCTGAAATCCGACGAGGCGCGCGTTGAGCTCTTCCTCGCCGGTTACAAACACGTCCAGGGGTAGAAGCAGTGTCAGGGCGAGAAATACGGAGGCGTCCTCACGTTCGACATCAAAATGCGATTTTATCAGTTCGCCAACGGTATCCGGGGCGTGCCTGACGAGCTGAGGTAGGCGCCCGAGTGCCTCGCCTCCATGGCGAAACAGGTTCACCGCATCCTCGATGCTGGTCGTATGCTCACAGAACTGCGATGCGATTCTTAAAAAACCGCGATACTGGTCGGTGACGAGATCCCACTCGAGTCCGGCCGATCCATCGATGAGCGCCTTTTCCATCTGACGCATCAATCCGCTGTTGGCGAGTAATCGAAACGCGTCGTGCAGCGGTTGCAGGAGGAGGCGTTTGAGGGCGCCCTGAACGTCTTTCGTCCCGCCTCCACCCAAACTATCCGCGAGCCGGGCGTAGTGAGAGTACTCGTTGTCCTCGACGACGTAGAGGTCCAGATAGACCTGACTTTCGTACCCGTTGAGCGAAACGAACAGTCCGCGTTCGGCCATTTCGCCGCAATTGCGGAGGTACCACAAGTCGCTTCGTTGTTCGCGCATAACGACGTAGTGAGACCATGAGTTTGGTATCGCGAGTGCGCCCGTCAGTTGCTCGGTTTGCAGGTCGCCTCCGTCACCGCCGATTGTGTAGGGGCTCGAGGTGTGAATCCAGCCGAGTCCGCGCTCAAACGAGTTGTTGTAGAGCACCAACGCGCGCTCCCCGCCCGACCGGTTTGCATAGGCGTAGAAATCGGGGAGAACGTCACCGTTTTCGTTGTAGACATCAAACAGGCGAAAATGTCGAGCTTCGGCAAACAGGTGACGACGACGCATCAGCGGAAATATCTCGCGCTCGTGACGACCGACGAGGTGCTCGTTCGGCGTCTCATCCCAGTACGCACGGCTGTACTCCATACCGTATTTCTCCGCGAAACCCTCAATCTGACCGTGACCAAACATCGGCAATCCCGGCATCGTCACCATGAGAGTGGCAACTCCGATGTACTTATCGCCGTCACCGAATTGAGCGATCGCCGTTTCCTCGTCGGGATTGTTCATAAAGTTGACGAATCGCTTGAGGATTTCCGGATCGTACTCGATCGTGTTTTTTATCGTCCGACGGTACTTATCGTTGTCCTCGTTCTTCAGCATGTTCATAAAGGCGCTGTTGTAGACGCGGTGCATCCCGAGTGTGCGAACAAAAAAGCCCTCCATCATCCAGAACGCCTCGGCCAGTAACAGCGTGTCGGGTAGTTCGGCGGCGACGCGGTCGACCACCTCCCGCCAGAACTCAACCGGAATCGCGGCGTTAAAATCCGCATGACTGAGTCCATTTTCCGCACGCGAAGGAATATCGCCGCCGTGACCGGGCGCGGGATACCACAGTCGTTGGATGTGCTTTTTTGCGAGCGTCATCGCCGCGTCGAATCGAATAATCGGAAAGTTACGAGCGACATGAAGGATCGTCTGTATAACCGCTTCTCTGACCTCCGCGTTGAGGTAGTCGAGTTGTGCGGTGTCGTTCCACGGCATACTTGTGCCGTCGTTACCGTGGTAGATAAATCGCTCGTTTCCCGAGCCAAAATCGACCCGCCGAAACACAACCGCCGCATCGCTACGATCGTAGTAATGATCCTCCAGGTAGACTCCAACACCGGGGTTAGTTGAGAGGTTTTCGCCCGAGAACGAGTATCCCGGAAACGGCGCGTAGTCCAGACTGATAAACCAATCCGGATGGTCGTGAACCCAATGGCTGTCGATTCCGGTATGGTTGGGGACCATGTCGCTGGCGATCCGAACTCCTCGCTGCCAGAGGCGCCGACGAAGGTTGTCCAAGGCATCCCAGCCGCCGAGTTCGTCGGCGATCTCGTAGTCGTACAGGGAATACGCGCTCGCCTCCGCTTCCGGATTGCCACAAAGGTTCTTGATCCGGCGCGACGCAGCCGACCGTTGCCAGAGGCCGATGAGCCAGAGTCCGGTAAAGCCGTAGCTCGCCAGGCGGTCGAGTTCTTCGTCGGGTATCTCGTCGAGCCGATGAATTGGACGCTCATACCAGCGCGAAAGCTGATCGAGCCACACGAGGGTGCTTTTAGCGATAATCACCGCCTGCGGCATCCACTCCCGATCCTCGCTAAACCGCGCGTAATCCTCGCCGTCGGGGCCGTACTCCAGAATCGGGGCCTCGCCGGGACCGTGAAAACGACTTTTGTGTTCTTCAGAAAGGACGTCGATCGAACGGAGTATACGATCGAGAAACGGCGAAACAAGACTCGCCCAGCGAGTCCGGATGTAATCCAGTTGAGCGTGTAGGTCGTCGGGGTAAAGAATCGCCGGGGCACGAAGCATCTCAACGAGCGTCTGATCGTCGGGGCCAAACGCGGGCTGCTCGTCGAAAAACTCGGTAAGTACGTTCATCGAAGAGGTATACGCCGTATCGATGGCGACGATTTGCTCGTCGAACAGCTCAATCAAAGGTTCGTAGGCCGGATTTCGATTTCCGACGTAGAGCACGACGAGCTCCTCCAGGGCGACGGCGCGACCACTCACGCCGTCTACAAGACGCTCGAGACTCTCGGATGGTGATTCCTCGCCGCGGTAGCACGCGACGGTCGGGAATCGTTCGGAAAAGGTCTGTAGGAGTCGATCGTATTGCTCGGCGCCTATTGATGTGCGCAGCGTCTTCTCGAGACGGTCAAACAGGTCGCTTCCGTATTGGGCCAGGTACAAGCCGATGACATAGTGGAAGATCTCGTCGATGAGGCCCATCGCGTAGACGTCGCCGGCTCCGACCGCGCGGTCCGGATGCACAGCCGCCCGCCGCACCGAGTTTATCTGCATCGCAAACTCGCGAGCGAGGCGTATATCTTCAAAAAGCACATGGCCGGCTAAAGAGAAAGTGTTTGCACTAAGCCGATAACTGTCGCGAGCGTTGCGCGCGATGTGGAACTCTCGCCGGGGGCCTGGAATCGAAATGTCTAAAGTTCTATTCACTTTTTTCTCCTCGTCCGCCTGTGCTCAACACAGCTTTGATCGACTGCGAAAGAGCTTCGTTTCCAGACAACTCACCCATAGTTACCGGCAACCGCCACGTCCAGTTGAAGCTATTGTACGTCCCCGGAACGTTGACTCTCTCTGAATGCGGATCGACGGCGAGAAACGCGGGATTCAACGCCAGCAAATCCTGGATCTGAAAAACGACTATTCGGCTCCTCGCGCGTATAAAGTAGCTCAGCACCGCTTCAGCAACAGATCGGTCGTATCTGACCGGCGCGTCGCCGGCGCCGCCGACTATTCTCCACAGCTCTTCACGACCGTCCTCGTTCTCCCACCAGTCGCGGAGCGTCGAAGTGTCGTGAACGCTTGGGGCGGATACGGTCAACTCCGGATAGTCTTCGACTCGAATGAGCGGTTGCCCGGGTTGGTCCCACTCGTGCGCCCAGCGCGATATACGGAGGCCAAGAATACCGAGCTCTTCGAGGACGCGCGGGACGGCCTCCGGAATAACGCCGAGATCCTCCGCACAGGCAAGCATTTCGGTGGTATCGCGCATGACCGTGAGGAGTTCGCGACCGTGGTTGGCCCACATATCGTTGTCCATGAGCGCGTACCGGGCGACAAGGTCCTCAAATCGCCCTTTTTCGTCGTCGTTTAGGGTTTGGTAGCGCGAACAGTGTCGGAAGTTCCAGGTGTAGGCGTAGCGCCCACCCGGGAGCGTGGCCAACGCCCGATCGCGCCACGCGTCGATCGCCCAGCGCCGCGAGTCTCCGTCGGCGAGCACCGTCGATATCGACGCTTCGCCGGCGATATCCGGGCGAAACCGATATAAGTCCTCTCCGGGGATCGCGTGCCATAGAGCAGATAGCTCTTTGTCGTCGAATCGCCCTCGCAACTCGTCGCCGGGAATGTGCGGCTCGGCCAGCCAGCGAATCCGTCCCTCGTCAAAGCCGATCGCCTTGAGGTCGTCGCTTCCAAATCCGTGCTGCGGCCGAAAGAATCCCGTTATTCCGCTGTCGTCCGCGGCGGGGATAGCCCAGATACGGAAAAATCCGAGAACGTGGTCGATCCGGTAGGCATGATAGTAGCGTGCCGCCTCCCGAAGCCGACGACGCCACCATCCGTAATCATCAGCGCGTAGGCGCGACCAGTCGTAAATCGGAAATCGCCAGTTCTGCCCGTCGTTACTGAACATATCGGGCGGTGCTCCGGCGTTCAACGTGCGATCGAAGATCTCCCGATCAAACCACACGTCGGCACTATCCTCGTTCATGAGGATCGGAATATCTCCTTTGAGGGCAACCCCGCAATCGGCAACCGCTTTTGCGGCGGCTTCGAACTGCTCGGCCGCGCGTACTTGGAGCCAGGTATAGAATCGCGTCAAATCGCTGAGGTCCGGATCGTTCCACAATTTCTCTACCGACCTGGCGGTCGGATCCCGGTGCTCGGGCCAATCGGTCCAACGTTTTCCGTCGTAACGGTCCTTGAGCGCCCTGAACACCGCATAGGCAACAACCCACGGGTTGTCACTTAAAAATACCGTGAGCCGATCGTCTCCCATTATTCTGTCTTTGTTGGCGACGAAGATTTCGCGGAGCAGCGCAATCTTGGACTCAAGGATTTCGTGGTAATCGAAACGATGCGGCCCGTCGAACTTCCGCTTTATATCGGCCAACGCCGTTTCCCATCGACCGACGCGCGGGCTACCCGTCATTTCCGGGAGCTCGCGTATTCGCAGGTAGATCGGGTGGAGAGCGCTGGCACTAAGCGTACTGTACGGAGAGCTTTCATCACCGCTGTCGTTGACCGGCAAAAGCTGAATCAAACGAAAGCCGACTTGGCGACACCATTGCGCGAGCGTGGGTAGATCCGCGTATTCGCCCACTCCGAGATTATGCTCAGTGCGTAGCGCGGCTAGAGGGATCAACACGCCCGCAATCCGGTCGCTCCCGTGAGGGTACCTCAATCAGTTGCCTCCAATATGCCGGTAACGAGTGAACAGAATTGTAACATTACGGGCACGGATGCCCAAGGATTAGATGGCCCTATAGATCGTTGAGCCGATCGCGGATTCGTGCGGCTTCTTCGTAGTTTTCCGTTTCAACGGCCTTTTCGAGCTCGCGTTCGAGTCGCTCGCGTTCGTTCTCCGGTTCGGGCCGTTCGTCGCTTTCGTCGGTGAGTTGAACTTCATCCTCGGAGATGAGGCTGACGGCGACGCCGGCTTCGTCGACGATCGACTCGGCAATAAAAACCGGGCAGTGAATGCGAGAGGCGATACCTAGACTGTCCGACGGTCGCGAATCGATGACGATCCGTTTCATACCCTGTTTGAGTATTAAGCGGGAATAAAACGTTCGATCCTTAAGATCGGTGATCTCAACGCGCTCGATGTTTATTCCGGTTTTTTCCATCACCGAGATAAACAGATCATGCGTCATCGGCCGGGGTACCGGTACGCCGGCGAGTCCGAACAGGATTGACTGCGCCTCGAGCTGACCGATAAAGATCGGGACAGCGCGATCGCCACCTACCGGCTTTACGAGAACCGCGTTTCCCTTGTCGGTCCGCGCAACTGTCCAGATTTCGGCTTCGACTAGCATGATGTTCTTCATACCCTTTTTACATAATAGCAGTGGCGAAGTGAGAATTCAACGAAGCGCGTTACGCGCTCAGCGGGAGGTCTCGTATACGACGCGCGCGATCGGCATTCGCCGTCCCGTACCAAACGCCCGTGGTGAGATTTTTAGCACCGGCGGCGCTTGACGACGCTTGTATTCGGCTCGAGCAACAAGGGCGAGAACGTCGCGCACCGTATCGGCATCAAGACCGGTGTCGACGATCTCGGCGATCGTGAGGTTGTCGATGAGGTAACAGGAGAGGATTCTGTCGAGGAGGTCGTACGGCGGAAGACTGTCCTGGTCCGTCTGATCGGGCCGGAGCTCGGCAGACGGCGCTTTCTCGATAATCGCGCGGGGGATTACTTCGACCGTTCTGTTTATGTGTTCGGCAAGTGCGTACACCTCGGTTTTAAATAGATCACCGATCACCGCCAAACCGCCCGACATATCACCGTATAGCGTTGCGTAGCCGACCGCGAGTTCGCTTTTGTTACCGGTTGTCAGCGTTAGTGAACCAAACTTATTGGACCACGCCATGAGCAGATTTCCCCGAGCGCGCGCCTGAATGTTCTCCTCGGCGACGTTTGGTTCCGTTCCCGAAAACTCACTCTTTAGCGTCTCGGTAAACGCGTCAACAATCGGGCCAATGGCGAGGGTGTGTGTCCGTGCGCCGAGATTGGCCGCAAGTTCCTGCGAGTCAGTGACACTTCCTGAGGATGAGTGTCGCGACGGCATCAGAAAGAGATCCACATTTTCGGCGCCGAGAGCACGAGCGGCGAGGACGGCAACCACGGCGGAGTCGATCCCACCTGATAATCCGAGATGGACGCGTCCAAAACCGGTCTTGGCGAGGTAGTCACGTATCCCGAGAATCAGGGCGTTTTCGATTCGTTCGAGCTCACGGTCGGTCAGGCCGCGGCCATCCCGGGATACCGTCCGTGTCGAAGATACTCGCGCGCTCGAATCGGGTCCGGTCATGAGATCATCGGTCTCAACTATGGCGAGCTCCTCGGAGAACTCGGTACATCGAAAGGAGACCTCGCCGCCGGCGTTACCCGCGAACGAACCGCCGTCAAAAATAAGGCTGTCGTTACCGCCGACCAGATTGACGTATACGACCGGAACGCCACCGCTTGTCCCAATTGAGCCGACGAGGGCGGTACGAATTTCGTGCTTGGTGACGTGAAAGGGACTTGCCGACGGAGCGACGATCAGTTGCGCCCCGTCGTCCAACAGGTCGCGGACGGGATCTATCGGGTAGCGCGTACCGGGAGAAGGTTCGGTTTCCCACCAGATGTCTTCGCAGATCGCGATGCCGATCCTGATATCATCAACGACAAAGCACTGCGAACGATCGCCGGGCTCAAAGTAACGAGCTTCATCAAAAACGTCGTACGTCGGGAGAAGTCGCTTTGCTTGGCGGGCGTATAGTCGTCCGTCGCGGACTACCGCGACGACGTTTTGCAGGCTTTTACCGGCGCCGCCTCGCGATCTATCCACGTAGCCAACGACAACGGCTAAATCGGGCGGGAGGTCCCGTTGGAGATGCCGAAGCGAGCGAAGGTTCTCCTCGACGAACGTATCGTGGTCGAGAAGATCCATCGGCGGGTACCCACAGATCGCCAGCTCGGGGAAGATGACCATCTGCGCACCAAGACTCCGCGCCCGAGTCGCAAACTCAAGTATGCGCAACGCGTTACCGGAGAAGTCTCCAATCGTCGTGTTGATTTGCGCGATCGCCGTCTTCACGCCGTTGACCTCCCAAGTTGCGCTAACTACTATACCGTAGCATGCAGGAGGCGATCCTGATAACCGGGAAGTACTCGGCGATAAGCGACGACCTTATTCAGGAGAGTCTCAATCGCGGGAAGCGGGTATTCGCGAGCTACGCGGACGAGAAACCGGAAGTCCCCGATTCTATCGGAGAACAGCTTACCTACCTCACGTGGTCGCGCCGTTCGCTGCTTTCGGCGCGCTCCCTTGTGCTTTCTGCGGACCATAATAGCGGGGGATTTGCTAAAGCGATTGTAGTGTGTTCTCCCGAGGGTATACACGCGCCCCTCCACGAGACTCAATCCGCACTGATCGAAGAGCGAATTGACCTGTCGATGAAGGGGTACCTCTTTCTGATCAAAGAACTAAGTGCCTATTTGTTGCGATCGGGCGGGGGCGACCTCACGATCCTATGGTACGACGGCGGCGCCGAGATCTTGGCGCCGTTGGACGCCGCAATTGGCGGCGCGATGCGCGAACTTGCCCGGTCACTCCTCGCGTTCTACGAGAACGAGCCCGTGCGGATCCGTGGCCTTGAAGCGTCGGAGGCCGACACGCGCGCCGTAGCGAAATGGGCGATTGATATGTCGTTAGATCGCTCGGAGCGGAGTTCCGGCCGTTGGCAGAAGTACGGGCGGTCGGGAATTCTGCCGTTTAGACATTAATCCTGGAGTACATGCGATGAAGATCTGGCTCAGGTACGCATTAGGGGTAGGTATCGGTATTCTTGTCGGGATTTGGCTGCCGATATCCGGAGGCGATACCGGCGGTATCCTTACACAGCTAACCGACATTGTGATTCGTATCGCCCGGTTCCTCCTGTTCCCGATGGTGTTTCTATCTTCGGTGATCGCTGCTGATGAGCTCAACGACGACCGGCGCCTACTACGAGTAAGCGGTGAAACGGTCGCCTGGGCCCTTGGAGCGGTTGTTACCGCGGCGATTATCGGGGTGGTGATAATCACCGGGCTCGAACCGCAGCGCATCCCGCCGATGATCCAGGAGGGCAGCGAACGCTCTGCCATCGGCTTGCTTGAGTTGCTCAGGAGTGGCATTCCGGCAAACTCGTTTCGTCTCTTTGTCTTGGGCGACAACACGCTTCTCGTCGTTCTTGTCGCTGGAGTTGCCGTTGGGAGCGTACTTCGGTTTGACCGCGAGATATCGACGCCGTTTTCTGTTGTGGTCGACTCCGCCAACCGGGTCTTGTACCAACTCAACGGCGTATTGGTCAGCGTTCTCGGCTTTGCGCTCACGATTCCGACTGCTGCCGTGATCATACGCTTGCGGACCGTAGAGTCGATTGGCATTTTTGGTCAGTTGATCCTTGTTGTTGCCGTCGGTGCGATGATAGTTGGATTTGGTCTCTATCCGACGATTCTCTACTTCCTCGATCGGAAACGCGCCTACCCCCTCCGGTGGCTGGCGACGATGATTCCGACCGCCCTTATTGCACTGGTGGGCGGCGATTCCTATGCCGCGCTGGCCACGACCGGCAGAACGATGAAAGAGAACCTGGGAATACCGCGGCGACTCGGCGGTACGGTCAGCCCTTTTGTCGCGATCTTTGGCCGAGCGGGTACCGTTCTTGTTACCGTTGCCGGTTTTCTTCTTGTTATTCGTTCTTATACCGCACTCGAGATTGGGTTTGGTGAGATTTTACTCATGGTCACAACCGCGATCGGGTACTCAGTTCTTATGGTGCGCGTTCCGGTGGGTGGGGTGATGGTTTTACTGGCGTTTGTGGCCAACAGATACGGCCGTGGTATGGAAAGCTCGTATCTGATTTTGCTACCCGTTGTGCTTGTCCTGGAGAGGATCGCGACGTTTCTCGACGCCCTCACCGTGGGATTTGTCACCCAGGTGATCTCGATTCGCTTTGGATATAGTCGGGAGCCCGATCGTCCGATCTAGCTCTCGAGTCGGTAGCGAACGGTAAGTCCGTAGCGCAACATCGTCTCATCGAGGAATCCGGTTTGCTCGCCGCCGTCCCACAGGTTGTATACCGGCACGTACCATGAGACGCCCGCGCCGATCTCCATTCGATCGGTAAATCGATAGTCCGCACCGACGCCGATATAGGGGTAGAGGAATCGACCCGCAATCCAGTATCCGGCGACCGGTCCCGCATCAGAACCATCGACACCGGCGACGGGAATGCGAAACACAAGTGCCAGTCCTCCGCGACCCGATACGCTCCAATCCGGCGCATCGGGAAAGGTCAGCGTATACACCCATGGAATCTCGAGGGCAAGGGATAGCGTGTTTGCTATATCTCCAACGGCGCTCCCGGTCTCGATTTGAGTTGGAACGGTTTTGTCGTACGCGTCCAGCGCGATGTATTCCTGAAGATAGAACCACAGTTCCGGTTGGAGTGATCCCTGCTCGGACAACTCAATCTCGACGCCGACGCCAAACGAAATACGAATCGGACTGATGTCACTTCCCTGAACCGCGTTACCGTCTTCGTCTTCGGTAAATCCGTTGTAAAGCCAAACCGGCATCGCCGATCCGTAGACGCTTGTCGGCCGGAGCCAGGAAAGTGCCTGGGCGGAAAGTCGACCGTAAGGAACTGCGAGGAGGAGAAGTAGCGAGAAAACGAACCCGGCGCGCCGCATCTATAAAAACTATAACACGTCGGGTAGCGGCGCTCAGTACGCTTTGGCGAAGACGGCGACGTGCCGCGCGGGATTACCAGAAACGAGACAGCGTTTTCCAACCGCCTCTTCCTCGTTGCCAAAAGGGAGAACCCGAATCGTCGCTTTGGTATCTTCCTTTATCTTTGCCTCAGTCTCCGGGTCTCCATCCCAGGGGGCGATGGCATAACCACCCGGTCCACCGTTAAACAGCGCGACAAAATCATCGTAAGATTCGGGATGGTGTGTGTTCTCCTCCCGAAAATCGAGCGCACGCTGGTAAAGCGACCGTTGAATCTCCTCCAGTAACTCTCGAAGTCGGGTGGCGACGTTGGCGAGCGGGGTTTGCTCTTTGGCGCCGGTATCGCGACGAACGAGGGTGGCGTTGCCGTTTTCCAGGTCGCGAGGACCGATTTCGACGCGTACCGGTACACCACGCATCTCCCATTCGGCAAACTTCCAACCGGGTGAGTTGTTCTCATCGTCGTCGACGACGATACGGAACCGGCTTGTGAGCTCCTCGGCAAGCTTTTGTGTCGCGGCGAGAACGGCCTCTTTTGTACTGGTTTTAAAAATAGGAACAACGACGACTTCCGTGGGGGCGAGGCGCGGCGGGATTATCAAGCCGTTGTCGTCGGAGTGGGCCATTATCAGAGCGCCGATAAGCCGCGTCGAGACACCCCAGCTTGTCGCCCAGACGTGTTCGAGCTCACCGGTGCGATTCTGAAACTGAACCTCGAACGCTTTGGCAAAGTTCTGACCGAGAAAGTGAGACGTGCCAGCCTGCAGAGCCCGACGGTCTTGCATCAACGCCTCGATCGCGTATGTCGAAACCGCCCCGGCAAACTTCTCCGACTCGCTTTTGATTCCGCGAAGAACGGGCAACGCCATCCACTCCTCAGCAAAGTTGGCATAGACGTCGAGCATTCTTACGGTTTCTTCCATCGCCTCTTCAGACGTCTCGTGGGCGGTATGACCTTCCTGCCAAAGAAACTCCGTTGTCCGTAAGAACAGGCGTGTTCGTTTCTCCCAACGGAGGACGTTGGCCCACTGGTTGATTAGAAGCGGTAGATCCCGATAGGACTGGATCCACTTTTTGTACATGCTCCAGATTATCGTCTCGGAGGTTGGCCGAACGACGAGAGGTTCTTCGAGCTCTTCTCCGCCGGCATGGGTCACGACCGCCAACTCAGGCGAAAACCCCTCGACGTGTTCGGCTTCTTTTCGGAGAAAACTTTCGGGAATGAGAAGCGGGAAATACGCGTTTGTATGCCCCGTTTCTTTAAACAGATCGTCAAGCGCCCGTTGCATCCGTTCCCAAAGCGCATATCCGCGCGGGCGGATAACCATCGATCCCTTCACCGGGCTGTAGTCTGCAAGTTGGGCCTGGAGGACGATATCTACATACCAATCGGCGTAGTTTGTATCTCGGGGTGTAATTCGCGTAGCCATGATGTTTCGCGAGAGTGTAGGGTCATTCTGTCACGGCGTCAAGTTTTAGTAGAGGCGGACCGTTTCGACCATATATCGAATTCGGGCGCCCGTCGCGGTGTCCGTGATTCGCTCGACGACGACGACGAGCGATCGGTCGTCGGGCGCGAGGATCGCCTGTAGAATGCGATAACGGCTTACGCCGTCGCGAAAGAACCCAGGTCTGCCGACGCGGTGCTCGTAGCGACGTCCGTTGGATAGTGTCAGGGCGACATCGAGGTAGAACGCGGCTCGTCCGGTTTCGCCCTCGCCCTGTGAATCCTGTTCAAGGACTATCGAGTAACGGTTTCCTGACTCGAAATCTCGGAATTCGATCTGGCTTCGGGGCTCCTCGCCGTTAACAAAGAGGTAGATGAGGCGACCCTGGTTGATATGATCGATTCGGTGGCGAGAAACTTGGTCCTGAACTTCAGGTAAAAGGGAGTAAAGCGCGCTTCGTCCGTCCTGACCGGGAGTGATTGGCGTTGTGAAGGTTTCGCGGGCAACCCCGCCGTTTGTAAACACGTTTCCGGGAACATCAACCGTATAGATCTCGGCAAACGGCTGCCCCGAATCGCCGTGAATACCGTATTGCGCAAACATAAACACTCGCGAATCGGGCGAGAATCCGAGATTCGCAAATTGAGCGACATCGTTCGCCGACAACGACACCGTTGTCGTTAACAGCACGATCGCTCCCGCAAGAAGGCGTCTCATTTTTTGGATCATAGGATTCTGCCTTTCCACAAGGTCAGTATCGGACGATCTTTGTTCATACTGTAGTTTTTTTAGAATCACTACTATAGTACCCGCGATGACCCGCGCGTCACGCAGACGGCTATTAACCGCGATACTTATCGTTATCGTCATAGCAAACGCATGTATCATCGGATCGGTGCTCTGGCTGCGACCCGGTTTCTCCGTCTCTCAGATTCTCGCGTCGGCGGGCGCGACGATTACGATTATCCTTGGTCTGCTTTTGAGCGTGATCTTTGCTCGCCTTTTTCGGAGCAGCCCGTCGATCCCGGTTTTCTTTGTCACGTTCTTTTTTATCCTGCTAATGGTGGACGGTTTTAAGTTCGCCCAGATTCTCGCTGTTTCCCGCGCCCGACCTGATCTATCCGTGTTGTTTTCGCGATTTCTCATCGGCGGACATCTTCTCGGTGTCATTTCCCTTGCGGGAGCGGGCCTGTATGCCGGCAGCGCGCGATTGCAGCGCCACGGATCGGCGATCGCAGTTGTAATCGCCGTTGTGGCAATTCTGGCGGCATCGGTCCCGCTTGACGCCGGTTCGCTCCCGGATCACCTTGTCCACGCCACCGGGCTTCGGGCATCACTTGAGGTCGTCGCGGCAATTTTTGCGGGAATTGCGGTGCTCAACTTTGTCTACGCTGCGATACACGAGTGGAGTGCCAGGCGGCTGGTGGCGGCAATCGCCGTCGCGGCGATCGTCGCCGGTCGTGAGGTGCTGTTCTATCTGGTTAACCCAGTCGCGATTGTGGTCGGAGGCGCGTTACTTCTGGCCGGTGCGATATTGTTTGCGCTGCAGTACTTCCGTGAGCAGATTCTCGGGTGACGCGTGTAAAGCGTTTGTTCTGAAGTGTTGGCGCTAGGTTTGGTGGTCGTGCGGAATCGCCCGTGCGCTCGGCCGGACTAGAGCATCGACGTTACGATAAGACCCGTTCCCGCCGGGAGGATAAGGTTATCCGCGTCATTACTCGGTAACATCTCCAGAAGCGCCGCCGATACGCCGGCCACAATCGCGATACGGAGATCCTGCACGACGATGAACGCCGCAAGGGTGACCGCAAAAACGCAGGCGATGCTGCCTTCCGCGGTTTTTCCTCCCGTACCGGGAATTCGTAACGTGCCGATCAGCTTGCCAACGAGGGCGGCAAGAGCATCGCCAAAGGCAAGAGCGTAGATCGCTACCGTCGCCGCGGGATTGGGATACAGCAGCAATGCGAGCATCGCGCCGAGACCGAGAGTGACCGGACCCAGAACAAAGGTGTTTAGCTCTCGCCGTCGTGACGCGAGCTCGGTGATTCGTGATACTATCGGCGTAGCGATACCGCGATGCCGGCCATACTCGGCCACGCAGTAGAAAACGGTGCCAAAAGCCAACATAATCAGGGTGATCCCGGTCCCAAAAAGGGCAACGACCGAGGGGACGAGCGCGATCGATATATGAATCGATTTGCGGATCATCTCTGTTTGTAGTTCTCGAGAGAGGACGAACAGACGTTGTTTCAGCACCAGCGAAATCATGGGATCTTTGCTGCAAGAAACGTGCCATCGATGAATAGAAAACGAGGCGACGTAAGTGTTTGCGGAGAAAGACAATAACTGCTTGATTCCTTCGGCGCTCGTCATAATTGCACCGAGGCGTATGCAAATTTGTACATCTGTATTCATAAAATACCTCGGCTTTCGGGGTGTAATCTTAATAGGCATCATCCTCTTTCTAACTGCGTGTAGCACCGGGCCGACACCGTCCGGGCAGCAGGTGGCGTCACCCGAGGGTTCGGTCGACGGCGTTGAGGAAAGCCTCGCGGATCGCGACGCGCTCGAAGACTCCGCCCGGTATCCCGCCGATCTTCCGCCCGGGGCATTTGATCCGGAAGTCGAACGGACGATCGACCGCTTACTCGGAATGCTTACCGTCGAAGAAAAGGTCGGTCAGCTTATCGTTCCCGCCCTTCCAGCCCGTACGATCGCTATCGGAAGCGGGCGCGCCGCTCGAATGATCGACGAGATTCGCCCCGGAGGCGTTGTGCTGTTCGGCGAAAACATTCGCAGCGCGGAACAGGTCCGCGTTCTGGTCGAGGACAGTCAACGGCGTAGTCAGATACCGTTGTTTGTCGTCATCGACCACGAGGGAGGTCGCGTCGATCGCCTGGCGCGACCGACCGGTACGACGCGGATCCCCCCGGCGGAGACGATCGGGTCCCGCGGTGATCCCGAACTCGCCTACACGCTCGGCCTGCTTATGGCACGAGAGCTACGCAGCCTCGGTATCAACGTCAATCTCGCTCCCGTCGCCGACGTTCGCAGCGTTCGTGGCAATCCCGTAATCGGAGATCGCGCCTATAGTAATGATCCCAGGGTTGTCGGCGAGATGGCCGCTGCGATGGTTCGCGGCCTCCAGGAAGGCGGGGTCTCGGCCGCACTCAAACATTTTCCCGGACACGGCGCCACCGAAGGGGATAGTCACCGACGACCGGTGTCTCTCCCGTACAATGAGCAACGATTGTGGGCAATTGAGTTTGCGCCGTTTCTCGCCGGTGTCGATGCCGGAAGCGATCTTGTCCTGACGGGGCATATCGCCGTTCCGGCGGTCACCGGAAACGACGACCCGGCAACGATTGCGCCGGACCTCATCGACGGAATCCTGCGGGAGCAAATCGGGTTTAGCGGCGTCGTGATTTCCGATTCTCTCGACATGGGAGCGATACGGCGAGCAGCTCCTTCAGACGAGATCGGTGTTCTCGCCCTGGTCGCCGGCGTGGATCTTTTACTTCGTCCGGATGATCCTTGGAAAACACGAGATCGCCTTATCGCCGCGATCGAGTCGGGAGAGATCACGGAAGAACGCCTGGATTTATCGATTCGGCGGATTCTGCGACTCAAGTTTCGCCGGGGCTTGCTCTCCCCGGCGGTCGGAACAAACGCCGGTCGGATCGAAAGCGTCGTCGTCGGACCGCAGCGATTTACGGATCGTAGTGTCGAGTTGGGAGGAGTCTGGAATCGCCCCCTGGGCGAGTAGTTTTTAACTGGAGGAGATTACGGTGAAAAAAGTTGACCTTGCGGGCGCACACGTACTGATAACCGGTGGAGCACGTGGAATCGGATTCGACACGGCGCGCCGGCTTTTGCGGGAGCGAAGCAAGGTAACGTTGTGGGATCTTGATCTCCACGCGCTCCAACAAGCGAAAGAACGCCTTCATCAGGAGGTCTCGACGGGCGATCTCGCCGTCTATGACTGTGATGTGAGTAGTGCAATTGCCGTCCGGGAAGTACTTGCCGCGGCAGTCGGTAAATTCGGACCGGTCGATGTCCTCATCAACAACGCCGGGCACATGGCCCCAGGAGAGTTTCTCGACCAGGACGTCTCTGTCTGGCAACAAACAATAAGAATAAACCTCGAAGCGATCGTCGATTTGACTTATCTCGTCCTTCCGGCGATGTACAAAAGAGGCAAGGGTCACATCATCAATATCAGCTCGGCAGCGGGGGCGATCGGCGTGCCTGGGCTGGCGGTCTACTCGGCGAGCAAGTGGGGTGTTTGGGGTTTTAGCGAAGCGTTAAGAGCAGAATCGATTCGTCGAGGCGTTATGGTCAGCTCAATCCATCCGAGTTACGTCGCGACCGGGATGTTCGCCGGCGCCAAGCTGCGGGGACTCGGATCGCTTCTCGTACCCCAGCTGCAATCTCACGATGTTGTCGCCGAGGCGATCGTGGAATCGGCGCTCAAGCGCGGTCGAAGCAGCCCGAAACGCCCACGAAGCGTCCGTTTGGCCATCCTGCTCCGCGGACTACTTCCCGATCCGGTGTTCAACGCATTGATGAAGCATTTGGGCGTGTGGAATAGCATGGCCACGTGGCGGGGGCGCGAACGCGACGCGTAATCTACGCCTCGACGACCGCCTCGCCGATCTGTCCGGTCAATATCGCGACCCCGGCGGCCGGCCGAGCACCTTCCTCAACGGCCACCGTGGGAACCTCGATCAAGCGCTCGAGAAACATTGCCGCGGCACCGTAGGCTACCGCCTGCTCACCCAATCGTGAGGTGACGATTTCGCACTGAACCGATTCCGGATAGGCCCAGGTGACTTCGAGCCGCGCGGCGATGGCGTCGGTGAGCTCTCTGGCGAGCATCTCCACCGGTCCGCCGATTACGACCTTGGTCAAGTTGAGTACGTTGACGAGAAAAGCGATGTGCCGGGCAAGTTCGTCGATGATCCGCGCATCGACGCCGCCGTGCTGCAGAAACTCGCGAGCCTCCTCATCGGTAATAGAGAACTGATTTACGTTTCCGTCGCGATAAAGAATGCTACGGAACTCGCCCGCGGAGAACGCATCGCCGTGATGGACGGTACCGTTGAGAACAAGTCCGAGGCCAAGGGCCATAATCCGGTAGTCGTCCATACGGATCGTATGTTTTCGGTGTTCACCGAGAACGAACATGAAGTTCTGTGGCCGGTCACTGTGACGAAACAGGAGTTCGCCCCAGCAACCGCAGTTGGCGTCGTTGTCGACAAAAATAGGAATCTGAACGTCGAGCTCCCGGCGGGCCTGCTCGACAAATGGGACGATTTCGTAATGTTCAAACGGCATCGATGCACGGAGTTCACCGCTTATCGGGTCGACAAATCCCGGAAGACCGACACCAATGCCCAACAGGCGAAGACCGGTGGATTCGAGGTTGGGGCGAAAACGGCGGACGAGATCGACAAAAGCGGCTACAAGACCGTTCGTTCGCAAATCGATCGGCTCGGTGTGCGAAAAAAAGATGTCGCCCAAAAGGTTGATTCCGACGACGGTAAACGCTTCCGTCTGAATCTCAACGCCCATGACGCAACCGTAGTCGGCACGTACCCGGAGATGAATCGGACGACGTCCGCCGCTTGGACCGGCGTCGCCGATCGCGGCGGTCTCAACGAGAGATATCTCTTCGAGATAATTTACGATTTTGGAAATGGTTGACTTGTTGAGGCCGAGGCGTTTAGAGATTTCAACGCGACTGAGTCCCCGGTTGAGGTAAATCGTCCGAAGAACTCTCGTTATGTTAAACGCGCTTATATTTGTGACCATATAAAGTTGGTTGCCGCAACCAATCTACACCCGGTTCCGTCAGCTGTCAAATCGCCATTTCGCGCCGCTTCGTCGCTCGGTTTTTATTTGACAGGCCCCTGATGTCGTGGTACCATGCCAGTTGGTTGTATTAAACAACTAAAAAAGACGTGACATCCAAGGAGGAGTTATGATCAAACGCATTCTGCTGGTATTGCTGGCGGGACTGGTCATCTTTTTCATCGCTTCATGTGCGGCGGAAGAAGATGGTGACGACAGCGCTGCAGCCGATAGTACCGCACCTGCTGTTGACTACACTGATAATCCGTACACCGGGGGACAGGATCTTTCCGGTACGACCGTAACGATGTTTGGGGCGTTCGTCGATGAAGACGCCAATCGCTTCAACGTTGCGATGGAGATCTTTGAAGAACAGACCGGTATCGACATCGTCTACGAGGGCAGCGGCGACTTTGAGACGCTGATTACCGTTCGTGCTGAAGGCGGCGATCCGCCGGACATCGCGGTATTCCCGCAGCCCGGACTCGCCAACGACCTCGTCAACGGTGGGTACATCTATGACGTCGCCGAATGGCTCGGAATGGATTACCTCCAGGAACAGTACAGCGAAGCATGGATCGATCTCGCCGACATGGGCGGAATCCAGGCCGGTGTCTGGTACCGCGCCAACGTCAAGAGCCTTGTCTGGTACAACATCCCGACGTTCGAATCTGAAGGCTATGAAATCCCTGAAACCTGGGACGAGCTTCTCGCCCTCTCCGATGAGATGGTTGCCGACGGGTATACCCCTTGGGCGATCGGAATCGAGAGTTCCGGGGCGACTGGTTGGGTTGCAACCGACTGGATCGAAGACATTATGCTTCGTATCCATCCGCCCGAGGTGTACGACGCCTGGGTAACGGGAGACGTTCTTTTTGACAGCCCCGAGGTCCGCGAGGCGCTCGACTACATGGGCGAAATCTGGTTCAACGAGGACTACGTGCTCGGTGGACGTGAAGGTATTGTTCTAACGCCGTTTGGCGACGCGATCGCGCCGATCACCGTCGATCCGCCTGCCGCATTGATGCATCGTCAGGCAAACTTCATCATGGGATTCCTACCGCAGGGCGGCGCGGAAGTCGGCGACACGGTCGGTTTCTTCTACCTGCCGCCGATCGATCCGGCGATGGGCCGACCCGTTCTCGGCGCCGGTGACTTGTACTCGCCGATGAACGACCGACCGGAAGTCCGGGCGGCGATGCTGTTCCTCAGCAAGGGCATCTCCGCCAAGGGATGGATTGAGGCCGGCGGATTTGCCAGCCCCCATCAAGACGCCGATCTGTCCTGGTATCCGTCTGAAGCCGATCGTGGCGTGGCCGAGATTCTGCAAGCGGCGACGACGTTCCGATTCGACGCCTCGGACCTGATGCCTGGTGCCGTCGGTGCCGGTACGTTCTGGACCGGGATGACCGACTTTGCGAACGATCCCAACGCGAATCTCGACCGGATTCTCCAGTCGATCGACACCAGTTTTCCGTAAAGGCCGGTAACGACCTTGTCACGGGAACTCGGGCGAGGAGTCACACGACGACTCGCCCGGTTCCTTTTTTGTGATTCCGATTCGTAAGGAAGGAACGATGAGCGATATCGAAGAAAGTGTACTTGGACGACGAACGATTCAGACCGGGTTGTCGATTCTTGCGGCCGTCGCGTTGATCATCATCTTTGCCTGGAGCTTTACGTTTATGCGAAGCGAAGAAGCACCTCGGGCGTTGATCGCGTTGGTGGCTTTGGTGGTAGGGATAGGTGGTATTTGGGCACTGTTTATAACGGTCGATAATCTCGTTTCGCAGATGCCAATTCGCATACGAGATTTCTTGCGACCGTATGTGTTTATCGCCCCCGCATTCCTGGTGTTGGCGATTTACATCATCTATCCGACGATCAGAACTATCTACGTGAGCTTCTTTGACTACACGCGAGGGAGTGGCGCACCGGCCAACTTTGGTTTCCAAAACTACGCGGTTGTCCTGAGCGATCCACGATTGCTGACTGCGTTCCGAAACAACCTCATCTGGCTCATCTTTGTTCCGCTATTCGCCGTCTCGTTCGGGTTGGTCATCGCGGTTCTCGTTGACCGGATCCGATGGGAGAGTTTTGCTAAATCGTTGATTTTTATGCCGATGGCCATCTCCTTTGTCGGCGCCTCGGTTATCTGGCGATTTGTCTACTATCGTTCGTTGTGGGGCAGTCAAATAGGGTTACTAAACGCGATTGTGGTGGGTCTCGGCGGCGATCCCGTCGGATGGCTTCGCCTCGAACCGTGGAACAACCTCTTTCTGATAGCAATTATGATCTGGCTACAAACCGGTTTTGCGATGGTCATTCTTTCCTCGGCCGTTAAAGGCGTGCCGGCCAGCCTTTTGGAGGCGGCGCGCATCGATGGGGCGGGAGAAGTGAGAATTTTCTTCCAGGTCATCATACCGTTTGTCGCCAGCACAATACTGACGGTGACAACGACGATCGTCATTCTGGTCCTGAAGGTCTTTGATGTCGTGTTTGTCATGACAAGCGGACAGTTCAACACGGACGTTGTCGCCAATATGATGTACAACCAGATGTTTCGCGCGGGACAATACGGACGGGGTGCGGCGCTCGCCGTCATCCTGCTCATCGCGGTTACACCGGTGATGATTCGCAACATCCGCAACCTCGACAAGGCGTAGGAGGACGAACATGGCTGATACCGCAACGATGCAACGAGCCGCGCTTAAATCGAAACGAAGAAGCGAAATTACGACGAAAGTCATAATCAACGCCTTTGTAATCATTCTGGTTGTACTTTGGACAGTTCCAACGCTCGGACTGTTTATCAGTTCGTTCCGAGATCCCCAGGCGATAAACACCTCGGGTTGGTGGTCGGCGCTGTTCCGTCCGTTCTCCCAGGGGCAATGGACAATTGATAACTATCGATTTGTCATAACCGACGACGGAATGGGAAATGCCTTTCTCAACAGCCTTCTGGTAACGATACCGTCCACGGTAATCCCGATTACGATCGCCGCGTTTGCGGCGTACGCCTTGGCCTGGATGCGATTTCCGGGGCGGCGACTTATGTTCGTGCTTGTCGTCGGGCTTATGGTCGTACCGCTTCAGATGTCCCTGCTTCCCCTTTTCCGTTTGTACAGCAGCGCCCAACTCAACGGGACATACCTGGGGATCTGGCTAGCCCATACGGGCTTTGGACTACCCCTCGCGACCTACCTGTTATACGGATACATATCTACGATCCCGCGGGATCTGATTGAGGCCTCGGAGGTTGACGGAACCACCCCGATGACAAAGTTTATCTACCTCATCCTCCCGCTATCGGTTCCAGCGATCGCCGCATTCACCATTTTTCAGTTTCTGTGGGTGTGGAACGACCTGCTCGTCGCCCTCGTATTTCTCGGTACGAACATCGACGTTGCCTTGGTGACAACCCGACTCTCAGAGATGGTTGGATCACGCGGACAAGATTGGTACGTCCTCACGTCCGGCGCGTTTCTGACGATCGTCATGCCTCTCGTCGTGTTCTTTGGACTGCAGCGGTACTTTGTACGCGGGCTTATGGCGGGTTCGATCAAGGGATAGGAAGAGAAACCGAGTGTCTTGGCGGCCGCCGTATCAGGCAGGCCGCCTTTTTTTTGGAGGCCAATAGACTGTGAAACTCGAAAACAACCTCGCCACCGATACGACATGGGACATTTACGAAGAGCAGTTTGTCCCGGAACAGTTTGTCACGACCGGCAGTGCTTACATGATCGGCAACGGCTACCTCGGATATCGCGGTACGTTCTCCGGCGATAAAGCCGATCGCTTTCCTGCATGCGTGCTCACCGATACCTACGACAACGCCGACGGACGTTGGAAAGAGTTGGTCACCGCGCCGAATGGTCTTTTTGCTCGTTTTGTCGTCTCCGGTCAGGAGCTAAAACTTGAAGAAGCTCCGTCCGGGTATCGTCGAACACTCGATTTCAGGTACGGCATCTGGAAAGCGGCCGCGCGCTGGCCGGAGTTGGGTCTTGCATTGGACGAGGAGCGTTTTGCCAGTCTCGATGCCCTGCACCTCATCGTATCGAGAGTACGCCTGCGGGCGGAACGCGAGGTCGTGGTTCAGGTGACGGCGGGCGTCGACACAGAGCTTTGGAGTCTCAACGGGAATCACTTTTCATCGCTTCAGGGGCATTTCGAAGACGGGCAGATCTCGGTAGTTGGAACGACCAGCGAACACGGGTATACGATCAACGTCCGGGAGGCGATGCGCCTGTCGGTAAACGGCAGCGATCAGCCTGGAGGTAATCCGGCGATCGACGGTTCAGGCGTGTATCGAACGTTTGCCGTGACGGTACCGGCCGACGGCGAGCTTGTCATCGAGAAGCGTGTCGTTCACTACGGAAGCAACGACCTGCGTCCGGGCGGTGTGACGGGCGGTAATCCGTTACCAACACCGGACCAAGTGATCGGCGCAGCCCGTGACGAACTGATATCGGTCAGTGGTACCGACTGGAATACTCTTGAGGAGAAGCACCGCAACGCCTGGGACCTTCGCTGGGCCAACGCCGACATCGAACTCGACGGAGACAGTGTTGCTCAGACGATCCTTCGCTACAACATCTACCACAACATCATCGCCACTCCCGCGCACTCCGATCATCTTCCAATTGGCGCGAGGGGACTGTCATGCCAGGCGTACCAGGGGGCGGCGTTTTGGGATCAGGAGATATTTAATCTTCCCCAGTTTCTTTTTACCGAGCCCCATATCGCGCGGAACATTCTTATTTATCGTTACCGTACGCTCGACGGCGCCCGTAAAAAGGCGCGTGACCTCGGCTATCGCGGGGCGTTCTACGCCTGGATAAGCGGAGATAGCGGCGAAGAGATCTGTCCCGACTACTTCTTTAAGGACGTTTTATCCGGCCGCCCGATTCGCAACCACTTTAACGATTGGCAGATTCACGTCTCGCCGGATATCGCCTATACGATCCAACGCTACGTTGATGTTACCGGCGACCGTCAGTTTCTCGAGGATTACGGTGCCGAGATCGTGTTCGAGGTCGCCCGCTTTCTCTTTTCTCGGGTGCACCTCAGCGTCGAACGAAATCGATACGAAATTATCAGGGTCCTCGGTCCGGACGAGTATCACGAGAACGTCGACAATAACATCTTTACCAATGCGCAGACTCGCGTCGTTGCCCAATACGCGGTCGAGGTCTACGAAACCCTTTCGCAAGACGGTCCGAGCAAGCTCGCCGCTATCGTCGAGAGAATCGGGCTCGAAGAAAGCGAGGTCGAGAACTGGCGCGATCTCGCGGCGCGGATGTACGTGCCTGCTCCCGATGAAAACAGCGGACTAATCGAGCAGTTTGACGGATTTTTCGACCACGAAGACGTGACGCCGAAGGAGCTTAAAAAGCGTCTGCTCGATCCCGGCGAGTACTGGGGGTGGCCAAACGGAATCGCGATAGCAACCCAGGTAAGCAAACAGGCCGACGTCACACAACTGTTTATGCTCCATCCCCGGATGTACGACTATGAGACGATACGGGCAAACTGGGAGTACTACGAACCAAGAACTCAACACGGGTCTTCGTTGAGCTACGCGGTATATGCAATAACGGCCGCCTGGATCGGTCATGTCGACGAGGCGGTCGCCTACTTTACCCGCTCATGCACGGTCGATCTTTACAGTACGGCCAAAGCCGTAAGCGGCGGGACGTTTATCGGCGGCATCCACACGGCAGCATGCGGCGTCGCCTGGCAGGTCATCGTGAGCGGTTTTGCCGGAATGTATCTGACCGAGAACGGATTTGGCTTTCGACCGCGGCTTCCCTGGGATCGCCTGCAGTTCCGTCTGCAACGTTTTGGGCGGGGGCTTACGGTTGAAATCTCGCGGCGAGCGAGCGAGACGGCGATTACGCTTACCGCCGACGCCGGCAACGATGGTGTGCTATCGGTTGAACTTGCCGATCGGAAGATCGATCTTGGCCCCGGTGATAGCGGAAAACTGACGGCGTGAATGGAACCGTCGCTACGGGGGCGCCCTCCGCACCGCGCGTACTCGTCGTCGGTGCGGGTCTAGGTGGGCTTGCCGCCGCCATTCGGCTTGCCGCCGCCGGCTACTCAGTTGATGTTTTCGAAAAACAGGCCGGTCCCGGTGGAAAAGCGTTTACCGAACAAATCGGGGCCTACCGTTTTGACACCGGGCCGAGTCTTTTTACGCTCCGTTCTGTGTTTGCCGACCTGTTTGCCTCCGCCGGGCGGACGATCGACGAGTACATCGGTCTCAAACCCCTTGATGAGATCTGTGCGTACTTTTGGCCCGACGGCACACGTGTACGCAGCTCGAGCGATATCGACCATATGGCCCGGGAGTTTAACAAGGCGTTTGACGAGAACCCGCAGCACCTCCATAGTTTTATCAACTACTCACGACGAATCCACCGGATAACCGCCAAGCTGTTTCTCGAAAAGAGCCTTCATGAATGGTCCACGTATTTCTCACGGACGTTTTGGCGCTCACTCGTCGAGTTACCGCGCATCGATCCTCTGCGTACGATGTACGATGCGATCGCGGCCTCGTTTGAGGATCCCCGTCTTCACCAGTTCTTTTCTCGCTATGCAACCTACAACGGATCCGATCCGTACCGGACGCCGGCGACCCTCAACATCATCCCGTTTGTCGAGTACGGACTCGGTGCCTGGGCGGTTGAAGGCGGTATCTATGCGATTCCGCGGGCGTTAGAACGACTTGCTCAGGAACTCGGCGTTCGTTTTACCTACGGGACCAAAGTCGAGCGTATCCTCTCAAGCGGTACACCCGGTTCTCTCGGTCGCCGGCGCCCGCATATAACCGGCGTACTCATCGACGGACAACATATACCGGGGGATATCGTCATTTCGAACGCGGACGTCACGCCGACCTATAGGCACCTCCTCGCCGACGAAACCGCGCCGCTGTATCGACGGTATCAAAAACTGGAACCATCGAGTTCCGGCGTCGTATTCTATTGGGGTATTCGGAAGAGTTTTCCCGAGCTTGGGCTGCATAACATCTTTTTCTCCAACGATTATCGCGCGGAATTTCGGGACATCTTTGACGAACGACGCGTTCCTGAGGATCCAACTATCTACATAAACATCACTTCCAAATCCGGCGGCGAAGCCGACGCCCCGGCAGGCGGCGAAAACTGGTTTGTGCTGGTAAACGCCCCGCACGATATCGGCCAGGATTGGGACACGATGGTCGCGAAACTCCGAGCGGCGGTGATCGATCGCCTCAGCCGCGAACTCGGGAGCGACATCGGGTCCTTGATTGAGGCGGAATCGTCGATGTCGCCGCCGGAGATCGAGGGTAAAACCGATTCGTTCGGTGGAAGCCTCTACGGAATCGCCTCAAACTCTCGGCTTTCGGCGTTTCTGCGGCATCCGAATCGGTCTCGCCGATATCGAGGGTTATTTTTTGTCGGGGGTAGCGCGCATCCTGGAGGCGGGATGCCCCTCGTCCTCCTCGGCGGAAAAATTGTCGCCGAGCTCGTTCAGCGGTTTTATCCTCCGCGCCAATAACACCTTGCGCCGACCTCTCGTGCAACGTATTCTATGCCGCGATATCAAGGAAGGCGGTGATTCATGAATCTATCCGTAGTAAAAGAAAGCGAACCGGGCGAAGAGCGTGTAGCGCTTGTTCCCGCACACATCCCGTCGCTCGTTAAATTAGGCGTCGAGGTGAGCGTAGAGCGGGGGGCCGGATTCTCCGCTGGATTTACCGACGACGAGTACGAAGATAAAGGCGCTAAGCTCACGACGCGCGCCGACGCGTTGGCGAAAGCCGATGTTCTTGTCGCCGTGAGAAGCGGCGCGGCAATCGGAAACGCAGCGACGGATATCGAGGTTCTCGCCGAGGGTGCCACTATAATTGCGCAGCTAAATCCCTACACGCCTGATCCATCGTTTAAGGTCATGAGCGCCCGCCAAATTAACGCGGTCTCGCTGGAGCGGATACCCCGGATAACGAGGGCGCAAAGTATGGACGTTCTCTCATCCCAAGCCAATCTTGCGGGGTACCAGGCTGTGTTGATCGGCGCGGAGCGTCTCAACAAGATGCTTCCGATGATGATGACCGCCGCCGGTACGATCGTCCCCGCGAGAGTATTTGTGGTTGGTGTCGGCGTCGCCGGTTTGCAGGCTATTGCCACCGCCAAGCGCCTCGGGGCGGTTGTCAGCGCGTATGACATTCGTCCGGCGGTTAAAGAGCAAGTCGAGAGTCTCGGAGCCAAGTTTGTAGAGTTGGATCTCTCAACGGGTGACTCGGAGACGAGCGGCGGCTATGCTCGCGAGATGGACGAGGAGTTCTATCGCAAGCAACGAGAGATGATGACAAGCGTTCTCGCCCAAAGCGACGTTGTTATCACCACTGCGGCCATACCTGGAAAAAAAGCACCGACGTTGGTAACCCGCGAAATGGTCGAGGCGATGCCGACCGGGAGCATCGTGGTCGATCTTGCCGCCGAACGCGGCGGTAACTGCGAGCTTACGCAGCCGGGAGAGGAAGTCACTCATAACGGCGTTCTGATTCTCGGTCCGCTCAACGTCGCCTCGCGAATCGCCCACCATGCCAGCCAGCTTTTTAGTAAAAATGTCGTTACGCTACTCGAGTCAATCGTTACCGAGGGATCGATCGCTTTAAACGGAGATGACGAGATCATCGCGGCGACTCTCGTTCTGGATAAGGGTGCCCCGACCGATTCCGATATCGCCGGCATGCTCGGTCTTGAGTATCAAGCCCCTAAGGAGTCCTAAGTGGATATCATCAGTACGCTTACCATATTTATTCTCGCGATCTTTGTCGGTTTTGAGGTCATCACAAAGGTACCCCCGATCCTTCATACGCCGTTGATGTCCGGATCGAACGCGATTAGTGGAATTACGATAATCGGCGCGCTTTTGGCGTCCGGTACGGGAAATGCGGCGCTGACCAAATACCTCGGTCTTGCGGCCCTTGTGTTTGCGACGATCAACGTCGTTGGTGGATTCCTCGTAACACACCGTATGCTTTCCAAGTTTAAAAAGAAGGAGCAGTGATGAGCACCTCTGTTATCAATCTGGCGTACCTGCTCGCAGCGATCCTGTTTATCTGGGGGCTTAAAGGATTAACCCATCCACGAACGGCGGTCCGAGGAAACCTGCTTGGCGCCGTCGGTATGTTGGTTGCGATCGTCGCGACCCTTGTCGCCCAGCAAATTCTCAATCCGATTTTTATCGTCGTTGGTCTTGCCGCCGGTACGGTAATTGGCGCGATTTTGGCGTTGACGATCAAAATGACGGCGATGCCCCAGCTCGTCGGCCTGTTTAACGGATTTGGCGGTATCGCCAGCGTGCTCGTCGCCGGGGCAGTTCTCATCCAAGTGCTCCGATTGGCCGTTGCGGGTGGTGAAGCCCCCGGCTTGCAGGAGCTTATCGCTACGGCGGCGAGCGGACTTATCGGCGCCGTCACGTTTTTCGGTTCTCTTATTGCGTTTGGCAAGCTACAAGGGATAGTGACCGAAAAGCCGGTTCGCTATACCGGCGAGCAAGTCGTCAAGGTTCTCGTCGCGGGTGCGGCGATCACGGCGGGTGTGTTTGTTGTGTTGTATCCCGGTGAAACCCAGTACTATTGGATTCTTTCCGCTATTGCGTCGCTTTTGGGGATCCTCCTCGTTGTTCCGATCGGCGGCGCCGATATGCCGATCGTTATCGCTCTCCTCAACTCCTACTCAGGCCTTGCCGCGGCGGCGACCGGATTTGTGCTGACTAACACTGCATTGATAATTTCGGGTTCTCTTGTGGGAGCGAGCGGGATCATCCTGACAAACATCATGTGTAAGGCGATGAATCGCTCGCTGGCGAACGTCCTCTTCGGTGGTTTCGGCGCGGTCGACGACACGACGATCTCCGGAGACGATATGTACGCCGGCAAGGTCAAGAGCACCTCGGCCGATGAAGTGGCGATGATCCTTAAAACGGCGCAGCGAGTATCGTTCGTCCCCGGCTACGGTATGGCGGTCGCCCGCGCACAGACGCCCGTCCGCGTGCTGACCGAAGCGATGGAGACCGACGGCGTAACCGTTGATTTTGGTATTCACCCCGTGGCGGGACGAATGCCGGGTCACATGAACGTCCTGTTAGCCGAGGAAAACATCTCGTACGACAAGTTGCGCGAGATGGATCAGATCAACCCGGACTTTCCCAACACCGACGTCGTCATCGTTCTCGGCGCAAACGACGTCGTTAATCCGCTCGCCCGCGAGTCCTCAGGGAATCCGATAAGCGGCATGCCGATTCTGGATGTCGACAGAGCGCGTACCGTCGTTGTGATCAAGCGATCCTTGAGCCCCGGTTTCGCCGGTATTCCCAATCCGCTTTTCGCGGCTGAGAACACACTTATGCTCTTTGGAGACGGCAAGAAAGTTATGGAGGAGCTTGTTTCGGCGTATCGCGAAGCGTAAAACGAGAGACGACCTTACTCAGTCGCCTCTTCTTCCTCTCTGGAGTACTTGTCGCTGATCGTCTGTATGCTAGGCAAGATCTCGAAAAAGACCTCAACCAACTCCGGATCGAACTTTGTACCGCTCATCCGCTTCATCTCTTCGAGGGCGTCACTCTCATCCCACGCTTCTTTGTACACGCGCTTTGACCTGAGCGCGTCGTACACATCGGCGATAGCGACGATCCTCCCAAAGATAGGTATTTCAGTACCTCTTTTGCCCAAGGCGCGACCGTCGTCGTCGGTTTTTGTCGGCTTCCCGGAATGCGGATCGATATGCCCGGGATACCCCGTCCCGTCCCAACTTTCGTGATGATTTAGGGCAACTACCTGGGCAAGCTCGTCAAAGTCCGATTGTTTGTTCGCAAATAATCGGGCTCCTTGCCAGGCGTGTGACTTCATAATCTCGTATTCTTCGTCCGTAAAACGACCCGGTTTTTTTAGAATCACGTCGGAAATCGCCACCTTGCCGACGTCGTGAAGCATCGCCGCCATGCGAAGCGTGTCTCGTGTTTTTTCTACTTCTTTTCGTGGGAGGCCGACTTTGGTGGCCCAGGCTTCGTAGATCTCAACGGCGTAACCGGCGACCCGGTTGACGTGTGGGCCGGTCTCCTTGGGATCTCTGAGCTCCGCCATCCGAATCATGCGCAACAGGATCGCACGCGTCATCTGCGCCCGCTGCAGCGCGACGGTCGCGTTGGAAGCAAAGTGCATAATCACGAGTTCGTCGTCGCGGTCAAAGGCGACCGACTCGCCGTTGTCATCCATTTTGTTGATCATCTGCAGGACGCCGATGATCTCGCCGGTATTGGTTTTAAGCGGAATGCCGAGCATCGACCGACTACGGTAACCCGCGAGTACGTCGTAGCTCGGGTCGAATCCATATGGGGCCGAATCGGGGATGCTGTACACATCGGGAATGTTGACCGGCTCTCCGGTTACTGCGGCGTAGCCCGATATGGTTTTTTTGCTCAGGGGAACCTTAAATACTTTGTAAATAAGCTTTTGGCCCGGCGGCAGCTCGCGTTGCTTCGTGTCGTTCTGGGCGTAGTTTATGACGAGTTGGTCGTCTCGGATGATATAAATCGATCCGGCATCGGCATTGACAACGGCGCGGGCCTCAGAGAGAATTCGCTCTAAGAGAATGTCGACGTCCTGGAGTTTGTTTAGCTCCGAATCCAGACTAATGATGCTTCGTAGCTTTTCTGCGTCGTGTGTCATAGGCCCGCTTTTAATCATATACGGCGGAAATTGCGGTGTCCATTAATCGGATCGTGCGCATTCTGTGGACCCTTCCGATCGAAATCTATCGTCGGGGCGTTTCGCCTTTTTTCCCTTCGTCATGCAACTATCATCCCAGTTGTTCATCCTACGCCCGCGATGCAATCTTGAGGTTTGGCGTGGTAAAAGGAACCGTGGCCGCTTTGCTTCGAATCGGACGCTGCAGTGCGCGATTCTGGGGCGGTGATGATCCCGTACCGGAAACGTTTGTCCTCAAGGATCTCCTTGGCGAATACGGTAAACGCTCGATACAAAAGCACCGACCGCACGACAGCGCGGACGGATGACCTTTCCTAAAAACCCGCGACGTCCGGGAGGGCGGAAATACCGGCCTAATCGACACTGGGATTTCTAAGGCGCAATAAAAAAGCCGGGATGTACCCGGCTTTGGTGGTCGCGATCGGCCTCTTAGGTGATGTCTTTGATGCGCAGTCCGACCTTGCGCAGGTACGGCATAAGTCCGATCTTGCTGACGGTACGCAGGGCCCGCGTACTCAGCTTGACGCGTACAAATCTATCAAGCTCCGGTACGTAGAGGCGTTTTGTCTGTATGTTGGGGCGCTGCCATTTTTTGGTTTTGTTATGCGCATGCGAAACGTTGTTTCCCGACATCGGTTTCTTGCCGGTTATCGAACATCGGCGACTCATCGTGAGTTCCTCCCTGCGGCTCGGGTCTTAGACCTTGCCGGATTCCTTAAATAGAACGTGCTTCCGAACAAATGGATCGTACTTTTTCATCTCCATCTTATCCGGAGTATTTCGTTTGTTTTTCACAGTGTAGTAGCAGTACCCGCTTTCGGTACTCTTGAGTCGTACGCGTACAAGGTTTCCCTTTTTTGCTTTTGCCACTCGGTCGCTCCTTGGTGCGATTTAGGGATCACAAGAGATACCACACGTCGGTCTACGGCGTCAAGTATCGGAAACCGACACGTCGCTTCTCGAGCGGCTCCGGAGATACAATATAGCGTTGTTCCATTTGTACGTGTTTCCACGCGGATCAACGGTCGAAATCCGGTACAAGTTGTCCCCGCAGTAGAACTCAAGATGTTCGTTGTTCTGAACGTTTACACCGTCGATGTCCTCTATGGGAAACTCGATAGTATCGCTATCCGAAAATCTCGCCACGATCCTATCGCTCTCGAGAACCAGAGATTGAGCGACGCCGAGCGATTCCAACGGGCTCGACCGGTAACCGACGGCGATGGCCACCGCTTGTTCGCTTAGCAACGGCTTCCCGGTTCCAATAGCGCCGGCGAGATACTCCTCAAACACCGGTTGCTGCCACAGGTTCCAGTCTCTAATCGAATCGAACTTGAGCGAACCGTTTCGTTCTTCAAAAAAGCCGTAGCGGTTTAAGGCGACCTCATAACCACACTCGGAACAGGAGAATCGGCGGCCCGATGAACGCAGCGAGGATAGCGAACGACAGTTCGGGCAGATGAAGAGGGCGCGTTCAAGGTATTCGGCTTGGTGAGCGCCACGATACTCCGTCCTCGCCCGACGTTGATAATCGAACGCGTCAAACGTCAGCGACGCGTCGATCGCCTCGCCGACCTCCTCGACCGACATACGACGCAGTTGGGAAGCGGAGAGGATCTGTTCGAAATGGATCGTCACCCTACCCCGCCTGTGGCGCCTCGCCCAGCGCGGCCACGAGAGATAGGCACCCCGAATCTGGGCGACGACGACCGGTACTTTCAGCGAACGAACCAGCTTGTCGGTGGCCTTGATAAACGGGAGCGTATGACCATCCCACGAACTCTGACCTTCGGGGAAAATACCGATGATCCCGCCCATCCGTTTTACTTCAACTATTTTTTTTACCGTATCCAAATCGGATATGACCTTGGTCTTTGGTATCGAGCCGACGAGACGAAGTCCCCACGCGACAAGCGAGGATCGAAACTGCGAGTCAGAGACAACATAGTGGATCGGTTTATTTATAAACATACCCACGAGAAACGGATCGACGACGGCACTGTGGTTGGCGAGGAGTACCATCGGACCGTTTCGGCGGTTGATAACCTCAAGGCCCTCGGTCTCGACGCGGAACATCGGCTTGAGCAAGCGGCGAGCGAGAATACGGAGTAAGCGGACGACGGACGGATTTACGCGGACGGATCGTATCGCGCGTCGACGATCGCGCCGTTTACGTCGCCGTTCGCCCAACTCGCGTTTCCTCCGCCCCGTCAACGGCGACTCGTTCGACCAGATCTCGAGCCCATTGGATGGCATCGGCATACACGGCAGCATCGTCGATCGTACAGAAACGCGCCTCGTCGACGATCGCGTTACCACGGAGATACCGATGGGCATCCGTAAACGAGTTGCCTACGCGCCGTTCGTAACAACAGTACAGGGCGATCCGTTGTCGAAACATCTCTTGACCCTCAAGAAATGATCGCAGGGCAGGTGCAATCGTTCCCGACCAGACCGGCGATCCGAGTATAACCAGATCGTAATCGTCCGGATTAAACTCGGGGTACGAAATGGCAGGAGTCACCGGCGAAACGACTTCCTCTGTTCGCCAGGTATACGTTTCGAGAGTGTCCGATTCTAAACTGGGATGCACCGAAAGCTCGATAATCGTCGCGTCAAGTTCCTGGGCCAGTATCTGCGCGATTCGTCGCGTTGAGCCGCGATGCGAAAAAAAAACGATCGCTGAGTTCATTCAAGGTCCACACGTAGGTCGTGTGCTCGGTATTATAGGGCGATGGTGCAAAAAACGGAATACCCGCACCGCCTTCGCCTGGCGGTAGCGATTGGCATACCCCTTATTTGGACCCTGTGGTTTCTTTTTTCGCCGCAGTTTCCGATTCTCCCTCTGGATCTCGGGGACGCGATTATCCTCGCCCTGACTGCAGTTCACGTTGTTTGGTTTATCTCACTCGTGTTTTCAAATCCGGATTGGGCCGTGGACTACAGTTCGGTGCGTGTCCCTGCGGAAGGGATGTTCTTTATCGGGCTTCTGTCGTTTATCTTCGCCTACATATTTGCGCTCAACGCCAACATGGACTACGTTCAGCGCTTTGTGGCAGCCGGCGGCAACCTGCAAATTGCTCCCGATACCCGTACCGAACGATTGGTTGCCCTTGGGCGGCACGGCCCACTTTTACTCCTTGATCTCGGTTTATGGATGTGGGCGTCGCGCGACGAGCACAGTCGGCGCGAACGGCGGCGTGTTGGATTGGTGCTTGTATCCGTCACGCTTTCGGTCGCGGCCGTTCCGTCGCCGCTTCGAAACGACGGAATCGGTCCGCTGGGCTTCTTCGCCGTCGTGCCGCTACTCGTCGTTGTCCTGGACACCGTCGATGAACAGGCATACGGACGGGCGGTGTGGTATGGGGTGCTCTACGGCGTCCTCGCGACCCTTATAGGTAACTACTGGCTCGGTACGTTTAATCTCGTTTCGCTCCAGGCGGTCGGCGTGATTTTCTTCGGTTTTTATCTGTTGTTTATGCCGATTCTTGTTCTTGGACTGGCGGTTTTGAGAACCGATCGACGGAGGGTCTTGTATATCGCGTTGGCGTGGACCGGTTTCGAGTATGCCCGGAGCTCCGGATTTCTCGGATACCCATGGCTACTCACCGCCCACAGTCAGTATCGGTTTCTGCCGTTTATCCAGATAGCCGAACTCGGTGGCGTATGGCTCGTCGGAACGGTTGTCGTTCTGATAAACGCGCTGATCTCCGCCGCAGTTCGAGCTCGGCGGCGATCGCCCGGGCGAGGCGTTGAATACAAATGGCTTGGGATCGCGGTCGGCGTCCTGGCGCTTACGACGCTCGCCGGCTATATTCTGCAACGCCAAGTAGATCCGGGGGGAGATCCGGTTCGGCTTGCCCTTATCCAGCAAAACAGCGACCCACGAAAACACGAGTACGCCGAGACGCTGGCGACCTTGCAAGACTTGACCGATCGATCACTCGTTTGGGAGCCCGATCTTGTCGTATGGTCGGAGACGGCGTTTGTGCCCAATATTCGTCGCTGGTCGGAGGAGGATCCAGCGCGATTTCGCCTGGCCCGTCTCGTTCGTGAGTTTACCGCCTACCAGCGTTCAATCGAATCCTGGTTGCTCACCGGCAACGATGACTATGAGCGGATAATGGACGACGACGGCAACGAAATCGGGCGGAACAACCACAACGCCGCGGTAATGTTCGACGATCTTGGTGAACGCCGCGAGACCTATCACAAGATAAAACTGGTCCCGTTTACCGAGCATTTCCCATATGAAGCGCAGTTTCCGTGGATTTACCAGATGCTCCTTGACTTTGATATCGCCTTTTGGGCCCCGGGAGATGAACGAGTCGTATTTGAACATCCCCTGTTTCGGTTTTCAACGCCGATCTGTTTCGAGGACGTCTTCCCGGGCGAGGTCCGCGAGTTTGCGCGTGCCGGCGCCCAGGTAATCGTCAACATCTCAAACGACTACTGGTCGCTCAATCCACTCGCGGCAAAACAGCACTTCGTCGGCGCGTTATTCCGAACGGTAGAGCTGCGAAGACCGATGGTGCGTTCGACCGCGAGCGGTCTCACCGGACATATCGATGCAACCGGAGCAATCATCGCAACCGTGGATCAGTACCAACCGGAATATCTTATTGTTGACGTTCGCCCGCGCACGATCGACCGCCCAACGCTGTATGAGCGATGGGGCGACTGGGTTCCACGAGTCGCGATTGTTCTCGTGATTGTTGCCAACTTTGTTGCCGTGACCGGAAACATGATTGCAAGGAGACGGGGCTCTTATGGAGACTAACGGTAAGTTCTCGATCGGGATCGTAAGCGGGAAACTCGGTGGGGTTGATGGCGTGTCGCTCGAGGTTGATAAGTGGATCGATATACTCCATGAGACGGGACACGACGTGTACACGATAACCGGGGACTACGTTCAGGATTTGGCGAACGTTCCGGCGGTGCGGCGATTGGAAATCCCGGAGATTACATTTACTAGCGACTTTCAACAAAGGGTCGAGGAGCAGGTATTCCCTCATATGTCGCCTCGGCCAATACACCTTAACAGCGTGGAGATGCACCGCCTTGTCGAAGAGATCGAAACCAAGGGACGGGAGGTAGGCGAGTACCTGCACGAGATGATTCGCGACAACGGCATCGACGTATTGATCGGTCAGAATACCAACGCGATGCCGATGACGATCCTTGGTGGCGTCGCGATGTATTACGTCGCGACGACCAAGCGAGTCGCGACGATCTTTCATCATCACGATTTCTGGTGGGAGCGAAGCCGTTTCTCCAACAGCCGTATCGAGACCCTGCTGAACGCAATTATGCCGCCCGTGGATCTCGGAGTCGAGCATGTTGTGATATCGTCGTACGCCGCGCACATTTTGTCATCGCTCAAACGGGTCCAGCCCCATATCGTTTCCAACTGCGAGGATTTTGATAATCCCGTCTTACTCGATGACTACAACGGTAACTTTCGTTCGGATTTCGGGTTTGCCGACGACGATCTTCTTGTTGTTCAACCGACGCGTATCGTCGAGCGTAAGAGAATCGAGGACTCCGTTGCGCTTGTCGCGGCTCTCGCCCGTCGTTACCCCGATATCGGTCGACGCATGCATTACATCATCTCGCTCTACCAGGGAGACGAACCCGACAAAAACTACATCGAGCGGATTCGCCATGCGGCCGAGAGAAGCGGTGTCCGGCTCCATTTGATCAGTGATCGTGTTCGCAGTACTCGCTCGGTCGACGCGGACGGACATCGTTACTACACCAACCGCGATGTTCTCGCCAACGCCGATCTAGTCACGTACCTGCCGATCTGGGAAGGGTTTGGCAATGCTCTTTTGGAGGCGATCGCCGCCCGCGTCCCCGTAGTGACGACCACGTACCTGGTCTACAAAACGGACATCATGACGAGTGGATTGAGCAACATCGAGATACGCGACGAGTACGACCAGAACGGGCATCTCGTCATCCGCGACGACGTTTTGGAGTCAATCCACCACGTCCTGACACACCCGGAGACCCGGCGACAAATGACCGATCGCAACTTCGCCGTCGGTGCGCGCGAGTTCGGGCTCGGTAAGCTCCGCGAGCGGTTGACGACGGTGTTTGACGCGTATGGCGACGAGATTCGTGCCTCACGAAAGCGCTTGCGCAAGAGTATGGCGCGTTATTCCGTTTGATCGCGGGAGTCGTCAAACGTCTCCACCCGCGGTCTCCGGCGGTAGAGCGCCCGGACGACCCCGAGCATAACCAGGCCGGCGGCAAGCATTATCAGACTCAGAACTTGTCCTGTGGTTATGTTAAGCGCCGATTGAAGGAGCCAACGCGGATTTCCGGTCGGGCCGAGCTCAATTACAAAATCGAGACCCGGATCCGGGGCACGAAAGTACTCTGCAACAAACCGCGCGATCGCATACCCAATGACGTAGGCGGCGGTTACGGTTCCGGGGACACGATTACGCGGCTTAACCAGGAACCAGAGAACCAACCAGAGTAGAACTCCCTCGAGGAGAGCCTCGTAGATCTGTGACGGATGGCGGGGGAGATTCAGCATCGCTCCGGCGGGGGCGGAAAGACCGACGGCATCGGCTACGGCGCGGGCCGCGGGGTTGTCGTATGGAACGGGCGCGGCTCCGGGGAAGAGCACCGCCCACGGAGCGGCACTGATACGTCCGTAGAGTTCGCCATTAACAAAGTTTCCGAGACGACCAAACGTATACCCGAGGGGAACGGCAGCCGTAACCATATCGCCCATCGCAAGCGTTGGCAGGCGACGAATCCAACAGTACAACAGGAATCCGAGAGTTCCGCCGACAAGTCCGCCGTGGAAACTCATGCCCTGAAGTCCGGTAAAGCGCATTTCCGCGTCGAACGGCCAGAATATAAGCCACGGCCTCCCGCGATAGTATCCCGTTGTGTCGTAGAGAGTAGTCGCAAATACCCGGGACCCAACGATTAGACCGATTATCGTCCAGAAGAACAGATTGGCGACGAGCTCACGTGAGATCTGCGGGGCGTCCTCGTCGCGCAGTTGATGAACGGTAAGCAGATACGTCAGGCCGAACGCGACGAGATACATCACTCCATACCAACGAATCGGTAACCCCGAAATCACGGCGGGGCGGATCCAGTCGGGAAATACTATGTACCCAATCGGCACTTTACTCCTCCGAAAGTTCGTTTACGTCGATGTTCCCGGTTTGCGAGTTAAACTCGACGCGGAGCCCCTTTTTTGTCGATGTGATCTCGTATAATCGGCCGTGGCTCTCGAAAACCGTGCCGCTGTGGACCTCACCGGCGACCTCTATTTTACTCGGAAAGTGCTGCTCAAAGCGCTCGCGAAGCGTAAACAAGCGTAGTCCCCGTTTCTCGAGAAGTTTGAGCAGCTTGATCTTCTCGTGGCGTAGCTTTTCTAAAGCCGCGGCATCGCCGGCCTTCTCACGTCGTCGCATGTCGACATCGATCTGGCTTACGCGCAGTTTGACTTTGTCGATCTCCTTTTCTTCTTTCTCGATCAAGTCGGCGATGAGATAGTCCTGCCCAAAAGAGATGTGCGTCTTAATCCCTCCTGAGGTACCGATACTCTGTACCGTTACACCGTTGCGCGCTCGAACTATTCCGCCGACAATCCGGCCGTTGTTGCCCTGAAATCCAATATGACCGTTGCATTTGATTCTCGAACGGACAACCGCGGATTTTAAAACGATATCTCCGACCGAAAGAACGGTCGCGAGTTCGACAAACGAACTCATCAAGCGGCTTTTGCTACGCAGGACCGCCTTGCCGGCGCCTTTGACACCCTCCTTAACGAGGATATCTCCGTCGGCCGAAAGGAGAGCCGCTTCAACACCGCCGCCGATTTTAATGTCTCCGGTAGAAACAACGTAAAAGCCCGAGCGTACGGAGCCCTTTATCTGAATTGAACCGGGAAACTTGATGTTTCCAACCGACATATCGACGTCACCGTCGACGTTAAACGAACTTCGAATCTCGAGCTTGTTGCCGGTTTTGACGAGTTCGCCCTCGGTCGTCGCGCGGATGAGCGAAGAACCGTCGTCTTGCTCGATTTTCTCAAGTCCTTCGCCGATCTCAATCGGGGCGGCGGTTGATCCACCGGCCGCGATCGTTGCGCCTTTGACCGATTCGCCGTCGACTGCCTCGCTTTTTGAGGTCAGAATGCGGCATATTTCCTGATCTTTAGTTACGGTGACAATCCGATTCTGTGAGCGGTAATCGGCGCTACCATCCTTACGTAATCTCACCCCGGCTTCAGAATCCAGTTTGACGAGGAACTCAACTTCGTTCTCGCTCTGATCAATCGGCTCGGTGCCGTGCGCAAATGGAACGCCATCTACAGCCGTTCCCGCCTGGGCGGCCAAGAGCGCCTTGGCGATCACCTCTCCGTCGATTCCCGTTACGACCCCGGCATTCGCAATCGCCGCCTCGACAAGCTCGCGGGACAATCGATCTCCACTCCCGACACCCTCGGAAAGTGAAATGCGCGCGGTCATCTCATCCTGATCTATCTCAACCGCGACGACCGCGTCGGTGTGCGATCGAACACGAAGAAAATAGCTGCCGTCTTCCTCAGCCCAGTCAAGAACACCAGCCGAGCTCGTGGAAATAAGCAGTTCTTTTTGCTCGACGTTCTCGTATAGGTGAAATTCGGGCGACGGACCGGGTTCTCCCGGGATTTCTTTCCCGTAGACGTCGGTACCGCTCTCCCCGGGTACAACCGGATCGATCGTACAAATCAGCTGCTCCGCCTCGACATCCGCGGTCCGCGTGATCTTATCTGCAGGAAAGTCAGCTATCGAATCCGGTTGATCGCTAGATTGGGCGAGGCGGTCGCGAAGACCTTTTGTTTTGTCTTCGTCGTGAAAACGGAGAGCAAACTCTACCTGGCGTTCTTGGCCGGCTGTCGCCGGTACGCCTTCAGCTAGTACGTATCCGGTCAAGTCAAAATCGCCGCCTTCGTAGAACGCAGTGATATCGTCTTGGATCTTCTTAAAGTCGAGACCCCTGATGCCGCTCTTCTTAATCTCGCCGCCGATTTCTCTGAGGCTTAACGGCTTACCGCGCCCTTTTCCTTTATGAACGTTAAGCGTTGCGTGTAGTTTGTCTTCGCTGACAAAGATGTCAAACGACGCGTCTCGTGACAGGGTTATCGGAACTCTGTCGGCTGAGCCAATCTCGATTTGACCGCGGATGAGCTGCGTGAGCTCCTCCTCCGTGATGAGTGATTCCGACGGATATGGTAACTCGACCGCCGCCGAAAGGATCTCAGCGGCGGATGGGGCTGGAGAATCGCGGTGCCCGGGCGTAAAAACGAGGTAACAGGTTGCCTTGTCCGAGCTCAGCTCCAACTCCCAGCGGTGTGGCGAGAATGTGACGATGTCCGCCCAGTTACGACCTATTCTTACGATACCGCTCGTCGAGGCGGTGAGGGTGTTTCCCTGTCGACTGATGTTGTCCCCGGCGTAAAAAAACGGATCGGTAATCGGCGTGACTTGAATCGTCCGACCTTTCACCGTTCGCCCGGGAATACCGATTCGTTGCGGCATAACCTCGCCGAGAACGGAGCCGGCTTCTACGTAGAAGTGTTGCGTGACCGTAGGATCGACGGGAACGCGCTCCCGATGGGTTTTGCTTTCGGTGACGGTCACCGTCTCCGTCTTTTTCGCCATAAACGGGAGCTTCGCTTTTTTTTCGACCTGTTGCGTTCGTTCTATTTTTTCCGACCGCTCGCGGAATATCTTGGGCGATTCGCTTTTTTCGAGAACGGCCTCGATAGCTGTATCGAGCTGTTCGGGAACGGAAAGCTCGCTCCATTCAACTGACTCCGGTGCTGGAAGAACGGGTGGGACACCCTCGAGGACGACGGCCTCGTAAGACTTCTCGGTGCTTTTTGCAGCAGCGGAAATAAACTCTTGTAAGGTCTTTGCTTTGAGATCGCCGGAAACGCCGCGTTCTTTAATCGCCTCACCGAGCGCGTCGACGGTCCATTCGTCGCCGTCGGAGCTGCGATCGATTCGCAACGTAACGGAGAGTTCTTGTTCGTCGATTTCGATTTTTAGCACGCCCTTTATGGCGTCTTCGTTGCCAGCCATCTTCTCCGCTATAATATCACGGCCGAAAACCTTGCTGTATTGCTTGCACTACTTTTGCCTTGTACAAGTTGTTCTGCTTTCTTAGCTGCGCGATTTCATGGTGTTGAGTTTTTATCGTTTCGATAAGGTCGCCGTTAGTGAGCGCTCCCGTACTGAGAAGCTCCTCGATGTACTCCATCTTTCCGGCGTAATCCTGTTCGGCCTCCGCCTCGGCGGTGTCAAACGAGTCGTTAATCGCTTCAAAATCGAGAAACCCCTCGGCTTGTTCGGTTCCGAGTTGTATCGTCTTTTCGGCGATACGGTATATCGCCTGCGACAATACCGATTCCGGCTTGTATCGGATGATGGGGAGTCGCGACTGCAAGGCACGATCCTGAAGGTCGTCCCGGTATATTATCCCGAGGTGAACGAGTTCGAGATCGAGGTACTGTCGACAGCTCCGGCGAAGGCGGTTGATCGTTTCGGCGTCTTTAGGATCTTCGAGCATGTTCATGATCACCCGCGGTCTAAAACGCTCGATTGCGGCGCGAAACCGCGCGGCGCTCTCCGGGTCGACCCGGGCTAACTCGTGGGCGATTTCCGGCATATAGATACGCTGTAGAGACGATCGGTTTTTAAAGAGATTTTTAACAAAGGTCTCTCCGGCGCTCTTTTTGACCATGCTGCTTTGGAGCAGTCGGAAAACGACGTTTTTCAGGAACAGATAGGCGTTTACGGTTGCGGTCGGCGTCGGTGCGGTGACGATTATCCCGTTTGAGGCGGTGAGAAAGAAGTCGAGCGTGTTTTGGCCGGTTCCGGCGCCGAGATCGATCACGACGTAATCAACCTCGAGACCCGTCAACCTCCGAATGAGCATCCGTTTTTGAGCGGCGTTTAAATTGGCGAGACCCGGAATCTCCGCATCCCCCGGAATAAATCCAAGGTTCTCTACGCCGCCATCCTGCACGAGCGACGCAAAATCCTGGCCTTTCGTGCCGAGAAACGATCCGATCGATTGCGCGACGACTTGAACGCCCAACACGAGGTGTACGTTTGATCCGCCCAGGTCGAGGTCCACCAGAACAACGCGCTTTCCGGATTGCGCCAGAGCGATCGCCAGATTGGAGGCGACGAGCGTCTTGCCTACGCCACCTTTACCACTCGCAATGGGGATAAGTTGCATTACCGCTCCTCCAGTTCTTCGACGTCGGGATGGGGGAGAGGCCGGTGCTCCCTATGAACGCGAAACAACAACAGGAAGATCAGTATTGTGAGGTCAGCGAGTACAACGATTGAGAACAAACCGATTGGAGCGGTGCCCCGTAGCGCCGTGTATAGGGCAAAAACGGACGCAACGGTATCGATCAGTTTTGCCACGCGGGCCGGCGCAAGGAGAATATCGCCCTTGGTCAGATATAGTTGCAGAAGTATGAGCGCCGGCACGAGCGACGTCGAACTTGCCGCGAGCATCATAGCGATTTGTTGGAGATCCGACCCATCGATCGGGCCGATCGGTCCGAGGAGCGTTATTATAAAGACGGATCCTCGAAACAGTTGATACAACATGGCGAGGACAAGCGCTGCATTTTGAAACCTCACGGCAGTCAAAGTCTATTGGTCGGTGGTTGGCGGCGTCAAGTTGCGCTTTATACTATAGGAGTTAGGAGGAGCGATGGCTCAACGTATACCTAAAGCTCGAACCGCGATTTGGATGGGCGTTGCGGGAATTCTGGTTGTCCATCTGTTTGCACTCGCGGTTGTACCGGGCGTGGTCGCCCAGGGACGGCAAGGCGAGAGCGAAGAGGCTCTGGCCCTTTTTGAGCAAGTGTTCCGCTTTGTCGAACGTAACTACGTCGACGAAATGGATGCCGATGCGATGGTTGAAGGCGCGTTGCGCGGGCTTTTTGAAAGTCTCGAAGATCCACATTCGGCGTATTTGTCCGTCGAGGAGATGCGTGGATTAACCGACACGACGAGCGGAGAGTTCGGCGGTGTTGGTATGTATATCAGTAAGCCAATCAACGAAGTCGGCGAACCGGCGTACATAGAAATCGTCTCACCAATCGAAGATACACCTGCGTTTCGGGCTGGCTTACGGGCCGGTGATCGAATCGTGAGCGTGGCAGACGTACCGACCGACGACCTGTCGGTAGACGAGGCCGTCGACTTGCTCCGCGGACGACCCGGGACGACCGTCCGAGTGATGATTCTTCGCGGCGAGAACCTCCGATTTCCCGTATCGCTGGAGCGGGCGTTGATCCAGGTTCCGACCGTGAAGTGGGACACGATCAACGACACGATCGGATTTCTACGCATTATCCAGTTTACTCCGTTCACCAACGATCGAGTGCGGGAAGCTATCGACGACTTTGCCGCTGCTGGATACGAAGCGATGATTGTCGATCTTCGTTCCAATCCGGGAGGCTTGTTGAGCGGCGTAGTCGATGTCGCCGACTATTTTTTTGACGGAGGCCTGATCGTTGAGACGCGCGGGCGCGTCGCCGGCGAAAGCCAGAGGTTTACCGCGGGGCGAGGAACGATCGTGGATGAGGATATCGAGGTCGTCGTGCTCATTGACGATGGATCCGCGTCGGCCGCCGAGATCCTCGCGGCAGCCCTGAAGGACCGCGATCGAGCAACGCTTATCGGACAAACGACCTACGGAAAAGGATCGGTCCAGCAAGTCCGGTCGCTCGGAGAGGCTGGTTTCCGACTGACGATGTCGCGGTATTACACGCCGGACGGAATAAGCATCGACGAGGTCGGTGTCTCACCGGACATCGAATTTGTCGAACCCGAGCTGTCTCCCGAGGAACAGGAGTCGTACGCTCAAATTCGTGAGCAAGAGCTGATCAGAGAGTTTGTCGCGGGAACTCCGCAACCATCGAACACGGAGATCTCCCGTTTTATCGCCGGTTTACGTGACGAAGGGATCGTTCTCAACGATCGATGGATTCGTCGACTCGTCCGGATTGAGGTAAACCGGGTCAACAATCTTACCGAGGTGTACGATCTTGAGTACGACTTAATGCTCCAACAGGCGGTAGCGCTTATCGAGGACGGGCGGATCGCCCGGTGAAACACCTCGTCCTTCCGCAGATTCCGGAGGAAGGAGGAGAGATCGAACTCGATAGGTCCTCGACGCACTATCTCGTCAACGTGCGCAGGCTACGCGATGGTGACTCGGTAGTCGTTACCGACGGAGCGGGGAGACGAGCGCAGGCGTTGCTCGGCAAAGGAGACTCCGATCGCTGGTTTCTACGCGGCGTCGGTGGCTTCGTTGAAACACATTTGGTCGGCGACAATACGCTCGGACCTTTAGTCTTCTTTGTCGCCGTGCTCAAAGGGCGTTCCACGGATCACGTCATCCGTAGCGTTACCGAGATCGGCGTGGATACGATCGTTCCCGTCGCCACGATTCGATCAGTCGTTCGGATAAACGAGCTTTCGAGAACCCGTGTCGAACGGTGGACCCGGATCGTTCGCGAGGCATGCCAACAATCGGGGCGTCTCGATCAACCGATTATCAAACAACCGATCCCGTTTCGCGACGCACTGCGGCGCCCCGCCAACGGTACCCGTCATGTGATATTTCACGAGTCCGGTTCCACGGCCGTAGATTTGTCCGCGGGTAAGGCGATCGGGGCGTTTGCCATCGGACCCGAGGGTGGTTTTGCCTCCGAGGAAATCGTTGCTGCTCACGATTCCGGATGGGAAGTGGCTCACATATCCACGCCGGTTTTACGCGCGGAGACGGCGGCCATAGCTGCTGCGACGCTTGTACAGCATCAACGTACACAATACAATCGGGCGACTACCGAGGGTATAGAATCATAATGGGGTGTACGGTAAACGAGTTTTTCGGACTTCGACTCTGCGATACCGACGTAGACGGATTTGCCGAGAAATTCGGATCGCCACGAAAGTCGTCGCAACTTCTCGTTTTTGCCGATCGTCACGGATTATGGCGTGGGGTGACCTCCGGGCGATTCCGGACGATGTTTGCGCGCGAAGGTGTCTTGTTTGTTCCAAACGAGGGTGGGACATCCGGTCCCGTTCGCCTGGCCACCGGATGTCGAAACGGACCGTTTCCGGAGTTCCGCTCGTTAGTCCGCCTGCTTGCACGAACCGAAGAAGACGACGCTACCGTTTTTATCATCGCGGGTAGTGCGGCGGTCCTGAGTCGCGCGGAGGAAAACCTTCGCGCAACGTTTCCGCGACTGCGCCTTGTCGGCCGGGCGGTTTTCTCCCGCAGTCAAGAGGAGTCAATTGCCACCGCCGTCCGCAAAGCCGCCCCGACGGTTCTAATCGTCGGCTGCAATTCACGTCGTATCTACCCATGGATATCTCCCGTTTGGCAGAAGCTCGAACACGGATTAACGGTCCTTGCGCCGCGCGCGGTTCGGAAGATGGCGGGGATGACCCCGAGAGTCCGCCCGTTTCGTTTTGTATTGCTGCCGCTACGAATCATCGATTTTTTTGTTTTACTGGGTCATCGGATCGTTACCGGTCGTCGCCTGAGAAAAGCTGGAGTTTAAGGTGCTCGTCCAGCACCGGCAACCTCGCACCGAGAATCCGCGCGGCGATCGCAACAAATAGGCGCCTCGTTGGCGGGAGATACATCACGAGTCCGATAAGATCGCTTGCGAATCCCGGCACGACGAGCATGACTCCGGCGATGACGATCGTGAAGAATCGGGCATAGGCGTGTGGATCAAAACGACCGTTGAGCGCGTTTTTGTGAATTCGGGCAAGGTGTCGATTAATCGAACTCCCCACTATTACCAAAGCCGCGATGGCAGTCGTCGCCTCAATCGCTAGTGCAAGGTAGACGCCGATCTGGCGCGCCACCCGGACGAGGATCCATCCGTCGACGAGCATGATGATGCTCAAACCAAGCAGGTTAGAAAAAAGTCGAAATAGATTTGCTCTGTCGATAGCTGCAAGCAGAATACCGGGGCGCACGTTCTATTGTGATATTCGGTTGGGCGAACTCGCAAGAGGATAGGCATAAAGATATTTGATGTAATGTCTTTATGAGCGTATTATTTCAATTATATGGTCGTCACTATTGCCGCCTCGCCGGATCTAGTCGATGCGCTCGCGATTGCGGTCGAAGAACGACTTGAAATCTGCCACGAGTCCGATCCGACGCTACTTCGCGATCGATATAGCACGCGTCACATCCTTGCCGTCATCATTGATTTTCGAGGAATCGACAATCCGAACCCCCGAATTGTCGATGAAGCGATCCGAGCACGCGCGTGCGAGTCGATTATTGCCGTGGTCGATCGGCGGCAGGTAGCTCTTGCCATCGAGGTAACCCAACGCGGTGCCCACGACTGTCTTCCGGCTCCGGTATCCGCGATTCAACTTCGCCGAACACTCCGTCGGGCTTTGGCCCGTGGTATTGCCGAGGATAGCGAGGACAGCGTGTACAATCGCGTACCCGTTGGTCCTGACAACGCACGCCGCGTGCTTTCCTCGATCCGCGGATCGAGCCACGCCATGCGCCGATTACGTTTTGCCTGTAGTCGGGCCGCGTGCAGCAGCGCTCCCGTTCTGATCCAGGGTGAAACCGGCTCCGGAAAGGAACGAGTCGCCCGCGCTATTCACGACTTGTCGATCGCGGAATCGGGACCCTACGTTTGTGCCAACGTCTGTGCGATCCCGACGACGATTTTTGATGCGCAGATGTTCGGCGTGCGGAAGGGCGCATACACCGACGCGATCGCGAGCAGCGGGCTTTTTGCCCACGCGTCCGGTGGCTCTTTGTTTCTTGACGAAATCGGGGACCTCGAACTACCGCTACAGGCCAAGATGCTCCGGGCAGTTGAGTATATGTGTTACCTCCCGGTCGGCGCGGCAAAAGAAGAGACCGCGGTGGTGCGAATCATTTCGGCAACAAATCGTGACTTACACCAAGCCGTCGAACAACGCCAGTTCCGGAGAGATCTGTTTGATCGGCTATCGATTCTTGCGATCCTCGTCCCGCCGTTGCGTGAGCATCCCGAGGATATCCCCGAAACGGTCGAACAGATTCTTCACGAGCTCGATCGACAGGACATCGTGTTTGACGGAAACGCTCTGGCCAGCCTCCAGGAGAGAAGGTGGGAAGGAAACTATCGAGAACTTCGGTCCGTGGTCGAACGAACCCTCGTTTCAAGCGACCGTAAGATCATTCGCGTACGCGACGTCCGCTTTGATCCGTTTCTCTAAACCGCTCAGTTAATCGTTCGAATCTCATAGGCGAGAACGAGCGGTACGAGCTGACCCATATCGTCCTCGGTAAGGTCCACGAGTCGGGCTGCCAATAAAATACGGCTGTTGCGGAGTATCAGATCGGGATTAGGGTCGCGTGGCGCCCGCTCGGCGAGGCGACCGGCAAACCGCCCGTCGGTGAGAACCGCGTAGGCACGATGCATTTCGACGTTTTGCACGCCTTCCCATGACCCGCCGACAAGCTCGACTTCAGCGTAGTAGTCGTTCGGATCGTCGGAATAGAGAAGAATCGATGCAACGATAGCGTCCAATATTAGAACTCTATTTGCCAAGTCCTGGAGTAACTCCGGATTGTCGATCGCAGCGTTGAGGGAAGCGAGAGACGTTTGCATATCGACCGTCTCGAGGAAACGATCCGACTGTAACAGCGGCGACTCCTCCTGTGCTCCCACAATGAGGGCCGATAATAGCAACACAACGGCAACGACATGTCGGCGTTTCATACCGTCAGTATAGGTCCTCGTTCACCATGGATCAACCAACGCGATCGTCGGCACCTGTTCAAAGAGAAGGTCGACGGCTACCATCTGCCCATGGGGCTCCTCAATCGTGCGGGAAAACGTAGCAAGCGGATGAGCACGCATCGCGCCCTGATCATCGGCGGGAGCGGCGGGATCGGACGGGCGGTCAGCTACGAGCTCGCGGAACGAGGCGTGCCTGTTGTATGCCACGGTGGACACGATCACAACAAGATCGAGGAAGTGGTCTCAACAATACGTCAACGGGGTGGAATCGCCGACGGTACGCTCAAACCCCTCGACCGTGCCCAAGACGTACTCTCGATGCTAAGCGGCGATAGGGAAGCTGACATCGTTGTCGTCGCGTACGGTCCGGTCGCCTACGGTTCTTTGGCGGAAACCTCACCGGAAACCTGGTATCGTCTCGTCGAAACCAATCTCACCCTACCCGGCGTTGTTGTTTCGAGCTGCCTCCCTCGAATGATCGCCCGTGGATGGGGTCGGATCGTGCTGTTTGGGGGGCCTCATACCGCGTCGATCCGCGGCTATACCGAGATTGCCGCCTACGGGGCCGCAAAACTTGGCTTGTCGTCGTTAGTAAGATCGGCCGCCGTCGAAACACGCGGTACCAATGTCACAGTAAATGCGTTCTCCCCGGGTTATGTCGACACCGAAAATCTCTCCGAGGACCGCCGTCGCAGGGAGATTAAGCGATCTCCGCGCCGACAATTGATCCCGCCGGAACGGATCGCGACGCTGATTTGTGATATTATTTGCGCCGAGGAATCGGATGTAAACGGTGCGGTAATCGCGGTCGACCAGGGCATCGTTTGACAATTTATAGGGCCGCACTTAATATAGGAAACACTATAAAGTTCAGGAAGTAGAATGGGAAACAACGACATCGTCCCTGGCTTTGACGAGGAAAAAGACGAAAGTTTAAAAATACGCCTCCAAAAAGTTGACAACGCCGACGGCGCGCTTGTCCTTTTTCTTACGGGCTACATTGACACGTACAACTCCAACTTTTTCCAGAAGCGCGTAAATCGAGCCGTCGAGGCGGGATACACCCGGTTGATTTTCCACTGTGGTGGCCTAAACTACGTCTCCAGTACCGGTATTGGATCGTTTACCGCATTTCTCAAAGCCGTAAAGCCAAAGGGCGGTGATCTCGTCCTTCTGGAAATTCAGCCGAAGGTATATGAGGTGTTTCAACTCCTCGGCTTCTCGCAGTTCTTTCACATCAAAGATTCTTTGGACGACGCTGTGGAGCACTTCACCAAGGGCGGCCAGAGCAAGCAGTCCGACGTGTTTCCCAAGATTTTTAAGTGTCCAATTTGTTCGACAAAGCTAAAAGCATCCAAACCGGGGCGATTCCGGTGCTCCAATTGCAAAACGATACTGGCTATAGACGCGAGTGGACAGGTCTTTCTCGGTTGACGCCAGTCTCGGTAACAACGGGGGAACAATTGCTGACTGAGACCAGGTATGGGACTCTTTGACCGACTGCGTCGTTTAATACGGTCGAGCGTCAACGATACGATCCGGAGACACGAAGACCCGGAAAAGATGCTCAATCAGATCCTCCTCGATATGAATAAGCAACTCGTTGAGGCCAAGCGCAACGTCGCGACGGCTATCGCGGAGGAGAAGCGTCTCGAACGACAGCTTGCCGCTCAGGACGACAAAGCAGCCGAGTGGGAACGACGGGCAATGGTCGCGTTAAAAGCCGGCCAAGAAGATCTCGCCCGCGAGGCGCTCGTTCGGAAGAAGCGCGAAATTGAGTACGCCCAGCAGTTTCGTTCGCAGTACGAGAAGCAACACGCGGCGGTCGAAGACTTAAAAACGGCGCTCCGTGGCCTTCAGGACAAACTTGAAGACGCTCAACGTAAGAAGAACTTGCTTGTCGCCCGTGCAAAACGCGCGGAAGCCCAAAAACGAATTCAGGAAGTAATAACCGGACTCGACGAGACATCTGCGTTTCAGGCGTTTGATGAAATGGCCGAACGAGTGGAACAGCTCGAGGCGGAGACCGAGGCGATCGCCGAAATCGACGTTACGAGTAGCGACCAGAGTCTGGAGGAAAAGATCGCCGCGCTTGAGAGTGACTCGCCGGACGCAATGCTCGAGGATCTGAGAAAGCGTGTCGAAGGCACAGATTTCGCCGCAGATGTGGAACTCGATACCTCTCTTGAAGATCTCAAACGGCGAATGAAAGAAGCGTCCGACTAGCCTGCCGTGTCGGTCACGAACACGCTGATTGTCGTTCGTCCCGGGCAAAACACTGCGGAGCTTGACCCGCTCTACGCGATCGATTCGCAAAACCGCATTCTCTCTGTCCCAGCCGAAGAGTGTTATCGGCGTGTTCCGCTTACGCTGCGATACAAACTGCAAGCTCGATACGATTTTTCCCTTATCGTGGTCCCTGTTTCCGAACTGTCGTGCATCACGTTCGAAGACGGTTCACCGCCTGCGATTCTCGCGTACGGTCCCGTCGAACATATGGAACGGGCGTTTATGCTGGGCGTTGCCGAGTACGTCGTCGAGCCGTTTACAGGTCCGGAACTCGTAATACGTTCGCGTCGCGTCCTCGCTCGGTACCCGTTCTATGAGCCGATCAACGGATTCCGTGAGACCTTGAGTTTTGGCGGCGGGTACCGATCTCTTTCCCCGAGGGAGCGTGCCGTGTACGAGCTGTTGGCGCGTTACTCGGGGCGTGTCGTCGATCGATACACGCTGGCCGCCACAATCGGCTTTTCCACTACTCGTATTCGCGCCGGATCTCGTGCTGTTGATATGACGATATCTCGGCTCCGAAGGGCGCTGGTCGGCTCCGGCGCGGAGATAGAGACCGTGCGTGGAATCGGATACCGCTTTATTGTGGATAACCGGTGGATAAATCAGGAGTCAAACGCCGATTCTCGAGCTATCCTTTCCACGAAAGCTGATACGGCACGGTAAATAGCGGATACCTGACCGAATAAAACGCTACAAATTGTTTTGATAAAAAGATTTAACTAGTGTGAAGGTTGTGTAAGGTGAATGTGTGGGTCGAAATGACACAAATTGAGTGTTCTTTCTCCGACGACATTGTGAGGCCGGATGTGGAAAATCCGTGGAAAACCCGTACCGAATATGCTAACCTGATGCTCCGGTGAAACGAACGTTCCTCGCGCCGCTAACACTTGTATACACGACCCTCATCATCGCCGGAGTGGTATTGCTGATACAATGGCTGGCGTCGGGAGGCCAGGTAGCTCCGGATATCGCCGGAACGATTTTTGCCGCATTCCCGTTTGCGTTGGTGATCGTCACCGTTCGCAACGTGTATCGACAGATCACGCCGTCTTTGTTTCTTCTCTTCTGTTTGGCGATAAGCCTGGTAGTGGTTTTGTTAACGCCGCTCTTTACCCTCGACGTTTCACCAAATCCTCGAACCGCTGCGGAGCCGATACCTCAGACTCCGTTTTTTGTCTGGAGGAACAACGAGATCGTCTACGCGGCCGAGTCGGAAGGCCGGACGCTCCAGATACTTGTTGTCGCCGACCGTGAATCCACGGATCAATCGCCGCGATTGACGTATGAAACCGCAAGAAGCGTTCCCTACGAGGAGCGATACGCGCCGAATCGACTCGATCTTCCAACGACCACGGATAGACTCACGCGGGACATCGCGGATACAAGGTTTAATCTGGATGCCGTACGACGTCCGAGTCTTGATAACCCCTTTCCGTTGTCCAGAGAGGCCCGCAATTGGCTCCCGCCCGTTCTTTGGGGCCGCTGGTACGGCGTCACTCTTGCGATTCTCTGGTCGATCGCCTTAGTTCTCGTCTGGACTCCCGCGCGGGCGACTCGATGGCCCCTTCTCAACTTGATTCTTGGTCTCGCGTATGTCCGTGTGTTATTGGCCGTACCGCGCTTGACCGATTTTACCGTGCAGCTCCCGGCGGTCTCATCTCGTCTTTCACCGATAATTCGCTCACTCGGGATGCCGATTATTCTCATGGTTTTGATCGTAATCGCCGGCGTAGGAGCCATTCTCCTACCCCGCGTCGATCGACGAGATCGCGGAGGAACGGCATGAAAGCGACCGGAAAATTTCTGGTTGTTCTGTCGCTCTTCCTCCTGGTCGCCGCTGCGTGGGCCGTCTACCAGGGTGTCGCCGGAGGCGCATTTGTCGATATTCCGGAGCGCGCGTTATCGGCGTATCGCGTACGCGCGTGGATCGATCCGTTTTTCTCGTTGCTACCCGTTGCCCTCTGTTCGGCGATAATTGTCGCTTTCTCGTTTGCGATTACGGGGTACGACCTCAACGGAGAGGGATCGTTACTCTCTCAGGCACGCGGACCACTCACGATCATTCTCGTTCTTGGTTCTTTGTACACGTTCTGGGTCCTCTTTCTCGCACCCTTCCAGAACCAGCGCCTCCAAGAGGAGCTATATGAGGCGCGATTTGTCTCTCGACTGCTGACGGATGCCGAACGAGCCCTTCGTGAGGACGGCGATTTGCGACGCGTGGAAGACCGCGTTTTGCTCGCCCGCGCGTTGCTTGGCGATGACGCCGCCGACGATGCGCAGTTACGTGAATTGGAAGCAACGCTCGGCCTCGATGCCAACGAGCCGGAACAGCCGGACGATCGCGGGCGATCCGATGGCGATTCGACAGGTGAGCTTAGCGAGAACAGCGTTCGGACTCTTGACGAGGAAGTTCTTATTCTCATCGCCGAGGCCGAATCGGCGTTTACCGCCAACGACTTTTTTACCGCGCACTATCGCGCGTCCGAAGCGATCAGGCTGGCCGGGGAATCGGATCTGACGCCGCGAGCGCGCGAGCTGCAGTCTTTATCCTGGAACGCAATTGAGTCACGCTCCCGAGAACAGTCCGAATCCGACGAACGTCAGTTCTTTCGCGACAAATTGGCCGCCTACGAGGCGCTGCAACGAGGTCTTCGTTCGACTCGGTCCGCGATGGACGTGATCGACGCGTACTATCGCTTTCTCGATCTATCGGCGGAACACGCGGACGATCCCGATGTGGAAAGGTACTTCGCCGAAACCCTTGAGGCGCTCGAGACGGTCTCGTTTTTTCGCGAGGAAGCCCGTGAATGGGTGGGATATGACGGCGTAAACGAGGTCTTCTTTGTTAATCGCGATGAGGACGGCGTTCGAGAGTTTGTGTGGATTGCGAGAATCGTTGGAACGTTTGACGGAACGTGGCTGTACGACGTCGAAGTCCTGCGAATAGAGGGTTCCGTCGATGATTCTCGTGTCATCGCGCACTACGGTGCGGATTACGGGCGTTTTGTGCGCAACGATCGAGGTATCGGCGAGGAAGATTCTCTTGGATGGATTATCCTGCGCGCGATCGAACGAGAACCGGCCCGTTCCGTTGTGTCCGCCGCAGGGCGACAAGAGATCGACCTCGAACAAAGTGTGACCGGTCCGCAATACTACATTGGTGAACGGGGCGATGCCCTCGATGAGATGATCCAGCTGTCTATCCCGCTTGACGACGTGGTACAGCTCGCCGGAGGCCCCGCGCGTGCTGTTAATCTGCCGTTTCCAGCGCTTTTTTCCGCGCTTCGCACCTATACCGTCCTCGGTGGCGATGTCGTCGTGGTGTGGCGCGAAATTGCCGCCCGGATCGTACGTGTATTTGCATTTTTCATCGGTGCGTATTGGGTTGTCGCCCTCGCGTGGAGGTATCGGAGCTTGTATATTGCGCGAGCCCCCGTACCGGTCTTTATCGCCCTTCCGCTTGTCCCTGTCGGTGTCCACCAGATCGTTTTCCTTATTCGCCCGTATCTCCTTCGCGCTACCGACGGACTTATGACCGTGGCGGTGTCCCAAGAACCGTACGTGGTGGTGGCCATCCTGTTGATCAGTATCGGCGCCCTCCTCGGTGCGTTGTTTGCTCTGGCGCGCCAGCGCGTCGAACTATGAATCAAATCGTTCAAACGATTCGTGCCTTCGCAGGCCGAATTCTCGGTACCTTGATCGGTCTGTTGGCCGGGCCCCTTGGTGCGCTTTTTGGTCTCCTGGCTGGATGGATGGTCGATCAATATCGCGCCAATAAGACCCCAACGGCTCGGGTTGTTCGGTTTCTGTCCGATCCGCGCCGGGAAAAGGCCGAGCAACTCCGCATCACGTACGGGATCGCCGCTGTCGGTGTCGATCTGCTAACCGTGGCGAACGTCCCCGATACGGAGACCGTGAACTACTTCGTCGAAGAACGATGGCCCGCTGGAAATCGGGATTTACTTAAGGACCCTACCGTTGCCCGACGCGCGGTTGAGGTTTGCTTCGCGGAACGTCACCGCATCGAGCGCGCCCGGATCATTCCGGTCCTCGGCGAAGTTCTCGACACAGCGGGCGCCGTCCAACTTATCGATCTCCTCGTTCGAACCTTGAGTGTACGCGGTCGCGGGATCGTCCAATCGGAACGGCGAATTCTTGAGTCAGTCTGTACGACGATTGGCGTTCAAAACGAGACTATCGCGCGGATGGAGGAGCTGCACGGTTCTTTGCCGCGTGAGGACTGTGAAGTGCTCGGGGTTCGGCGCGACGCGGATCGCTCCGATATTAGACGCGCCTACCGAGTTCTTGTCGCTCAGTTCCACCCGGACACGGGTGCGGATCTCGACGGCGGGCAACGAGAAATAATGGAGTCCGCGTTTTTACGCGTTCGCAAGGCCTACGAGTCGCTGATTCGCCAAATCGACGAACGAGATGCTACGGCGAGTCTGTAGCTCGAGAAATCCGAGCCCCGAGAGTTTGAAGACGCGTACTCAGATCCTGATATCCCCGCTCGATCTGGTACACGTTGTGGATAACGCTTTTTCCTTCGGCGCACAACGCCGCGATGACCATCGCCATTCCGGCGCGTACGTCGGGTGAGGTAAGCTGCGATCCACTGAGTCGCGCCGGACCGCTCACTACGGCGCGGTGGGGATCACAAAGTACGATTCGCGCACCCATGCCAATTAACTTATCAACAAAAAACATACGTGATTCGAACATCTTCTCGTGAATAAGGACGTTGCCGTCGACCTGTGTCGCCACCACAGTCACTATACTCGTTAGGTCGGGCGGGAAACCGGGCCACGGACTATCGTCGATTTTGGGGATCATGCCACCAAAGTCGTGATTGACCCGCAGGATCTGCCGGGCGGGTATGTGTATGGCGTCCCCGTCACGTTCCCAATGAATTCCCAGTTTGTTAAACGCGATGCGAGTCATCTTTAGGTGTTCCGGTCCCGCCGACTCGATCGTCAGTTCGCCGCGTGTGACCGCCGCGAGGCCAATAAAACTTCCGACCTCCATAAAATCCGCGCCGATCGTAAAGTCGGTACCGTGGAGTTTATCGACGCCCTGAATTCTCAAGATGTTTGAACCGATTCCTTCGATTTTTGCGCCCATTTTGTTCAGCATGTGACACAGATCCTGAACGTGTGGCTCACTCGCGGCGTTCTCGACAACGGTCGATCCTTCCGCCGTAACCGCCGCCATGACCGCGTTTTCCGTCGCGGTAACCGAGGCTTCGTCGAGAAATAGTTCGTCACCGATGAGTTTGTTTGTCTGCATGACGAACACGCCGTCGGTCTGGATGCGCGCCCCGAGACCCTCGAGTGCGACAAAGTGGGTGTCGACGCGGCGCCGGCCGATGACGTCGCCTCCGGGTGGCGGCAGCACAACACGTCCCGTTCGCGCCAGAAGCGGACCGGCAAAGAGAATTGACGCACGGATCTTTCCGGCAAACTCGGCGCGGATTTCTGAATGGTTCAGCGACGACGCCACAAAGCGCCAGGTGGTGCGGTCGTCCATCTGTTCGGCCGCGACACCCAGATCTCTGAGAACCTCGACCATTACGTGCACGTCTTCGATATCCGGGATATTACGGAGAACGATCTCCTCGGCGGTGAGCAGAACCGCCGCGATACACGGCAGCGCTGCGTTTTTATTGCCGCTCGCCCTGATCGTCCCCTTGAGGGGAAATCCGCCTTCTATTTCGTACTTGTACATGGTGCCTCCAGGAACGCTATCAATCCAGGCCGATGATGCGGACGGGATCGGAACGAATCGGATCTGCGTGCAACTCTATTTCGACGCGGTATATCGCCGGACCGGGGAAAAGAGCGATCTCGTGGAAAATGCGCCACGAGTTTTCACCAAGATCCACCATCAACTCGTTAACTTGAGGAATCCGTACTTCCTCCACCGGCAGGATGTCGCCGACGACCGGAGCTCCCTCGATCGGGACAAGTGCGGCATCAAAGCGCGTGATGTCCGCCGGACCAACATCACTGAGCTCGCGACCGAGTCGTTTTAGTCGATCGTTAAGGCGTCGTACCAACGGTACGGACGCGCGATGGGTAAACGTTTCGCCGTCCCACTCAAGCAGATCCACGATAAGCTCCCGGCGACCGGCCGCCTCAAAGACAAGCGCGTAGTGAATCATCTCGAGGTCGCCATTTCCGTCGACGTCCTTGACCTCCGTTCGTACGGTGGCCGTCGCATCGGTCGTAGCGACAAATGGTTGCCCGCTGAGCGTCGGGAGAACAAACAGATCGATCTCCCCCACATCGGCGCGCAGACGAGCCCTGAATCCTAGCGCTTGAGCGCTTCCCGCGGTTATTGCATCGAACGACAGTATCTCGACCGCGTCCAGAACCGTCGCGATATCGTGTCCTTCATCGGTATACTGCCACGCGACCAGCTGCCCGGCGTTGTGGGCGACGCCGAGCGCGGTGCTATCGGCAAGAATCACGACCATCGGACCGTCGATTCCACGGGGAACCATCAGTTCAGAATCCAGACTAAGTTCAACTCGACGCGCGATTTCCGTCGCGGTTGGCGATTGATCGCCTTCCTCGACCGCCATCGGTGATGTCGTGTCGTCGAGCGCGTCATCCGATGGATCTCGCGAGGGTTGGATCGTCGTACAAGACACAACCATAGTTACGCCAAGGACGACGAGATACCAGAAACGCATACTTGCGCTCATGGTATAGCTTGGCTACAGTGCAACGCAACAGGATAGAGGCGTTGCGATTCTACAGTACCCGTGATGATTCTCATACGACCGTCTCGTTTTCAGAAGCGCTGTTTCGCGGTCTCGCGCCCGACGGCGGATTGTACCACCCCGAGAACGAGCCCGACTTACGGGCCCTCATCCGTAGTTTTGGTGACGATACCTCGTTTGTTGATCTCTCCGCGGCGATGATACAGGGCTTGTTCCCCGAAGAGTACGACGCAGAAACAGCGCGATCCCTCGCCCTTGAGGCCTTTCCGTTTACGCCGAAAGTACAAGAGCTGGAACCGGGTATCGTAATATTGGAGCTGTTTCACGGACCTTCCTGCGCGTTTAAGGATTTCGGCGCGGGTTTCCTTGCCGCGGCGATGGATAGGGATCTGCGACAGCGGAACCAACGGGCGATCGTTTTGACGGCTACCAGCGGAGACACAGGCAGTGCCGTTGCTCAAGCGTTTTACGGTCGTGAAAAGATCGACGTTGTCATTCTCTATCCCTCCGGACGGGTAAGCCCGCTCCAGGAAAAACAGTTAACGACCTTGGGCGGCAACGTGCTCGCCCTCGAAGTTCACGGTTCGTTTGACGATTGCCAACGAATCGTCAAAGAGGCGTTTCTGGACGCCGAACTCGCCGGACGGCTTCCGCTCACGTCGGCAAACTCCATAAACGTCGGGCGATTGATACCTCAGAGCTTTTATTACATATGGGCATTTGCTCAGCTTCGCGAAAAGTACTCCGATCGTCTGGCGTTCTGCGTTCCGAGTGGCAACTTCGGAAACCTGACCGCCGGCGTTTTTGGCTGGCGATGGGGAATGCCTATCGCCGATTTTATTGCCGCGACAAACGCAAACGACGTAGTTCCGGAATACCTCGCCACCCGTGTGTATCGACCGCGACCGTCGATACAAACGCACGCAAATGCAATGGACGTCGGCAACCCCAGTAACTTTGAACGCCTGTCTGCGATTTTTGATAACGGAACGCTCGATATCGGCAGTGTCCTTTCTGGATATATGGCTGACGACGAGACGATTGAACGGACGATGCGCGATGTTTACGAGTCGACGGGTATGTTTATCTGCCCGCACACAGCAACGGGGGTCTACGCCGCCCGTCAGGATCTGGCCGACGATCCCTCCCGGGATATGACGGTTATCACCTTGGCGACCGCGCATCCCGGTAAGTTTGTCGAAGTCGCGCGCGACGCAATCGGTACGACGCCGCCAATCCCCGAGCGCATCGCGCGGCTTTTAGATCTACCGAAGCGATCCGTTGAAGTAAGGCCCAATCTCGAAGCGGCTAAGACAGTGCTCCTTGATCGTTTTGGGTAGACGCGTGTCATTCACAAGTCTCACGCCTTTTCAGCCACGAGGCTCAAATAACTCGAACGCGTACTAGAGTTGAGACCTTTGTTCTTTTTTATAAACCGTCGATAGACACGGCACGCTTGGTAGTAGGGCTCCGGACCGCGGAAGGTGGAGCTTAAATCGCAACGATACAACTCAAGTAGCGTTGGGAAGAGCGGGGAGGCCATGAGCGGATCGCGTCGATAGTCCGGTAGCCGCTCGAGGGCTCCCGGAATCATGTGGAAGCGACAAAGCCAGGCGACGTCTTCGACGAGCGACTGGTCACAACCGAGCCGCGAGAGAGCCTGCCGGGCGATACGTGCCCCCAGGTCAGCGTGGGCGGCAAATTTGTGCTCAACCGTTGAAGCCGCGCGAGGCTTGCCGCAATCGTGAAAAAGAAGGGCGAGGCCCAGGTTAAGTTCGTTTGTTTTCCGGTACGTAAACGTCTCGAGGGTATGTGCCCACACGTTACCTTCGGGGTGATGTTCTTTACTTTGCTCCACCGAGTCCATCATCGCGATTTCCGGAACGACGGCCTCCAGATAACCGGAATCGAGGAGGATCTGCAGCCCGCGCGCGGCGTAGCGCCCGGTGACGACTTGAGCGAGAAGAAGCCGATGGAACTCCGAGCCCAACACCGGATCGCTCGGCCACGGTTCAAATGAATCTGGTCGAAGCGGCAAACGAGCGGCGACGGTGGCCGCGACTTCGGCGGGAAGCGACTCGATCGACAGCGGTTCGGGGGCTGTCATCCCGGTTATCGTCGAGGATCGTCGGCGTGACGTTGGTTTGAGCCGAGCACGCGCCTCTTTAAGAGTCGGGTAAAGCCCGTGCGGATCGGAAAACGCGTGACGTTCCGGATCGTAAGAAAAATCGAGAAAGGGATGTAAGACATCGCGCGTGTCCCCGGCACAGCGGACGAGGATGTCGCCGTCCGGTATCGGAATCAACGCATCCCAGTTTGGTAAACCCGGAAAACGAACGTCGCCGACACCTCGTGCGAGTGCGACGACGTCTTCATCAATTTCTACCGTTTGTACGGGGCCAAGAGGTGAACCGAAGTATCGATCGAGCGCCGTGATGCCGACAAGTCGGTAGGGAATTGTAGATCGTTCCAGCACGTACATCGTTCCCTCCCATCCCAAACATACCCCTTCACTTTCGGTCGGGCAAGCCGGCAACACCGAGGGCATCGCGCGCGCTGTTGAGGATGGGATCGTCCTCAAACCGCGGATGGAGGTCTGCATAATCGGCGTAAACGGCTCCTCCACGTTCCCAATCTCGGGCCCGAGATCGACGGGCACGCTCGACAATTTGTGCGATACTATTCTCGAGTTTTGGGACGTGTTCGTCCGATCCGTCGATAACCCGGTCGCGAAGATCCGCAAACTCCAATAGTTCGGAGTAGACCTCTAAGGCGCGAAGTCGATCAGCGCCGCGGACTACAGACGAACCGGCGCCCGGAATCTCACCCGGGGCATAGATATCCCGGTCATCAACGGCACGGAGGCGTTCGTAGGCGTCGCGAACGAGTTCGATTATCGACTTTCGAAAAGGATCGAGGTCGCGTTTATTACGCCGCGATGTGTCTCGTTTTGCAAACTTAATGGCCGCCCTGAGAATGGCGTACATGTTTGAGCGCAGCATCCATCCGGGAACGACCAGGTTCTGCGCACCCGTTATTTCGATATTCGTCGGTAGGTTCGATATAAGCGAGAAGGGCATACAAATCGCCTGAGGGGCGACGACAGTTGAGGTCGCCACGACGCAATACGGAGATTCGCTCAGATCAAACGGGAACTTTACGGCGCAGTCCAACCCAAAGAACGTTCCTTCGCCGGGCCGTACCTCCTGGTCGGGCGACCGGCTGGTGTGATTGCTCCCAACATTTGAACCATAGCCGAGATTTCCCCGTCCGGACGGCCAGTACGCTCCGATGAGGAGCGACTGATGATGCGCGGCGACCAACGGGCCGAGAAAACTCGCCGTGACCTCGCCACGACCGAGTGTCGAGCCTGGTCCAACAACGCTGCTGGAAACGGCGGCGTTTTGCTCGGCGCGGGAATGCTCCATCATTAGAACGCGGCTCAGAGATGCGCCGGTGTCGATCTCGGCACCCCATTGGACGATCGAATCGCGTACCACGCAGCCGGCGCTAATCCGCGTTTGCTCGGAGGTCGAGGATAACACGGTACTCCGCTCGATCTGCGAACCTTCGACAGATGTACCCGGTCCGATCCAGACCTCCTCGACTCGAGCGTCGGAGATCATCGAATCGGGCGCCACGTAGCTCACGTCGAGACGCACCTCGCGAACGTATTCGGCGATGTAGCGAGCATAGCTCGGTTGGATCGTTTGCTGTCGAGGTCCGACATCGAGCACCAGCTCAACCGTGTCCAGGTCGAGCTCGGGGAATAAGGCGATCGTCCGACCATCGGATTCACTTCCGACCGTTACCGTCGTACCGCATCCGAATGACGAATCGCCGTTCTGCGGACCTTCAATCCGGCTATTAAGGCATTGCGTTCCGCGATCCAGAACGGTCCGACGAATGAGCGGGCATCGATACACACGTGCCTCACTCCCGATCACGCTCGACGCAATTGTTGAGTAATAGATACCTGAGGGGAGTTCACCTCTCGAGGCAAATAAGCCAATAGCGCACGATCCGATAAACTGCGAACCGACGATTCGATAGGGATCAAAGTTTCCGGCGACGGTAATGAGGCTCCAGTCGACGGAGTAATTACCAAGCGATACCAGGATATCAACTTCGTCGGCCGTGAGCGCACGTAGTTCTCCGTCCAGATGCACCGGGATTCGCTCGTTGGGACGGAGTATTGCGACGGTCCGGATAGGCTCGCTCCAATGGAGATCCGGTAGCTGGAACTTCACGAAAAGATCGTACATTATGCCGACATGTTACGGAAGCTGACTCGCGAAGAGCGAAGTTGGATAAGCTACGATTGGGCAAACTCGGCGTACACCATCGTCGTAACTACCGCGATCTTCCCGTTGTTTTACGAATCGATCGCGCCGAGCGATATCTACGTAACCACATTCGGATACGCCAACAGTTTGGCGAGTCTCTTTGTCGCGGTTCTCGCGCCGGTCCTCGGAACGATCGCCGATTTTTGGGGGCGGAAGAAGCGGTTCTTCGCCACGTTTTTTATTCTCGGCGTCGTCGCCACGACGAGTCTCATCCTGGTCGGCGCGGGACAGTGGTTACTTGCCCTTGTGTTGTACGTCGGCTCCGCGATCGGATTTGCGGGTGCCAATCTTTTCTACGATAGCTTTCTCGTCGACGTGACGACCGAGGAGCGGATGGATTGGGTGAGCTCGACCGGATTCGGCTTCGGATACATCGGTAGTACGATTCCGTTTGTACTCGGTATTTCTCTGGTAATCTTCTCCGAGAGAATCGGAATCAGTTCTCTAACCGCGACTCGGATAACCTTTTTTATCACCGGTCTGTGGTGGTTTGTATTTGGAATCCCCATATTGCGGAACGTAAAGCAGCTGTACGGAGTCGATCCCTCGCCACGCCCGATTCGCGAGAGCTTTCGTCGACTCGGTCGCACGCTGGGAAATATCCGCGCCCACAAAACGGTGTTTGTCTTTCTCATCGCTTATTTCTTCTATATCGATGGCGTCGATACGATAATCAAGATGGCGACGCCGATCGCCCTCAGTATGGGTATTGAATCAAACACGTTGCTTGTTATCCTTCTCGCGATCCAAGTTGTCGCGTTTCCGTTTGCCCTTCTATACGGCCGACTCGCGCGGATTTTCGGCGCGTATCGAATGCTGTTTGTCGGAATCGCTGTGTACCTGGTTGTGGTGCTTATCGCGTTTTTTCTTCCAAGCGTCGCCGACATCGGGCAGAGGACGAGACTGTTTTGGGTTCTCAGTATGCTCGTCGCCTCGAGTCAAGGCGGAATCCAGGCGTTAAGTCGATCGGTCTACGGTAAGCTGATCCCGAAGGAAAACAGCGCGGAGTTTTTTGGGTTTTACAATATCTTTGGAAAGTTCGCGGCGATTATAGGACCGGCGATGGTCGCGTTTGTTACCCAGGTCACGGGGCAGGAACGATTTGGCGTTCTCAGTGTTCTTTTGTTGTTTATTGTCGGTGGCACCGTATTGGTGTACGGAGGAAACCCGCAGCGGAGCAATTGACGAGAGGTCAAGCCTGCCGCGCTGTTCGACGCGGCAGACTCACGCTACGCGGCGCGCTTAGCGCCGGTTGCCGAGAAATCGCAGGAGAAACAAGAATAAATTGACAAAGTCCAGGTACAGCTTGAGCGCACCCATAATCGACACTCTGACGTAATCGGCGTCGTCGACGGAGTCGCTCATCTCGGCGCTCCACCGTTTGATTATCTGCGTGTCATAGGCGGTCAACCCCATAAATAAAAACACTCCGATAAAACTGATCGCGTAGTCGAGCGCGGAACTTCCGATAAACCAGTTTGCGATTGAGGCGATTATAATGCCGATAAGACCAGCAAACAGGTATTGCCGCATACCGCCTAGCTCTCGTTTCGTCGTAATCGCAAAAACACTAAGAACGCCAAACGTCGATGCGGTTACGAAAAACGTCAACGCGATACTCGAAGCCGTGTAGACCAAGAAAATGATCGATAGTGTTACTCCGTTGAGGACCGAGTAAGCGGCGAATGAGAAGGTTGCAGCACCCGGACTCATCGTATGAACCCGTGCCGAGAGATACCAGACGAGCGCTAACTCACCGATGAGCAGACCGAAAAACAGGCCGCGATTTGAGACGATGCTCCTGATGAGCTGCGTATTGCTTGATACGTACAGCGAAACCACGCCGGTAATTGCCAGACCGAGGGCCATCCACATATATACGTTTCTGAGAATGCTGCGCTCGCGAACGAGGGCCGCACGCAAGACCTGGGCTTGTTCCTGATATTGCATTTGCTACCTCCTGGGTCGGTTAGAAACTACCACCAGCGACGGAAAAGTCAAGTCCAATTTTCCAGCCGGGTCCTAAGAACCCATGCTACAATGATTTAGATATGTATCCGACCCGGGATCGGCTCCCCCGAGTTTCGAAAGCGACGCTTCACGATGCTCTCGTCCGGGAGAGCATGTTACCAACGATCGTCACGAACGGGTCGGGCCGCATAATCGAATGGAATCGGGCAACGGAGAACGTCACCGCAATTCCGCGATCCGTTGCGATCAACCAGGATATCTCCGACGTCCGCGCCCAACTCGCCCCTGCTCAAGTGCCGTATGAAGTGGCCAAGGAACTTGCTCGCGACGATTTTCGAGATCTCGTCAAGCAGAGCCACCGTGGACGCGGAGACTGGTATCGTTCGTTCAGCGAGGATTTCCTTTCGCTCGACGGGTCGTTGCACCATCTCCGCAGCGAGGTCTATCCACTCTGGACAAACGAGGAGCTCGTGGTTGTCAGCGTTCTACACGAACCCGATGATCACGCTCGCCACGAGAACGATCCGAATCTCAGCGCTTGGATCGATCGACTCACGCGTCGAATTGTCTCCCAGCGACGGGTTTTATATTCTCGGTCGGCGGTCGCCAACCTCTTTACCGAAACGATTCGTCATTGGCGAAAAATCTCGTCCGACCGTAACGTCGTATGCCTCGACCGAGTCGCCGCTGATTTTCTCGAGCGGATCGGACGTATCGCCGCGGAGCGTCCGATCGAGAAATGGATCTCACCTTTTTTGGTCGACTCGACTCGGGCGTTGGAGCTCACCCTCCTTATTGGTGAGTTGGTTTTTGAGACCGTGGAACCTGCCCGAATCGTCGTCCGTCCCCGTGGATCCACCGCAATTTGTATCGAACATTCAGTGCCCGTGATCATCGGTAGCGATCTCGTTCGAAGATCGGATGTTCGAAAGCTTATCGATCGCCTTGACGGAAGGATCTCAATCAACCGTTCCGACGGGACGATAATCCGCATCGAGTTTCGTGGGGACGTTCTCAGACCGGCGACGGGCGACGACGCGTAATTTCAAGCGGCGTGACGATTGACTCGAACTGCGCAGCATTGTGGCCTTGGCCTACTCACATTACAATGGCCCTCGAGGATACCGTATGAAAATCCAGGCACTCGCAGTTCTCGACATCGGTAAGACCAATAAAAAAATCACGGTTTTCGATACTAAGCTTAAACTCCGTGACAAAGTGGCGCACAACTTCGATACAAGAATCGTAGACGGCGTGGAACTGGAACCACTCGACGACGTGCGGGAGTGGATGATCGAGCAGCTTGCAAAACTTTCGGTTCAATACGAGATCCAGGCTATTGCGATATCGACGCATGGTGCGGCCGTCGTGACGATCGACGAAGACGGACAGATCGCCTGCCCGGTCGTCTCCTATACTCATGAAGTAGACGAATCGCTTCACGATCGGTTTTTTCAAGCTGCCGGCAATCGGGATGAGCTGCAACAGCGCACGGCAACGGTCGAGATCCGACCGTTGATCAACCCGGCCAAGCTTCTCTTCTTTACACGAGAACGATGGCCGGACGAGTGGGCGCGGGTGCGTACCGTTCTGTTCTTACCGCAGTACTTCGCCTACGTTTTGACGGGGAACGTCGAGTGCGATTTTACGTACGTCGGATGTCATTCCTACCTATGGGATTTTGGCACATGGGATTGGTCGGACGTAACCACGCAGATAGGAATCGAGCACGCGCTTCCGGGCACGCCCGGACCGTCCTGGAAATCGGCGGGAACGGTATCGCCCGAGATCTCCGAGCAATGTGCGCTCGGGCCTAACGTTCCCGTGACCGTTGGTATTCACGATAGCAACGCCTCGCTCTTGCCGTATCTGGTTTCGCGAACCGATAGTCGGTTCGTCCTGAACAGCACCGGGACCTGGTGCGTTGCAATGCATCCGGACACCGCCGTCGAGTTTCAAGCGGAAGAGATCGGCAAATCGGTGTTCTTCAACATCTCCGCCTATGGCGATCCCGTGAAGACCTCGATACTGGCGGGCGGGCTCGAGTTCGAAAGCTACTCCACGGTTATCAAGGAGCTTCATTCGGCGTCAGACTTTCCGAAGTTCGATCAAACGCTCTATCAGCGGGTTATCAGCCAACGAAGATACTTTATTATCCCCGGAATTCTCAGGGGAGCCGGTCAGTTTCCCGATTCTCGGCCGCGAGTCGTCGACGGCGGGAGAGAGTACCTCTACGAGGATATAATCAACGGTTCGGTCGTACCGCCGCTGTTCCAGGATCTCCCCGCGGCGTTCGCGACACTCAATCTCTCGATCGCTTTCCAAAGCAAAATCGCGCTCGAGCGCGTTGGTCTCAAAGCCGGGATGGATATCTTTACCGAGGGCGGATTCAGGTATAACGGCGATTACAACACTTTGTTGGCAACTTTCTTCCCTGAGAACAACGTGTACCTGTCCGATCTCGAGGAAGCAACGTCATTTGGTGCCGCTCTCACGGGTCTGGCGATGGTCGAACAAACCGAGCCAAAAGCGTTTGCCGATCGAGTGGAAATCGCGACCTATCCGGTCAAGGCGGTATCGTTTGATGGATTAGCCGCGTACGAATCCGCCTTTCGTTCGTTAACATGATAGTAATACCAGCGATCGACCTTATAGCCGGGAAGTGCGTTCGCTTACGTCAGGGTTCGTACGCGGACAAGACCGTTTACGATGAAGATCCCGTCGCAGTTGCTCAATCATTTGTTGACGACGGCGCGGAGCGAATTCATATCGTTGACCTCGATGCTGCTCGCGGGGACGGCGAAAACCGATCGGTGATTTCGAAAATTCGATCGGCCGTCGCTTGTACCCTGGAACTTGGCGGCGGAATCCGCTCGCGCGACGCACTCCTGAGAGTCCTGGATATCGGGATCGACTACGTTGTCCTTGGTACGGTCGTCGTTCGCCGTCCGGATGAGGTGGCCCGCTGGGCTGAGGATTTTGGATCACGTCTTATTGCCTCGATCGACGCCCGCAACGGCATAGTCCAGGTATCCGGTTGGCAGGAAGACGCGAGTCGTGACGCGGTGGATCTTTCGACGCAGATCGCTTCCTGGGGTTTTGCGGCGATCGAATACACCGATATCGGACGCGACGGTATGCTCAGCGGTCCGGATATCGAAGGCGGATTGTCAATTGCAAAATCAAGTGGTCTGCCCACGATACTGTCCGGGGGCGTCGCGACGACGCGTGACGCCGATACCGTTGCGCGCGTGGGAGACATCGCCGGATTGATCGTCGGACGGGCCATCTACGAAGGGACATTCGACCTTCGCCAGGCGATCGATCGACTTAAGTAAAGTGGGCAAATATGAGTACGCAGACCTTAATCGTACGCCGAGTTGATTTCTCAATCGAAGCGGTCGTTAACTGCAACGCGAAAAGTCGCGCAAAGAGTATTGAGCAAGACGAGTTGTGGGTGGTTGATCCACAAACCGCTCGAGTCCTTCCGTATCGGGGCGGTGGGCAGCGTTTTGATCAGATCACCTTGCTCCAGGGCGCCGAGGGGTCGCTGGACTGGTACGAAGCAACCGTCATCGATGAAACGACGGCGAATAACGCCGGGCTCGACCGAATAACGGTGAAACCGCCTGAGTCAATTGCCGCCGCGAACAGTACCGGGTCCCAAGATGACACAGCGGCAAAAACCGGCGCCCAAGCCGCAAACGGAGAACCGGATACCGACGTTTTCCTCTTTCTCGCCGAACTCTCAGATACCGTTGCCGAGCGCCGCATTTCGATGCCGGCGGGTTCTTACACGACACATCTCTTTACTCAGGGTGAAGGCAAAGTGCGCAAAAAGACGGGCGAAGAGGCGATCGAACTCGTCCTGGCGGCGAACAACGAGGAGATCACCTCCGAAGCCGCCGATTTGCTCTATCACATGATGGTTCTGCTCGAGATTCGAGAGTTGTCCTTGCGAAATGTCGTTGAAGAGCTTCGGTCACGGCACTCATAGGGCGCGCCCTCGAGCAGACGTAAACGGCTCATCGGCCCCTTACAGCGTGCTAATAGACGCGATGACCGTCCGGGACCTCTGTGTCCGGCATTAGTAACACGACTTTTCCGAGCTCATCGGCAATTCCGAGCACCAGGCATTCGGACTTAAATCCCGCGATTCGCTTTGGCGGGAGATTGACAACGGCGATTACCTGGCGACCGATAAGATTCTCGGGTTGGTAGTGATCGGTGATCTGAGCACTCGACCAGCGCACGCCCAGTTCGCCAAAGTCGATCTGTAGTTTAAGCGCCGGGACGCGCGCTTTTTCAAACACCCGCGCTTCACGAACGGTACCGACACGCATTTCTATCGATTTAAACGATTCGAACGGATCTGGATTCACGGTAACGACTATACCCACGCGGTCAGAAAATCAAAAGCTTACTCGCGAGATGACATAAAAAGGATTGGTCGTATAGACTGGTTTTGTGAGGAGTTCTTGATGCGTGCAGTGATTACGGTGGTTGGGAAAGACCGGCCGGGTATCATCGCCGAGGTCAGTACCACGCTTGCGGTTCGAAAAGTGAATATTCTCGATATAAGTCAAACGATAATGCAGGGCTTTTTCACCATGATAACTCTGGTTGACTTGGCAGGAATCGAGGTCGACCTGCCGGTGCTCAGAGACGAACTCGATCGAGTTGCAACAAAGGTTGGTGTCACGATCACCTTGCAACACGAGGACGTTTTTACCGCGATGAATCGCGTCTAAACAGCAGCGACATGATATTTACGCCTCTTGAGATTGAGCAGACGCTTAAGATGTTCACCGAGCAGAATCTGGACGTTCGCACAATCACGATGGGGATCAATTTGCTCGATTGCGCGGACGGCGACGTCGACCGCGCAGTGGGGCGAATCTACGACAAAATTACGGCAAAAGCCGCTCGCTTGGTCGACATTGGCGACCAAATACAGGCCGAGCTCGGTGTCCCGATAGTAAACAAGCGCGTGTCGGTCACGCCTATCGCCCTCGTAGCGGCGGCATCCGGCGGTCGCGAGCTCCTGCGATTCGCGGAGACGCTGGAGCGTGCTGCCGTCGAGGTCGGCATCGATTTTATCGGCGGATTTTCGGCCCTCGTCGATAAAGGTCTGACGGGCGCCGACGAACGCGTCATCCGGGCGATCCCCGCCGCTCTGTCCGAAACGGAAAAAGTATGTGCGTCGTTAAACCTCGCGAGTTCGCGCGCCGGAATCAATATGGATGCCGTTCTTCTCGCCGCGACCGCGATGAAAGAAGCCGCCGAACGTAGTTCCGGTCGCTCCGGTTTTGCTGCCAGTCGTTTCGTCGTTTTTGCCAACGCCCCCGAGGACAATCCCTTTATGGCCGGGGCGTTTCACGGTCCGTCCAATCCCGACACGGTCGCCCACGTTGGCGTTAGCGGTCCCGGCGTTGTGTATTCTTCCATCCGGCGACGCCCGGAGGTGGGACTCGACGAGCTTTCCGAGCTGGTAAAGAAGACGGCATTTCGGATCACGCGAATCGGCCAGCTGGTGGTCGATATGGCCGCCGAACGACTCGGGGTTGACCGAGGTATTGTCGACCTGTCGCTGGCGCCGACGCCCAAAGTCGGCGATAGCGTTGCGCGGATACTCGAGGAAATGGGGCTCGAAGCCGCCGGCGCCCCCGGGTCAACGGCCGCGGTTGCTCTCCTCAACAACGCAATCAAAAAAGGTGGTTTGATGGCGAGCTCCCGTGTCGGCGGCCTGTCCGGATCGTTTTTACCGGTGAGCGAAGATGAAGGAATGGCCGCGGCCGCCGAGCGCGGGGCCTTGACGATAGAGAAGCTCGAAGCGATGACAGCGATCTGTTCCGTTGGTCTCGATATGATCGCGGTTCCGGGATCCACGTCGGTCGATACCTTGGCAGGTGTGATTGCCGACGAGATGGCGATCGGAGTAATGAATCACAAGACCACCGCCGTGCGTATTATTCCCGTTCCCGGGGGGACGGCAGGCGAGTGGGTTGAGTTTGGCGGTCTGCTCGGACGGGCACCGATTATGCCGGTCAATCAGACCTCATGCACGGGTTTTGTCCGTCGCGGCGGACAAATTCCGCCTCCCGTGACCGCGTTTCGTAACTAGCGCTAAGTCCGCTGCGACACGAGTCGGCGCGCAAAATCGATACAGTTCTGGATGTCCCACTTGGTGACGGCGCCTTTGTATCCGGCGGCACGGGAGGTTTCTACTATAGATTCGAGGAGGGCGTCCGTCTTGGAGTTAGCTAGGTCGGTACACGATCCAATGCCACAATCGACAAAGTACTCGGCAAACGTCGGGCCAATACCCGGCACGCGAACGAGATCGATCATCGCCAATAGCTTGGATATCGCCTTTGTTTCCTCCGGTACCGTCGCCTGAAGGGCAATTGCGGCCGCCGCGCCTTGCGAAAATGATCCGCCGCGCCTCTCTCCACCCACTCCCGTAGCGACCGAGTACAGGTGATAGCTGTTGACGATCCCGACACGGGAAAGCGATTCAACAACTCGAGTGTCCACGGGGAAACGCGCCAAGGACACTGGGTTTGGCTTCCATGAACGCGCCTGTCGCCCGAGGACCTTCAGATACTCGATCGAAATACCGCTTTTCTCCGACACCAATTCTACGCGGCGCGGCGTCTTGAGTTCTTTAATAAGATCATGAAGGGTGGTGACTCCGTGTGACCGAAAAAAGGCAAAGCGAGTTTGCTTGTCTTCCAGAAGAATAAACCGGCCGGGAGACAGATCCTGTTCCGTGATCGTCTTCTCGAACTCCTCAAGGCTAATCGTCGATAGGTCAAGGTAGTAGTCGGTCGTCATGAATCGCGATTGTACCCGATTTGCGATTTTTACTCCCCACCGGTAGTCTACCAATCATGAATAAACGGTACGCGCACATCCTCATGGATTTGGACAACACCTTGCTCGACTTTGGGCGTTGTGAGAAACGAATCCAAGAGGAGATGGCCCGCGAGTTTGGTTACATGCCGCGCACGGTGACGGGAGAGGATTTAACTCGAGCGTATCGACGAATCAACGCCCAGCTTTGGCGCGCGTACGAGAGGGGTGAAATAGCCAGTGCCGATTTGCAGATCACGCGCTTTGAACGCCTGATCGAGGTTTTGGATGTCACCGCCGCCGCTCGCCCCCCGGAGGCGTGGTTTCTCAACATGCAGTTCAGAAAGCGATTGGCCGGCTGCGCCGAGACCGTTCCGCTCGCCTTGTCCGTTGTGCGCGATATCGCGCCGGTAACGGCGATTACCAACGGATTTCCCGACGTCCAATATCCACGGATAGCCGCAAGCGGCTTGGAACCTTTTTTTGACCACGTATTTATCTCGGAGGAAATCGGCGCGGCAAAGCCGTCAAAGCTGTTTTTTACCCATGTCCTCGAGAAACTCGGCAACCCCGACCTCAAAGACTGTCTAGTCGTCGGTGACTCGCTCACCTCGGATATCGCCGGGGCGGTGTCAATGGGAATCGACTCTGTCTGGTTTGATCGAAGCAGCGCACTCGGGGCGGAAGCGGCGCATCGATCCGACGGCGTTGAGCCGACCTGGCGAATAACCTCGTTGTCCGAGCTACGCAGCATCGTCGGAGACGGACCCTCAGGTTTTGATGGTGTAAACTAACTATAGAATCATGAGATGCCGATATTGATCCGGAGAGGAAGAGATGCGCACGATCGTTCGAGTGGGGACATTACTTGTTCTGGTTTTGGTGGCCACAAGCTTCGCCGGGGCACAGGAAATACCCGCAGAATACGAAGAGAGGATTCGTGATCTAGTCGAGCGCTTTGAAGAGGCTCGACGACTTCTGCGTGAGCAGATCCAAATCAACGCCGACCTCTACTCCCAGGCCGAAGTCGACGCCCTCATAGCGGATCTCGACGCGCGAGTCGAAGATGCCGAGGCACGGGCATTGGTCGTCGAACGCGAATACAAAGCTCTTCTTGGGGCATTTAAGTACGCTGAAGAGGAAGCGCGTCTTGCTAAAGCGGAACTTGTACGGACTCGCGAAGAGTTGCAGCTTGAAGTCGCGACAATGGAAACGGTCTTAAACGCCACCGAAGTCGAAAACATGTTTCAAATCGGACCGACTTTTTCTCTCGACGGATCGCTTGGCGTCCTCGGACTTTTTAACCTACCGGGAACCAACGTAAGTCTCGTCTCGCAGTTGGACTACGTGTTACGCGAACGCGAAGCGCGCACGATATTCGGTGTGACCTTTAGCTTTGTCGAACAGGGAACACTGGTCGAGAACTGGGAGCGTTTCCTCGCGCGCCGCCGCAATCAGGCTGCCGAGAAAGCCCTTGAGAACAACAGCACCCCGTTGGAGCCGGTCCTCCCGGTCGATGGCGCCACGGAAAACGCCGACGACCCGGGGCAAGCGCCGGCGCCGCAATGATGGCTTTCTCCCGCCTTCTCGTGCTACTATCCTCCCTATAAATCAATCTGGAGGGACATCTAATCATGGATAATGCGGCAGTGGAGGCGGTTGCGCTTTCGGTTCGAACGCTGACGATCGACGCGGTACAAGAGGCCAATTCGGGACATCCGGGAATGCCGATGGGTATGGCTGAACTCGGCGCGTTGCTATACGGCGAGATTCTAAAACACGATCCCAGCGATCCGCAATGGCCGGATCGAGATCGTTTTATCCTTTCCGCAGGACATGGTTCGATGTTTTTGTACTCTCTCTTTCACTTGAGTGGGTACGATCTTCCGTTGGACGAGTTAAAACGGTTTCGTCAGGTCGGTTCCAAGACGCCCGGTCATCCTGAATACGGATATACGGTCGGCGTCGAAACGACGACCGGTCCGCTGGGCCAAGGACTATCAAACGCGGTTGGATTTGCGATAGCCGAACAGATGCTTGGCGCGCGATTTAATACGCCCGAGCATACGATCGTCGACCACCGTACCTACGTTATCGCTGGTGACGGTTGCCTCATGGAGGGCATCACGAGCGAGGCCAGTTCGCTCGCCGGGCATCTGAAGCTTGGAAAGCTCATCGTATTCTACGATCACAATAAAATCTCGATCGAGGGTTCGACCGAGCTTGCCTTTACCGAGGACGTAGCGCGCAGATACGAGGCATACGGGTGGCAAGTTCTGTCCGGCGACGCATACAACCCCGACGAGATCCGCAAACTCGTCGCTTCTGCGCAGGAGGAAACCTCCCGTCCGACGCTCGTCATCCTGAGTTCGGTCATCGGCAAGGGTTCTCCGAACAAAGCAGGATCTCACGACGTTCACGGTGCCGCGCTTGGAACCGACGAAGTAGCGCTCACAAAACAAGAGCTCGGCATCAGTCCGTCGGAGATGTTCTACATCGACCCGGCCGCCACATCGTTTTTTAAGAAGCGCAGGAGCGAGCTATCCGGTGCTCGGGAGCGCTGGACCACGGAGTTTGAGACATGGGCGGGTGCAAATCCCGGCCTTCTCTCCCAGTGGAAAGAGACGGTTGAGAACGGGTACAAGAACATCCTATCGGATATCGGGCTCCCGACGTACGAGGTTGGCGATTCCGTCGCGACGCGCAAGGCAAGCGGCTCGGCGCTCCAGGCCGTCGCGGGAATGCTGCCTCACCTGGTCGGCGGATCGGCCGATCTCGCTCCGTCGAACAACACGGCAATGCCGGGATACGGCGATTTTGGACCGGACAGCCCGGAAGGTCGAACGCTCCATTTTGGCGTTCGCGAGCACGCAATGGGCGCCATCGCCAACGGAATGGCGCTCCACGGGGGGCTTCGACCGTTTACGGCCACGTTCTTGGTCTTTACCGACTACGCCCGACCCGCGATCCGGTTGTCAGCCCTGATGGGTATTCCCGTTATCTACATCATGACGCACGATTCGGTGTATCTCGGCGAAGATGGGCCGACACATCAACCGATCGAGCATCTCGCCGCGCTTCGGGCGATCCCGAACCTGCGGGTCATTCGCCCTGCCGACGCAGAAGAAACCGGAGAAGCGTGGATCATGGCGTTAGAGCATGACGGGCCGACTGTCCTCGTTCTCACTCGTCAGGGACTTCCCGTGCTTGAGAAGGCAGATACCGATTGGCGTAAGTCGATGCGCAGTGGCGCGTACGTCGTGCAGGACGTGGAGAACCCGGAAGCAGTGCTTCTCGCGACCGGGAGCGAAGTTTCTCTGGCTCGTGACGCGGCGGCCAAGAGCGGTAAGCGGTGTCGGATCGTGTCCGTGATATCACGAGAACTTCTTGAGGCTGCGCCCGAGGCGTTTCAAAATAGCTTAATGCCCGTCGGTGTCCCCGTTTTCTCTGCGGAAGCGGGTATCGCGCAAGGTTGGAGTGATCTGACCGGATCGAGGTCACGAGTCTTCTCGATCGACCGCTTTGGCGAAAGTGGACCGGGCAAAGACGTTGCCGCGCACCTCGGGTTTACCGTAGACCGCTTGGCCGAGATGATCGCGCGCGCCTAAATCGCGTCGTATATCTCGTTGGGAATTGTCTCGGCGCTTCTTGCGGCGCTCAGCTACGGAACTGCGGACTTCGCCGGCGGCTTCGCGACCCGGAAAAACTCCGTATTTGGAGTTCTGGTACTGTCGCAACTCGCCGGCATCGTCCTGGTGCTTCTATTTATCGCCCTGGATCCTCTTCCTACCGCCGTGGATGCCGTCGATTTGGGTTTCGGCGCAGCGGCCGGAATCGCGGGGCTTGCTGGCCTCGGGTTGCTCTATCGTGGTATCGCATCACGCGAGATCGCAATCGTGTCTCCGGTGGCTGCCTCGGTCGGCGTGGCCGTCCCCGTTCTCTTTGATCTTGCCTCGGGCGCGGAGCTAGGAACCGCCGCGATTATCGGAATCGTCGTGACGCTTCCCGCAATCGTGTTGATCTCTTGGGAATCGGCTGGTCACGAACTTCCGACCGGATCGAGGATACGACGAGAGGCATGGTTAACCGGGATAGCCGCGGGGGCGTTTTTTGGATTCTTCTTTATCCTCATCAGCGTTCCCGATCAAGTCGCCGGTATGTGGCCGCTGGCCACGGCCCGATTTGCCTCAATGCTCTGCGTCGTTTTAATCGCCTTTCTCGGCCGGCGTTCGCTTTGGGTCAACGACGGAAAGCGAACGGTACTTGCCGCCGGTATTCTCGATATGGGCGCGAACATCTTCCTTGTGCTTGCCTATCGTCACGCGCCCGTAGCAATCGTCGTGACGATCGCATCGATATACCCGGTCCAAACGGTGCTGCTTGGGCGGATCGTGTTTAAGCAACACATACGACCACTGCGCTTTGTCGGGATCGGGTTGGCGCTTGTCGGAGTTGTCCTTATGTCGATGGGATAGCGGCTAGCGAACCTGGCTTTCTTCCTTGCTCGCGTCGGTATAAAACTGTTCTCTCATCTGGGCCGCGTCGCTCGAATCGTACCCGGGCGTGTGGTTCATCAACGACCACTGGCCGTAGTACCAATGTCCACCGTCGATATCGAGAACCGGGCGGGCGCGGAAATGAAATATGCTGCAGTTTGAAGCGAGGACGAGCGGCATCCACGGTACCGGTTGGTCGATCGTCGCGCCAAAACTACTTTTTACGATCCACTGAATCATCCCGCCGTGAGTCACGGTAAGAATTGCCCCTCCATTTTGGGCGTTAGCGATCTCGGCCATTGCGCGCCACGTTTCCAGAGCTCGGCCGATAAGTGACGTGATCCGTTCCGCTTTTGGGACCGCTTCCCAGCTTCCAACGAGAAAACGGGCGTATTCGTCGGGGTATCGTTCCTTTATCTCTCTAAACGACAGGCCGGTAAACAATCCGGTGTCGAGTTCCTTTGCCGAGTCGATCGCCTGAGGGGGAGGATACGAAGCTCCCTCGCTCACAATCCGGGCGGTTTCAAGCGCTCGTCGCAACGGCGAACTCAGAACGCTCCCGATCCTGATCTCGCTTTTCTCGAACCACTCGCCGATATATCGGGCCTGTCGGCGACCAAGATCGGTTAGATCGCGGTCCTCGTGCCCCTGCATGCGCCCCTCTATATTGCCCTGCGATTCTCCATGCCGAAGAAAATAGAAGTCTGTCTGGGCGGCCAAACCGGTCATGATTTTGGAGAACGACATCCTTGAATACTCCTCTGCGCTACTCGAAAAAGAGGACGATCTCGCCCTCGGGATCCTCGTCGGTATACTTGATCATCAAGGTTTCGGTAGCCGGCTCGTGGTGGCGGCCCTTGATGTACAACTCAAACGTTGGATCGTTGCGCCATTGAAGTCCAAAGAGCTCCATCGAGGCGAACGACGGCACTCCTTGAACGATGACGTATTGCGTTTGGTTCGGGACGATGTCCAACGAGAAAAAATGACGGTTCGTGCTGATATCGATCTCGTCAATTTCCGCCACCGACCAGATGTACGATCCTGCGCCGAGCTGATCGTACAACGAGACGAGTCTCGGATAGTTCGGATTGTCCGCAAAATAGGGATACACGGCCTCCGGACCGATCGCGCCTTCGCGTCCCGCTATGCCGTCTTCGTTGAAGAACAGAATCGCCGGTAGGTAACCAAGCTCGTCGGCCAACTGCAGTCCCGAAAGGACGAGATTTCTCCCGATTGTCACGAGGAGCTGGTCATCTATGGCGCGGCCGTGGGTCTCGATCAGGTCGCCGGCCCGAATCGAAAGCCGGACGTCGATCTCTCCTTGACCGGTCTCAAGAAAGAAAAACTCCTCAAACTGTCGTATCGCCGGGTACAGGCGCTCTTCGATAATCGCGCTAAATCGAGAAACCGATTCCTGCGCGTCCGTCGAAGGAAGGATGTCGTCCACAGCGGTCGCGAGCATGCCGACTGCTGCGGGTATCTCGACTGTCCGATAATCGACGCTTGTTGCAAAGTCCAGAACTGAGCGAAAGACTCGCTCGCTCCCGCGAAGCGCGGCAAACGAGAGCAGGTCCTCGTCGCGAAATACCGTCGCGTCCTGCGCCGCAATACGGCGAGCAATTGACTCGGAGCGAATTTCGTCCGCGGCGATCGTCTCGCGTGTGACGGTGCGCAGGTTTCCGAGAAAAACCGCGGAACGGATTCCGACCTCATCCGGGTGCAGGTCGGCAGCACGCCGCATCTGGTTAAACGCGTTGGTGTATTCGCCTCGATTCCACGCTTCAGCGAGGTAGGCCACAAGAATCTCCTCGTCAAAGCGCGGCGAAGCATCTCGCATGTCCCAGGTACCGGAGCCTCCGTTGTAACGGTCCCGCGCCCACCCGCGATACCCCGTTTCGAGGTAGGCGGCTACGGTTTGACTGTAGTACTGATCACCGACCGTGCGACCACCATTCCCAAATGCGAGCTCGATGATATTGGTCTGCTCTTCGGAGACCTCGGCATAGCGAATCATGCGGCTTGTGCCGGCGAGAGGTACAAGAACGCGGTTCTGTTCGCCGGCAAAAACGGTTCGCGGGGGAGCGGAAACAAAGTACTCGCGATCCTCGCGGACGACACGAACCGTTTCCGGCGTATCGGGGTCATCGGCAACGACGAGAGTCATCGAATCAAAATCGTACGGAAGCAGTAGTTGGCCGTCGGCAGGCCAGGATGCGGCCTCGAGGGGCAGGACGTGAAGTTCCGTTGGTTCGCTGTCGGTGTGTTCGAACCGCACGGCGCTTCCGTCTGAGAAGTGAATCAACAACGCGCGCTGCTCGGTCTCGTATCGAATCGGGGTAATCTGAACGTCCCGTCCGTCCTCGTACGCCACGATGAGGGGATCCTGCTCAGAGAAGAAAAACTCGAGGCCGCGAAACAGAATCCGCGCAGCGGTGATTCCGCGGCTGGTTTCGTCGGCCCCGGAGACGAGAGTTCCGATAAACCGGATGTCGCCGACCGAACGTCGGACCGTGAGGGTTCCGGAAAATTGCAGAAACAACAATCCAAAGATTATTCCGAGGTATAACACCGGCAAGATAAAGTAGCGGCGAATCTTTCGCGTATGCACCGCAGAAAAATAGCAAAGAGGGGGCGTTCTGTCAGCTATCGGCGAGGGATAAACCAGCCCCTGTTGTGGTCAAATTGTAGCGTACCGTCGTCGGGGTACACCGATTCGATCTCTTCTACCAACGCAGTTGGCTTGCCCTGCCGAAGCGTAATCCCTCGTGAACCGGGCACAAATAGAAGTAGTTCGTCTGAGAAGTGGAGCGCAAGATGAAGGTGGTGGGTCGCCAGGAGAATAGACCGCACCCGACGCTCGGCGATGAGGGTCGTTAAAATCCGAAAAATCGCGGTCTGGTGGGGAGGATCGAGGTGGGCGGTTGGTTCGTCGAGGAGGAGAATCGATGGTTCCTGAGCGAGCGCCCGAGCGATCATCACGCGTCGCCGCTCGCCGTCGCTCAACTCGCCGATCGGTCTCTCGGAGATCTCGATCGCTCCACACTGAGTTAGTACCCGCGTAATTGTCGAAGCCCGATCGATCATCTTTCCCAGAGCCCGTTCTCTAGCTTCACAGCCGAGCTCGACGACATCCTTGACGATGAGATATCCGGGGGCCACGTCCCGAGACAGGACGATTGCGATTTCCGCGGCTCGTTGTCGGCGGTTTATCGATCCGGGGCCGTAGAGTGAGCGTCGATCGATTTCGATGGTCCCGGCGTGTGGTCGATGTAGACCGCCAATCGCGTGCAGGAGCGTCGTCTTTCCGGTTCCGTTGGCCCCGATTAGCGAAACAAGAACCCCCGAAGGGATCTCAGTCGAAATCCCATCAAGAACCGGAGAATCGGAGTGATAGGCGACGGTGAGGTTCCGCAAGCTTATCACGTTACCAGTCTGCCTTTTCCCGATCGCAACACGACTAAGACGATCACCGGGACGCCGACGAGGGAAAGGACTGCGTTTAACGGTAAGACCCGGTCACTCCCCGGTAATCGTGAGACGAGATCGGCGCCGACGGCGAGGGACGCACCGATGAGACTTGTTGCCGGAATCAGAATGGAGTGTCTTGTTTTCGTCAGTAGTGCCCGGGCAAGGTGCGGAACCGCGACGCCGACAAATGCAATCGGACCGCATACGGCCGTACACAATCCGACTAAAAGACCGGCGAGGAGGAGCAAGAACGACCGAAGCCGCCGCACGTTGATACCACTGCTCTCCGTGTAAAGGTTGCCGAGGAGAAGCGTATCCATTTGGCGAGACAAAAAACGCAACGATATCGTCGTGACGATCGCTACGATGGGTAGAACAAATTGCGGCCAGCCTCGGGCGATTGCAAATGATCCAAAACTCCAGAACACAAAACGTTGCAAACCTTGTGGATCGGCTCCGGCCATAAGAACTGTCGCCAGCGCGGAGGCGGCATAGGAAAAAAGTAATCCTAAGACAAGCACGACAACCGTTTGATCCATCCAGCGATCGACGAGGAGGATTAGGCCAAGTACGGCGAGTGCGCCCGCCGAAGCAGCGACAACTGCCGGTACCGCCGCTTCTGAGATCGGTCGGGCAAGCATGACAAAGGCGACGCCCAACCCGGCCCCTGAACCAACGCCGAGCACCCCGGGACCGGCTAACGCGTTCCGGAAAACCGTCTGCATGATAAGACCGGCCGTGGCGAGCATTCCCCCTGCGCCGAGGGCGACGAGAATCCGCGGCAATCGAACCTCTTGAACGATGACGGTCGCGATATCAGACGATGCGGTGCTCACAAAAAGAGCGGAGAGGATCTCGGCGGGAGTGATGCGGACGGACCCGATCGCGAGGGCCGCCACAGCCAGAATCACCGGAACGGCGACGAGCGGATACGCAGTCCTGAGCCTCATCGAAGAACATTCCGATAATAGACGCGCTGATGTTCGGGCAAAACGCTGGGGTGAAAAATCGAAATGAGGTCCGCCAATACCTGGTCAGGACGCGCCGCGCCCGATTCCCAAAAATCGTTCGCGCCGTCAGGACGCTCGCGTACGCTGTAGTGATAGACCTCTCCGTTCTGAAACGGCGCCAGCGCCGCGAGCCGTGGATCGGCAGACACAATATCACGGGCGGAACTCCATCCGGCGTTGAGGTTGATCCAGATATCCGCGGTTGAACCGCGAGCAAGGATTACTTCGAGGTCGAGAAATCTCGTTGTCTCGTCGGTGATCTCGGTAAACAGGTATTCTCCGCCGGCGTCGCGGATGTAGCGTCCGATAAAGCTCGTTGCCCCAGGTACCGGCCATTGCCCGCGCCAGGGCGCGTTTACCAACACGCGTGGTTTGTCTCTTACGTTTGCGGTGAGATCCGCGAGGTAGTGATAGCGAGCGCGACGGTCCTCGTAGATTTGGTTGGCACGCTCGTCCTGTCCGACGAGCGCCCCAACGACACGGATCCACTCCATGCGCGCGAGCGGAGTTGGTTCGCGCCAGTCGACCAACGGTACACTCGGGATACCGGCGCGTTCGAGGACAGGCGCGACGGGATCGTCCGGACCGAACGGTGAATAAAGAACGAGATCGGGACGAGCGGCGATCAGACGTTCGCGGTCGATCGACGGCCCGGTCCCGACGACGGCGATACGCCCCGAGTCGATTTGTCGGCGAATCGACGCGTTGTAAATGGTGCTCCGATCGTCGACCGCAACGATCGCGCCAACGGCATCCAGGTCGACAAAATGAGTGATGATCGAGCTCGACAACACCGCTATTCGACGAGCCGGTATCGCTATTTCCGCATCCTCGCCGCCGCTCGAGTTATATCCGGCGTCCCGCGGAACAAACCGGAAACGTCTACTCGTGGAATCTACGCCGGGCCGTATCTCGAGTTCGGCTATGTCATCCCGTGAGTTAATCGTAAAACGCGTCGCGTGATCCGACTCATCGGCGGGGATCGGGATCGCCGTGATGGCAATGAGAAGGAATAGCGATAGTACAGACGGAAGAAGCTTGCTCATCGTGGCCCTCGCAATGTTACGGGTTTTCGAGTCGAAATTCAAAACGACGACGCGTGCGTCGATCTTTATCCCCGCGTTCAAACCGCCAGCGAACGACCGCCGCTCTGGCGGCATCATCCAAGCTTTCAAAGCCCGACGACGATACGACGATCGCTTCTTGTACACGGCCGCGATCGTCAACAAGTACTTCGAGTTCGACGATGCCCTCATGTCCGGCTCGCCGCGCGCGTTCCGGATACGTTGGTGGGGGTGTTCGTCGTGTCGGTATCTCGGCGATCGCCGGTGCGGCGCCGGAATTGCTATTTCCGAACGACCTCGCGACGGCATCGGTCGCGGCGAGACCGGTGGATTGGCGCTCGTCGATCGCGTGTCCGTCCTGGGCTTCTTCGATCGCGATCGATGACGACGGTTCTGCGATCGTTTCCGTCGAACCGTCTCGCTCCGGGATCGTGATGTCGTTGCGGGAGGGCGTTTCGCGGGCGCTCCCCGACCGATGACTATCAGGTTCCGGAGCGTCGTCACGCGGGGCGTCCACGGGGGATTGATGCACCGTCGGCGCAGACCGCGGGCGAAAACGAATTGCGACGGTGCTTTGCTTCGTTGGCGAAACTTGTTCCGGTAGTCTGATAACGCTAATCGCAAGGGCGTGGATAAGAATTGCAAATCCGACTGCCGCCGAGGACCGAGCCAGATCGGTCACGTTTCGATATCCCATAAGAGCGCGATCGGGCCATCCGAAACGGGCGTTTCGGCGAGCCGGGCCCCTGTCGACGCCTCGATAGTTAACACGCGATCCGCGGAAAAGTCGGCGACGTATATCACATCATCGACGACGATGCAGTCGGCAAAGAGAGAACCCGTCGCCCCGGAGGACACAAGGAGCGTTGTACCGGAGGGCGTGGCCCAAGCACCGGCATCCCGTTCGATCCTCCTAACACCGTCGACACCGGCGGTGTACAACACGGTAGACGGAGCATCGGCGGTGATGACACCGCGACCCGGGGAACCGCCGATTGCGATTCGCCGGTTTATCGCGAGCGTTTCGCGATCGAGTACGATCACGGTACCGTCATCGGCCCCGCCTCCGCCGGGCGCAAGGTTGACTCCCGATCCGATAACAAGAACTTCATCAACGGCGGGAAGGTCCACCAAATCTCCCGGGTTTACTCCGGCGTCCGATACCTCGTCGTAGTCAGTATCCTCGAGATCGATTTGTCGCGTCGAAAGGAGCGAGACTGTCGACGCATTTTCGACGACGACCCGGAGCTCAGTGAGGGAACCGGGTCCGTACGGAATTTCCGGCGGCCGGTCGGTGCGAAAGTTTGTGTTGCTGACGATGATCCGCACCTCGGCGCTCGTCGTTCCAGGAGTCAGCAGAATCGCCTGCGGTGATGGACCTACGGGAAACTCAGCGATCACCGCGCCGCGATCAACGTTGACGATCGATACAGTATCAGATAGGAGGTTTGTCGCGGCGACCAGCCACCGGGCGTCCTGGTTGGCCGTCGCGTCGGCGAACGCTGAGATGCGCATCGGGTTGCGATTGGTACCCAGGTCCACACGACTTCGCAGGTTAAGCGTATCCTCTACCGCCGATACGACCGCGTTTTCTCCGGAGACGACAAACAAGAGAAGGGGACCGAGCCGGACGATATCGTTGGGAATTGCGCCGGTCTGCAGCACGTTTGCGTCGCTGGCCGACGGTTGGCCGTCGTCGTCAATTTCCAACACGCTTATCGACTCGGCGAGGCTATGGAGAACAAAGATCTCGCGGGATGTTTCGGTTCGCGTCCGGCCTTCGCCTCCGTCACTGGGTACGAGGAACAACTCGCACCCTGAGAGTACGAGCAAAGACACGAGCGAGATGAGGCATTTATTGATCGACGCGGCGCCTGGGCGACTGATCACCAGCGAATCTCCGTTCCAATTATCACTTCGCGCCCCGGATTTGGATAAAACCGAGTCGCGACGTAGGGTTCGTCGAGAATGTTGTCGACCCGTGCGAGTATAAACCACTCGTCAACGACTCCAGCAGGTATTCGCACTCGGGCAGAAAGGTCGATCGCCAGATACGGTTCCAACCATTCGGTATTCTGCGCGTTCACGGGACGCGCACCTACGTATTCGGTCTGAAGAGTAATCGAATGACCAAAGCGATGGGCAAGCGAGAAGGCACCGCCGACCGTCGCCCGCGGACGATAGGGTAGTTGAGCACCGTCGGTCGCACCGCGGGTCGTATCGATCGCTTCAAGGATCTCTCCGTCAATTTCGATTTGATGTGACCATTGTCCGATTTGCCACGGTAGTGTCGTCGTGCCCTGAATCTCGACGCCCCGTACAAGAGCGGTCCCCGTGTTTCGTGGACTCCACCGTCCATCGGGACCGGCGATCCACTGGATCAGATCCTCATACCTGACGATGTATGCCGCTGTCCTTAGTGTGTGCTCCCCCGTACCACCAACAAGTAGTTCTCCTTCAACGGATGAACTTAATTCCGGATCAAGATCGGGATTACCGACGACAAATGCGCTCACCGGTTGGAACAACTCAAGAAACGTCGGGAGTCGATAACCGATCGCCCCGACGGCGCCGATTCTGAGCAGCGAAATCGGCGACCACGATAGCGTTGTGCGTGCGCTTGGAAGTGCCTCCTCGTCCGTATACTCAAAACGGCCGTAGGTCGACAAGCGGAGGCTTCTACCGATTGAGAACGACGGCGACAGCGCTGTTGCTATCCTCTCTCTCGCTCCCAGCTCGCGGTCGTCGAGCGATGAGTAACGGCCGTCGATTCGGAGGGTTGTCTGCCATACTTCCGTCGAGTACTCAGCGACCGCCTCGGCGCCTCCGGAGTAGAGTTCCGCATCTGAGCGAAGTGCGCCGAGCGGGTAGTCGGGGTCGGAAAACGACCGTTTGATTCGTGCGCCGTCGACCGCCACGCGAAATAGAAGCGCGCGTACTGAGTACTCGGCGCCCATCGCGGCGGAGAGTCGCTCATCGTCCAGTTTGGCGGCCGTCGTTGGGAACTCAATCGAGCCGGGTGCTCCGCGCTCGGAGCTCTCGATACGAACGACGACGTCACCGGTCAACGGAGCGGCGCTTCGGCCCGTATCGGCGACGATCGAGATTGCACCTTCGCTCCCACCGGCATTTGTCCGCGATTCTGACGCTCCCGCGCGCTGATACTCGTATCGATTGTTGGCTATCGCGCCGCTCGCCGAAAGACCAAGATCGAGTCTCTCCCCGGCGAACTGTGTGTCGGTGCCTATCCGGTGCTCCCCGAGGTTTCCGAAGCTGTATCGACCGGTTCCCGTCCATCCCCCGTCGGAAGTGATTGGCGTTGTGATGATGTTGATCGCCCCCGCGGCACCACCGCCGTAGATTGCGTTGACCGGCCCCCGTACGATTTCGATTCGCTCTACAGTTTCTAGCGGAATCCGGGCCAGGTCGGTGGAGCCGCTATAGCTGTCGGTAATTGGACGGCCATCTCGTAGGACGAGCACTTGTTCACTCGTCGATCCGCGAATTCGGAGAAAGACAGGTTCAAACGACGATCCGGTGGCCTGGAGGCTGACTCCCGGCGCGGAGGCGATCGCCTCGGCGACCGTGCGCGCGCCGCGCAATCTCGCCTGATCAGCGCTAACGACGATCGTTCCGGGGTCCGAATCGGCGTCGTCGCGCGGGGCTGTGATAACAACGGTCTCGACGTCCTCGGCCCACGCGGCTGCCGAACCGACCAACAGCGCGGCAAGCACAACGACACGAAGAGATCGCCGAAACGTAATACCGCGAGGGAATCGAGAGTTACGCGAGCACCTACTGGAGGACGGCCAATCCATCGAGGTCAAATCCGGCCGAACCTTCGGTAGGATACGGATCGTAGATCGGGTTTCCGTCGTCGGCTAAGGTCGTGCCGTCACCAACGATATCGCTTATGCGTACGTAGCGGACCGAGGAAAGATCGACGTCACCGCTCGTTACTTCGGCGGTCTCGGATAGCTCGGCGAGGTCAAATGCGGTTCCTACTCCCGCCGCATGAAGCCCTGCAAATCCGCTGTACTGTGTGGGATCGATTTGACCGAACGCCGTGACTGGCGAAGTGCTGAGCGTCGCTGTGCGGAATCGGGTCCAGATAAGACCGTCGCTCGAGACCGAAACAAAAGCGAGTTCGGCAAACAGGGTGCCGTTTCCGGTAAAGCCGTTTTCGAACACCGCGAAATCCGCGCCCGTACCGTCCGTAATCGGGTTTACAAGGTCGAGTGTAATCTCGCCTCCGCGCCCGAGGCTGACGACGTCGGTGGCAACGCCGGATGCCGGTCCAAACGCCTCGCTTGGATCGTTAAACGAGGTTGCCTCGGCGCCGGGCGCGTAGCCGCCGGGTCCCAGCGCTTGGGCCCAGCGGACTACGGCAGTCGACGCGGCGGGCACACCTTCTCCGTGTTGGAAGGGGCCTGCCGGGTCGCTACCGGCCCCGCCCGCGCTACATCCCGAGAGGAACGCTACGCCGACAAGAACGACGTAGCCATAACGACGACTGCGGGACCAGAGTTTGTGATGCATCTACTGCTTAGTATAAATCCCGAGGAAGAAAGAACCACCATCCGTGGTCACGCCGGCGAGTGCAGCCTCGGCTGAGGAAAACTGGCCGACGTCGAATCCGGCGAACCCTTCGGCCATGTACTGTTGGTTTGGCGATCCATCGACATTTCCAAACCGGAACACGTTAAACGTTCCGGCAATGGCCGCCGGTGAGGTGTACTCGATGACCGCATACCCCGGCTCGACCGTACCGGTCTCGTCGACGTTGGAACCGAGCGCGGTGTCTCCGGCGTTAAGCGATCCAAGAGTAACGGACACTACGGTAGCCTCGCGGTCTCCAAAGCCACTTGTGTAGCTCAGCGTGGTGGTGGTTAGGGTGTACGAATCCGGAAACTCTTCGCTGGGACCGCTCCACGTTCCAATAGGAACGACAGGACCGCGACCCGTGTCGCATGCGGTGACAAAGAAAAGACAAAGAACCAGGACCGTAATCGAGACGACGAGAATGCGCGTTCGTCGTGCGTTGAGAGAAAACATAGGAACCCCCTGTGTGTGGCGAGGAGACGTGGCGACGCCCGGGGTGTTGTTCCATTGACGTAACGGGGCAACACGCGCAATCGCACGCTCTTCTCGCGAAGCTGCGATTCACATCCGTTCGGCCAAAGTATCCCGGCTGAGGGCTTTGCGAATCGTCGCCTTCCCGGTCCGTTTTTTGACCAGTGGCCTGTGTGACGATCCGCACCCATCACGGTGGCGCGTCCGCGGAGGTCTTTCACCTCGCTTCCAATGCAACCGAACTGTGTGTTTACAAGTAGTCTGTATTTAACCAGTAATTTTGTCAAGCATGAAACATTATTAGGAATTATTCCTAACTATATTGATTTTAATCGAGACTCTTATTACCTTGTCCTGGTCGATTTAATTTTGTTGAGCAAAAGGAGACGATCTATATGAACGTACAGATTTCACTAGACAGCGCGGCGACTTCAAAAGTTTCGGCCGGCTTAAACGAATTGCTTGCCGATTTACACCTCGTGTACGGACATCTCCACGCCCTTCATTGGAATATCGAAGGCCGAGAGTTCTTCACCGTTCATCGCGAATTACAGACGATGTACGAAGAAATAGCTGTGTTTATCGACGATACCGCCGAGCGCATCCTCATGCTGGGCCACCGACCGGCAACTCGACTCAAGGACTACCTCGAGACGAGTTCGCTCGCCGAGCTTGAGAGCCGTGGATATTCGCCGCTTGAGGTTGGGCAAAACGTATTGGCGGATTTGAAACACCTCATGCACAACGTGCGCGCGTTGATCGAGACCTCGGGTGAGCACAACGACGAAGGAACCGCCGATTTTCTCATCGCGATGCTCCGTTCATTTGAGAAAGCCAACTGGTTCTGGACGGCGTTCTCTTACAAGTAATCAGTTCCCGTTCGGCCGGTTCTGGATAAGGACCGGCCCAATCTGTTATACTCGCGCCTCATGCGCTGGATTGTAGGTGCAATTGTCCTCTCGGCGTTCGTCATCGGTTGTGCAACCAGCCCTGAAACGCGAACTCCGGAGACGGACGAGGACGCAGAAGAACAAATCCCGGCGGACCCGGTCGAAGAAGCCTACGAGAGCATCAGTCTCGCGGTTGCGCTTGGCGATCCGGAGTCCGCGATCGCCGCGTACCGGGCCGCCGAACTCGAAGATCCGGATGCTCCGGAGACGCGAGTACTGCTCGCCAACCTCTACCTCGCGGCCGGCGATCTCAACGCAGCAACAGACGTACTTAATCTCGTTATCGCTGAACAGTCGGATAATGCCGACGCTCTCCTCGCCCTTGCTCTGATTGCGGGCGCTCGCGACGACGAAATTCGTCAGGAGGAGCTTCTTCAAGAGGCGCTTTCGGCAGATCCACGGCATGCGGCCGCGCAAGCGGCGTTCGGAGAGATACAACTCGAGAATCGGCGATACGATGCCGCGGAAGAAGCGTTTCGTGCGAGCCTCGAGCAGGACGAGGGAAACCTCGTCGCGCTTATCGGGTTGGGTAACGTCAAACTTCGCCTTTCCGAACCCGAGCCTGAAGCCGCCGAGGAAATTCTAACGCGCGCAATCGAGGTTGCTCCCGATTACCCGTTTTCCTACGTAGATCGAAGCCGTGCCCTGGCGATGCAGTACCGCCTCGATGATGCCGAACGCGACTTGTCGCAGGCGATCGCGCTCGATGAGGACTTTATCTGGCACCGGTACGACCGCGGGAATCTCCGACTCGAAAAAAACGACATGCGCGGGGCGATCGAGGATTTCGACTGGGTAATCGAACGAGATCCGGACATATTTCTCACCTACGTGTACCGCGCCCGCGCCTATGATTTTCTTAGAGAGCGAGCAAGCGCCGCGGCCGATTACCGAGAAGCGCTCCGTCGACGCCCTGACTACGATCGTGGCTACGCGCCGCTCGCGGTCTTGCTCTTTGAGCTCGGCGAGTACGAGGACGCCGCGCGCTACTTTGATCTCGCCTGGGGTATCTCCAGCCCGGGACAACCTTCCGATCCCGGGTACGCGCTTTTATCTTCTCTTTCTTTAAAACGCGCCGGCCTCGAACAAGAATCGCGAAGCTATATCGAGGAGGCGGCGTCCGATTTTCCGAGGCCGAGTATCTACTGGGAGCTTGCCCGTTACTATATCTCGCCGTCATATGAGGGCCGAATCGTCCAGGCGATCGTCGAAGAGGAGGAGCGCGTCCCGCAGCTTCGGGGACGGTTTTTCCTGGCGGCGCATATGGAACTTCTCGGACGAACGCGGAGTGCGACCAATCTCTATCGGGAGGTTCTGGACGAGGATCTGCGTGGATTTGTTGTTACGCGTCTTGCCGAACTGCGAATGCTTGATCTGACGGATCAGGATTCGGAATAGCTCATGACGAGTGTAGATAGATTAATCGAACACCTCGATCCTCGCCGTCGAGTCGTCGTGCAGGCGCACGATTTCCCCGACCACGACGCCGTCGCGACCGCATTTGCACTTCGTGAGCTCCTCGCCGTCCGCGGTATTCAAGCGGTGCTGAGCTACGGCGGCGCAATACAGAGCGAATCTCTCACCGATGCCATCGGGCACCTGGAAATAGACATTCGTTCTAACGGAGAAGTCGGCGTCGACGATGACGCGCAGGTGATCGTCGTCGACGGCTTTGTCGGAAACTCGAACGTAACGGGTATACCGGGAACGACGGTCGGCGTGATCGATCATCATCAGCCGACGGTGCCGTCCGGATGTCCGTATGTCGATATCCGACAGGACTACGGGGCATGCTCAACGATTATCTTTGAGTACTACCGGGAAGCCGGAGTCGAGATCGAACATCGCGTTGCCACGGCGCTTCTTATGGGCATCATGATGGACACGGCGTACATGACTCGCGGCGTCTCCGATAACGACCTCGAGGCGTTTAGCGATCTTTTTATGCGCGGTGATTGGGCTTTAGCGACACGACTCTTGAGAAACTCGCTCTCGCTCAGCGATCTCGCGGCGTTTCGCCAGGCGATCGATGTCTGTATCGTCGCCCGCGATTTTAGCTTTGTCGTACTCCCGGGCCAATACAGCGCCGAAGTGATCGCTCTGATAGCCGACTTTTTCCTCGGTTTGCGTGAGATTCACTTCTCCGTGGTCGTGAGCGGAGATCGCGACGAGTTTCGTCTGTCGGTGAGAAGCGAGGACGCGCTACGTCCCAGCGACGTGGTAATCCGTCAGGCACTCGAGGGGATTGGATCCGGCGGGGGACATATCCACATGGGCGGTGGATCGATTCCTCACGACCTCTATCCGGGTGATGAGGGCCTGCGTAAACGTTTTATCGCCGCATTTGATATTCTGCAACCAGAGGATGTATGACCGAACCGGCTTTTGATCCCGAGCAATACCAGATAACGACCGTTGAAAGCGGGGACCGAACGTTTCTTCTTCTCGGAACCGCCCACGTTTCCCGCGAGAGTGTCGACGCGGTGGAGGCGACTATTGCCAATGGCGAAATCGATCATGTTGTCATTGAGATCGACAAGCAACGGTTTCGATCGGTAAAACGAAAACAAGACTGGTCGCAACTCGATATCTTCCAGGTGATCAGGCGCCGGCAGGCGTTTCTATTGCTGAGCAATCTCGTGCTGGCGTCATTTCAGCGCCGAATCGGCCTCTCAACCGGCGTTAAACCGGGATCCGAAATGATCGCGGCGGTCGAGTCGGCGGAGGCCGGGGAGATTTCGTACTCCTTCGGTGATCGGCCGATACAGGCTACCCTTCGACGCGCCTGGGCCAACACCGGATTCTGGGGCAAGAACAAACTACTTGCGAGCATGATCGCCGGTGCGTTTTCCCGTGAGGAAGTCAGCGAAGAGGATCTCGCTCGCCTACGAGAGCGGAGTGAACTCGAATCGATGCTCCAGGAGTTGGCCGACTATCTGCCAAGCGTTAAGACCGTCCTCATCGATGAGCGGGACGCCTACCTCGCTCAGAATATCTACGATGCTCCCGGTTCGCGCGTCCTCGCCGTTGTTGGTGCCGGACACGTCCCCGGGATCGTTAAGCGCCTTGAAGAACTCGGCAGCGGCGCTGATCCGACCGATACCGCGGCTCTCGAAGTAATCCCGCCGCCGGGACCCGTCCGCCGAACGCTTCCTTACCTCGTCCCGGCGATCGTTGGTGGTCTGATCATCTGGGGCTTTTTCCGCGGTGGTTGGCAAGGTGGGCTCCAGTCGCTATGGCGCTGGGTGCTCGTGAATGGAACCTTGTCGGCGATCGGCGCTCTCGCGGCGCTCGCGCATCCGGTTACGATTCTTCTCGCGTTTTTGGGCGCTCCGATTACTTCGATGAATCCGACCGTCGGCGTAGGGTTTGTCACGGGCCTCACGGAGGCGTTCCTGCGTAAGCCGAGAGTGCGCGATTTTGAGAATCTCAACACCGACATTACCTCGTTTCGCGGTTTCTTCCGTAATCGCTTGACTCACATCCTGTTGGTTTTTTTCTTTTCAACGATTGGGAGCGCGATCGGAACGTTTGTCGCGCTACCGCTCTTGTTTCCTTAGGTTCTTAAACGACGCTCCGACGGCCGCGCGGACCGTATCAACGACATGCCAGCCCTCTTCGGCGCGATCCTGACTCGGCGGTCCGACAACCTGCGTAAAGCCGAGATCGGTAGCCGCGCGGAGCCGTTGGTCGCGATGCGAGACCGGGCGGACCTCTCCGGCGAGGCTCAGTTCGCCGGTAGCGACCAGTCCGGCGGGGACGGGCTCACCGCTGCGCGCCGAATACAGGGCGAGCGCAAGGGCGAGATCTGTGGCGACGTCCTGTACGCGAATGCCTCCGGCAACGTTGATATACACGTCCTGGTCCGCAAGCGGTATCCCGAGGTGTTTTTCCAGAACGGCGGCAACGCGATTAACCCTGCGGTTGTCGATACGATCGGAAAACGCCCGCGAGACACCACCTTTGGCCGGCACGGTAAGCGCCTGAATCTCGACGACAAGTACCCGTGATCCCTCGTAACACGGGGCGGCGATAACACCCGCCGGTTGAGTAGAACGATTTCCGGAGACAAACGCCCGGGCGGGATCACGAAGTTCTTCGAGACCGTTGGCACCCATTACAAAAATACCGAGCTCCTCGATCGCACCAAAGCGATTCTTAACAGCTCGCAGAAACCGCAGTTCCCCATCCGATTGCTCAAACATCAACACCGCGTCGACGAGATGTTCGACCACTTTTGGTCCGGCGATTTGCCCCTCTTTGGTGACGTGGGCAACAAGAACGACGGCGCTATCGTTTCGGCGAGCCCAATCGGCGAGCTCATGGGCGACGTATTTAATCTGATTGGGCGTTCCAGGAATCTGACCGACCTGTTCTGTGACGATCGTCTGAATGCTGTCGATCGCCACAAATCGCGGAGTGAGTCTATCGAGCTCAGCGATAATCTCTTCGATTCGCGTCGCCGCGAGGACGCGAATCCCCTCGGAAGTTACGCCGACCCGATCAGCCCTCCGTCTGATCTGTGCCGCGCTCTCCTCGGCGCTAACGTACAGACACGACGATCCGGCAATCCGGCCACAGGCCTGCAGCAGCAGTGTCGACTTCCCGATTCCCGGCTCGCCGCCGACGAGAATGCTCGTTCCCGGAAGGAGTCCACCCCCCAATGCCCGGTCAAGCTCCGCGAGTCCGGTCGAGATTCGCGAGCGATATTCGGGGTCGATCTCGTGTAACGGACGACTCCCCGATCCCCCACGGGCGCTCGTCTTGTGGGACGATCCCCCACGAGGGACGCCCCGTTCTTCCAGGGTGTTCCACTCTCCGCAGGATGGGCACTGCCCCAACCATTTTGCCTCGATATGACCGCATGAGGTACAAACGTAGTGCTTCTCGCGCTTCGGCATGCCTCGCCAGTCTACCACGCTTGACGCCACATCGCGGAGGACCTACAGTTGTGACGCCATGTTGACGACCTTGGCGATATTCCCCGGAACTCGATCCGACCTCGTTTCTGCGATCGCCCAGGAACGCGGCGCGACGCTGGTTTCGACCAAAAACGATTATTCGATTTTGACGTATCAGAACGCTCACGCCGCACTGCGGAGCGCGTTTGACTTTCTCGAGCGCCCGGAATTCTATGGAACTGCACGCATTGCGGTAACCGAGACCGATTCGACCGTCTCCGCCGAAACGGTTGCTCAAGCGGTCGATCCCGGGACCGTGGCAATAACCGCAGCAGTTCGAAAAGCCGCCGGAGCGAGGGCCGACTCCTTTGTACCGGTCGATACAGGTGCGTTGCCCGAGATTGATGCGGCAGATCTATCAGTCTTTGTATCGGGCCCCGGAGCCACGGCCTTACCCGATATCCGGGTGCGCCTCCTCACTTATATTCGCGACAGAGGCGGGCGCCCAACCCGCGCCGAAGCGATAGAGCACCTTGGCGTCAGCTCACCCGCGGAGCTTTCCGAGCTCGATCGCCTCGGGACCCGTGGTTTTCTCCGTCGCGAAGACGACCACGAGCTAGCCGCCGATCCTGTTCCCGAAAAACCGTACGAATGGGACGGATCGCTCCGCAAGCTATTAAAAGGAAATCGAAGTCTCAGCGATTTCGAGCTGTACGAGTTGTATCGATCAACGTTTGAACGTCGGATTTCTCGCGAGAGGGCCGGTCTGGCCGGACACACGACGAGCTTTCTCGGCGTGAATGCGATGATAACCGTCGTTTGGGCGATAACCGGCGCGGGATTCCCGTGGTTTCTGTTTCCCCTCTTTGGTTGGGGTATCGGCTACATATCCCATCTCACAGCCCAACGATCTCGCCAAGCGGAGTACGCCGAAGTTGAACTTCTCGCCGGCGCGACGCGCGATGATCTCAAAACTCATCGCAAACTCTGGAAGCAGCGGCGCTCATGGCGCGGTCATCTGGCGAGCAATCTCGCGACGATGGGTCTCTTGGGGATGATCAATGCGATAACGAGCCCGGGGTTTCCGTGGGCTTTGATTCCCAGCGCCGCAATGGGAATCGGCCTGTTCACCCATTTTGCTTCGTATCGTCGACGGGTCGCGGAACTTGAACCGCAGATACCGCTGTCGACCTTTCCGAGGAAACGATTCTTGACGAAGACCGCGGGTGAACCGATGTCATCGTTTTTGGCGGGAGCGAGAGCGACGCAGCGGCAGATCGAGGACGAGATCGCGGCGTTGCCGGAGGCGGCGGCGCTTGGCGGTGATGACCTTCACACGATTCTCGACACCTACGTTTCTCAACTCGAGGTCCTCGATCGTACGCAACGCGAGGTACGCGAGCTGCTCGCCGGCATCCCGATCCAGCAACTCAACGCCGACCGTTCAAGACTAACTGAGCGCCTCGGCAAGACGGAGAACAAACGCGTTGAGAAAGAGTACAGAGCCAGCCTCGAACAGATCGAACGCCAGCGACGCTCCTACGACGAGCTATCCGCTGAGCTTGAGGTAATCGAGGTGCGCAGCGGGGCTGCGCTCAACGCGCTCAATCAGATCAAAATCGACGTTATTCGCACCAAAAACACACGTGCCCAGATGGATTTACTCGAATCTTTGCGTGCGCAAGCCGGCGAGATAAGTGTATATCTCGAGGACCTTCGGTCGGGGTACGAGGAGTTGTCATAACGCCGAGAAAGGCAACGCCGTCGTTACGGCCCGGGATTAACGACCGGCGTCGATAAGCTCGATCTCGAACAGTAAAAACGCTCCCGGTGGAATCACGCCGCCGGCGCCGCGCTCCCCATAGGCAAGGTCTGGGGGAATAACCACCGTTCGGGTCTCTCCCTCTCGCATATCGAGCACCGTGAGGTCCCAACCGGGAATCACCCGGCCCGCGCCTGCGGGAAAAGAGAACGGTTGGCCACGGCGTCGGGAGGAATCAAACTCGCGGCCGTCGAGAAACTGCCCCACGTAGTGTACGGAAACCTCCGCCCCCTGGTTGGGACGCCGACCCGAACCACGCTGGTCGATTCGTACCCAGATACCGTTTTCGTCGCGCTCCGCGCCGGGAAGAACTCGTTCGATCTCGGCGATCGTCTCGGCGATCGCCGCTTCTTCTTCGCGCCGACGCTCTGAACGCGCGGTTTCAATACGCTGCTCAAATGTACGCTGATTGACGACAAACGCCTCTGCTTCGCGGCCGACACGGATTATATCGATCCGCTCAATTCGATCTCCCTGTTCAACGGCGTCGACGATGTTTTGCCCTTCGATGACTTCGCCAAATACGCTGTGCCGATCGTCCAACCACGGGGTAGCGACATGGGTAATAAAAAACTGACTGCCATTTGATCCCGGACCCGAGTTGGCCATCGAGAGGACGCCCGGCCCGTCGTGACGAAGGTTCGGATCAAACTCGTCGGGAAAACGATACCCCGGTCCTCCTCGCCCCGTTCCCTGGGGATCACCGCCTTGAATCATAAAGTCGTCGATAACCCGGTGGAAGATAAGTCCGTCGTAAAAACGTTCGGCGCCGTCACGTGAATGATCGATCAGGCCTTCGGTCAGGCCAATGAAGTTTGTCACGGTAAGGGGGGCTTGGCGAAAGGCCAGCCGGACCAGGATCGTGTCTTCGCCGCGAACGCTCCGATTGGTGCGGATCGCCGCGTACATACCGTCGGCAAGATCTTCCCACTCCTGACCAAAACTGGAGAGGGGAGCGAGTAATCCGGCGAACAGGATCGCTGCAGTCGAAACAGAGATGTGCTTAGTCAAATCGTAGCCTCCTAGCCATCAGAACACCGTCGACACTTTTTATCTGATCGATAACTTCGTCGGCGACGTCACCATCGAGGTCGATGATGTTGTACGCGAGGTCGCCGCGATGACGGTTAAGCATATCCGAGATATTGAGTTGGGCCTCGGCGAGGATCGTTGTGATCTGGCCGACCATATTGGGAACATTTCGATTGGCAAGGACAAGTCGGTCACCCGACCCCGGCTCCATCGAGCAATCGGGAGTGTTTACGCCGTTGACTACGTTGCCGCGCTCGAGATAATCCGCGAGCTGTTTTGCGGCCATTACGGCGGAATTGGTCTCTGCCTCCGGCGTCGACGCCCCGAGGTGCGGAATCGGTAAGACGTTTTCGAGACCGAGGAGAGTTTCGCTCGGAAAGTCGGTGACGTAGCAGCTGATCGTTCCGTCTTGGAGCGCCTCGCGAACGGCATCATCCGTCACGAGACCGCCGCGGGCAAAGTTGAGCAGGCGCACGCCTCGTTTGGCACGCTTGAGGAGCGCTGCGTCAACCATGCCACGGGTTTGATCGTTGAGCGGTGCGTGGAGCGAGACGTAGTCCGCAGTCGCGAAAAGCGCCTCGACCGTTTCTGCTCGTCTCACGGAGCGGGAAAGGCCCCAAGCCGATTCTATCGAGAGGTACGGATCACAGCCGATTACCTCCATGCCGAGAGCTTCGGCGGCATTTGCTACCATTACGCCGATCGCTCCGAGACCGACAACGCCCATCGTTTTACCGCTTATCTCCGGTCCGGCGTAGTGTTTTTTACCGCTCTCGACTTTTTCGTTAAGCGAACCATCGGCTGCCTCGATCGATCGGGCCCAGGAAATCCCGTCGACGATCCGACGAGAGGAGAGGATCAGACCCCCGATAACCAACTCTTTTACGCTGTTGGCGTTTGAGCCGGGAGTGTTAAAAACGACTATGCCCCGCTCCGTACATCGTTCGACTGGTATGTTGTTTACGCCGGCGCCGGCCCGAGCGATCGCCTTTAGCGACGGACCAAACTCGGTCTCATGTAGTGACGCACTCCGGACAAGGATCGCGTCGGGATCGTTGACATCTTCACCGACGACGTGTCCGCGGGACTCGAGAAGGGAGATCCCTTCACGCGCGATCTTATTCAGGGTCAGAAATCTAGCCACGCGCAAAGGTTTACACCAAACGACCGGCAGTTTCAACGGAGCTACCGGCGCACTATACTTGAAGCGTGTTTGGTCTTTCCTCATTTGGACAAAAACTCGGTGGCCATACAGGGATCATGGATCTCATGGATGACATGGGGCGCGCGTTGGCTGGTGGTGATCACGTCTGTATGCTTGGCGGAGGTAATCCGGCACGGATTCCCGCAGTAGAGCAGGTTTGGCGACGCCGCATGGCGGAAATCCTCGACGACGGCGAGACGTTTGAGAACATGCTCGGAAACTACGATCGTCCTCAGGGGCGCGAGCGATTTGGACGAGAGTTGGCGGGGTATCTCCGCGCGGAGTTTGGTTGGGATGTCGGTCCTGAGAACGTCGCGATCACCAACGGAAGTCAGACCGCTATGTTTCTCCTCCTCAATATGCTCAGCGGGGAGGGGAGACGAATCCTTCTCCCGATGGTTCCCGAATACATCGGCTACGCAGATCAAGCGCTTAGTAAAGAGTCTTTTGTCGCGTGTCGACCGCAGATTTATCAATTGGACGAGCATCGGTTTAAGTACCGGATCGATATAGATCTGGTGGAGCGGGAACTCGCCGACGCCGACAAACATGGTCCGGCTTTTGGCGCTATGCTTGTTTCGCGGCCTACAAATCCCTCGGGAAACGTCGTCACCGATGAGGAGCTCATCCGCCTGGATGAGTTGTCCGCTCGTTTTGGAGTTCCTCTTATCATAGACAACGCCTACGGCCTTCCGTTTCCGCGGATCGTTTTTGACGAAGAGATAGATGGGACCGCGCGACCGATATGGAACGACCGCATTATTCTCAGCATGAGCCTGTCCAAAATTGGATTGCCGGGAGTACGAACGGGTATCGTCGTGGCCGATAAAGAGATCGTCCAAGCGCTGAGCCGTGCCAACGCGGTATTGAGCCTCGCCAACGGAACGGTCGGTCAGTTCCTCGTCGAACCGCTTTTTTCCGACGGCACAATCGGCCGACTGGCTCACGAATCGATCACTCCATTCTACCGCCAGAAAAAAGATTTCGCCCTCGACGCTGCTACCCGTGCGTTTGACAACAGCGTGCCCTGGGCCATTCACCGGACGGAGGGTTCGATATTCCTTTGGATATGGTTTCCGGATCTCCCGATTCCGACGCGAGAACTCTACGACCGCCTCAAACATCGTTCGGTGATCGTAGTACCGGGCGAGTACTTCTTTTACGGCGTCCCGGGGCTATCGGGTTGGCAGCACAGCCGCGAATGCCTGCGCCTCAACTACGGACGCGATCCCGCGTCGATCGACGAAGGCTTCGCCATTATCGCCGAGGAAGTACAGCGGGTATGGCGACCGTAGGCGCAAAAGAACGAACGAGCTGGGGAGCGCCCGTCTTTGTCCTCGCTATCCTAATTGGTTTTGCATCCCTATGGATCTGGCGTACGATCCTGGATCGCTCGATCGGGTACGAGTCAGTTCTCGCCTCTTTTGGCGCTGTTGGCGCCCTTACCGCCAGCTATCTCAGCCACAGCGCATATCCTCGTGTTCACAACCTCAAAGTCTACGTACTTGGAATCGGCATAGCGACATCGTCGCTCTTGGCGATGTTGCTGGTCTTTGGCCTTCCACAGGTGTTCGATTTTGTTGGTTCGTCTCTCCAGTCTGCGGCGCTGTTTAGCGCCTACGCCGGAGCGCTTCTGGTCTTACTCACCACCGTTGTTATGCCCGACTATGCGAGCTTTGCGGCCACCCGGCGGAGCGCCGGCATCGTCGTTGCGATTCTGGTTGGGTGGAGCGTCGTACTCCTTGCATCGGTATCCGCGCGAGATGTTGTTGCCCGTCAACTAACGGCGTTACGGACACCAGATTCGACGCTTTTCTGGATCTTCAACGCCGCCGCCGCCTCCATCGTCTTGTTGACCATTTTTCGCGAGGCACACAGCCTCGGTATCGGCGGCATACACGCCGGTTCAACAGCGCTTCTTGTTCTCGGATGGGTTTATCCAAGCGCCGACATTGTGTTGCACGGAATCCTCCAGGCAGCGTTGCCGATGTTTCTTTCGCTCGCCATCCTCGTGCACTGGTTTCTCCGCTTAGAGAA